>CACZAY010000109.1 GCA_902779265.1 uncultured Bacteroidales bacterium | reverse complement strand
CATATCTGGGCCGAGCTGCTCAACAACGGCATGTTGAACTCGTGGGTCAACTCCGTTCCGTCAAAGTTTGCCGGCATCGTCAACAGCAACCAGGACCGCATGGGCATCACCGTCAAGGATGTCGATTCGGTCTATCTGGGCTGCAATGGTGCCATCTATCTGACCAATAAGGTATTTGCGCCGACATCGTTCATCAGCGTGAGCTTCCCCTCATTGGTCAACGAGAGCATGAATATCTGGCGATGGGCCATCCAGCGTCTGGAGTACCGTTCGTACCTCAACTCTCTGGATTCTTACTATTCGTTCTTCATCCCGACCAACAATGCGCTGATGCTCTACTACGATCCCGTATCGTATGCCAACGTAACCGGCAAGGTATGGCGCTTCCACTACAACAAAAAGGCCCTCACCGAGGATGAACGCGTCTGGGCCACCGTCTATAACTATGACAGGGAGAACGACGTCATCGGCGACTCGATCGGTGAGGTGCGCGACCCGTTCGTCATTGCCGACCGTCTGGAGGACCTGCTCGACACGCACATCATCGTGGGCAACCGCGACCTGAACAGTAACGTCGAGAACGGTCACGCCTTCTACCGCACGAAGAACGGCGGCGTGATTGCCATCAAGCAGGAGGGCGGCGACATCTACGTCCAGGGTACTTTCCAGCGTGATCGTGGCCAATGGCTCAAGGTCACCAGAATCTATGACCAGACCCTGAGCGGAGGCAACGGCAAGACCTACATCCTGGACGGCGAGCCGGACGAGGCCCAGCCTATCATGACCACCCGCAACAGCTCGATCGACGTGCTGTCGCAGCATCCCGAGTTCTCGGAGTTCTTCGCCCTGCTCGAAGGCTGCAGCGCCTTGCAGGAGACGAAGCGCAACGGCACGTTCGACGCCGCATCGGCCGCAGGTAACATCTCGACCTTCAACAATTACAACTACACCATCTACGTCCCGACCAACGAGAGTCTGCGTGCGGCATTGGCCGACAAGAACAAGTACGGTCTCTACACGTGGGAGGAGATTGCCCTGCTGGAGACCGAGAATGAGAACAACCCATCACCGGCCCTGGAGAAGCGTATCGAGACAGCCAAGGAGACGTTGGAGAACTTCCTGCGCTACCACATCCAGGACAACATGCTTCTCATTGGCCTCGATTATGCCAATGACGGCGGCGCCGACTATGACGCAGAGGGCAACCTGACCGTGGGCGACACGTTCGTGCGCAACTACGAGACGGCCAATATGGACGAGACCACCCAGAAGTTCCGCACACTGGAGGTACACTCGACGCCTGATGCACTGAAGGTCACCGACCTGATGGGCAACGAGCGCACCGTGCTCCAACAGAATGACGGCAATGGCAAGCCGCTCTGGAACCTCACCTCACGCGACTACCTGCTTGTCAATGCAGGACAGATTACGGGCAACATCTCGGCATCGTCATTCGCCTCAATCCACCTGATTGACGGACCACTCTTCTATAAATAAGAAAAATACAGTATATGAAAAATAGATTCATTACCAAAGGCGCATGTGTGCTGGCATTGGCCGGACTGACCGGTTCGGTCTGGGCACAGAAGGCCGGTGACGTCATTTCGGGTACCATATCGGACGAAATCGACGTGCTCGCCGGCGTACACATCGTCGAGCTCAACAAGGATGACCGCGTCATGGCATCGGCCACAACCGATATCAACGGTAACTTCTCGTTCGCCATCCGCAACCCGCAAGACCGTCTGCGCATCACCTACATCGGCTGTGAAACGCTCGAAATTCCCATCAAGGGTCTGACCTACAATCTCGTGCTCAAGGAGCAGAGCCACACGCTCAACGAAGTTGTCGTCTCGCAGAAGAAGAAGACCAACACCACGGGCCTCGATATCCCGGTCAACGAATATTCTGGCACCATGCAGAGCATCAAGGCCAGCGAAATCGACAACTTGGCCACCGTCACCTCCATCGACGAGGCCTTGCAGGGCCGTATTTCGGGTCTGGATATCGTGTTCGCAAGCGGTAACCTGGGCGCAGGCACCTCAATGCGTCTGCGTGGCGTATCGACCATCAACGGCAATGCCGAGCCTCTGGTCGTAGTGGATGGCAACGTCTTCGAGTCGGACTACAAGAAGGACTTCGACTTCAACAACGCGACGGAAGACAAGTTCGCCGAACTGCTGCAGATCAACCCTGAAGACATCGAGGAGGTGTCGGTGCTGAAAGATGCATCGGCCACAGCCATCTGGGGTTCTCAGGGTGCCAATGGCGTTATCGAAATCAAGACGAAGCGCGGTTCACGCGGCGCAACACGCGTCAACTACTCTTACCGCGCCAACGTGACCTACCAGCCCGAAGGCATCAAGCTGCTGCGCGGCGGCGAATATACGATGTTCCTCAAGGAGTCGTACTTCAACCGCAACTTCAGCGATGATGCGGCCAATATCAAGGAGATCCAGTATCTGCACTCGGATGCCGAATTCCCCGACTGGCATCAGTACAACAACGACACCGACTGGCGCAAGGCCGTCAAGCAGACAGGTCTGGAGCAGAAGCACGCCGTCAACGTGACGGGTGGTGGTGAGAAGGCCAATTTCCGCTTCTCGCTCGGCTGGGACCACCAGACCGGCTCCATCATCGAACAGAAGCTGGACCGCTTCACCGAGCGTACGGCTCTCGACTATTTCCTCTCGAACCGTATCAAGGTAACGACCAACTTCAACTTCACCTACACGAACAATCACAAGAACAACGGCGACCTGCTGGGCATCGCCTACAAGAAGATGCCTAACCTCGCCATCTATGTCGAGGAGGAGGACGGCGTGCCGACCGATGAGTTCTACCACATCAGCAGCACCATCAGCCCCGAGTTCCGTGTGCAGAACGACCAGAGCTCGTTGCCGAACCCTGTGGCATTGGCCAAGGAGGCATGGAAGCTGGAGAAAACCTTCAACATCCAGCCGGAGTTCATCCTGCGCTACGACCTCATGTCCACCGACTACGAATCGACACGCCTCACCTATGAGGGCAAGGTCAATTTCTCGATCTTCAACCGCTATGAAGACTCGTTCTACCCGTCGTCGCTCGTCATTGGCAGTTTGTTTGACAAGAGCCGCAACAAGTCAGAGAGTGATGCGAGCAAGTCATTTGCCATCACCACGACCCACACCATGACGTTCCAACCGATTTTCCCTAACACGGATCATCACCTCATGGCCATGGCCCGCTTCCAGCTCACCTCGGGCAACTCGCGTTCGCAGGGCAACGGCAACTACAACATGCCTTACGGCAGCATGACCTCGTCGGCCGGCGTCGGTCTGATTGACGAGAAGTTCAACAGCGGCGCCTCGGAGTGGCACAGCTTCTACCTCACCGGTCAGGTCCACTACGCCTTCAAGGAGCGCTATACGTTCGACTTCACCCTGCGTCGCGACGGCAGCAGCAAGTTCGGCAAGGACTCACGCTGGGGTAACTTCCCGGGTATTTCTGCCCGATGGAACATCAGCGACGAGGCCTTCATGGACTGGTCAGACAAGTGGCTCTCGATGCTGTCCATGCGTGCCGGTTGGGGCCGTGTGGGCAACCAGCCAGGCAAGGAGGGCCTCTTCTACGCCAAGTACGGCGGCACCACATCCTACATGGGCCTGCAAGCCGTCTATCCGAACAATATTGCCCTCAACACCCTGCGCTGGGAGGAGAAGGAGCAGTACAACCTCGGTACGAACCTCGGCTTCCTGGACAATAAGATTACGGCCGATGTCAATCTCTACAAGTCAATGACCCGCAGCCTGATGATGAACGATTATCCGATTCCGTCGTCATCCGGCTTCGAGACCCTGCCAAGCAAGAACACGGGCCGCATGGACAACGTGGGCTGGGAGTTCAACGTGAACACCTACCGACTCCTCCACTGGGGCAAGTGGAACCTCGACCTCAACGTCAACTTCGCCAACAACCAGAACAAGTTGATTGAGATGGACGGCAGCATCCTGGAGCGCATGAATCAGGAGTTCGACTTCAAGAACGGCAAATACCTGACCCACATCCAGTGTCACGCCCCATTCGGCGCCATCTACGGCTTCCGCTACAAGGGCGTCTATCAGTACAGCGTCTATTCGGCCGAGGAGGTTCCGGGCATCAGCGGCCCGAACGCACCAGTAGCACGCAATGCTGCCGACGAGGCCATCCTCGACGAGCTGGGCAAGACCAAGCCGATGTATTTTGCCTTCGGCACCGGATCGGAATATGAGTTCAAGGGCGGCGACGCCATCTACGAAGACGTCAACCACGACGGCAACATCAACGAGCTCGATATCGTCTATATCGGTTCATCACTGCCAAAGGTGACCGGCGGTTTCGGCTTCAAGCTCTCGTGGGGCTCTCTCTCATGGAGCTCGCAGTTCAACTTCCGCTACGGCAACAAGGTCATCAACGGCGCACGCATGAACGCCGAGTCGATGTATAACAACAACAACCAGAGCCGCGCCGTCAACTGGCGTTGGCGTGTCGAGGGCGACGTGACCGAAATTCCGCGTGCCCTGCACGATGCAGGCTACAACTGGTTGGGCAGCGACCGCTTCGTGGAGGACGGCTCATTCCTGCGCCTCAACTACACGAGCATCAACTACGCCATCGACCCGAAGGTCTGCAAGCGTCTGCACCTGTCGCGCATCTCCGTCTTCCTCCAGGGCAACAACGTCTTCTGTCTCACGAAGTACAGCGGCGCCGACCCGGAGGTCAACTACGGCAGCTACGGCATCGTAGTCGATAACGCACAGACACCACGCTCGAAGAGCTTCAGTGCCGGCATGAATATACAGTTCTAAACTACTTTAAAGGTAATGAAAAGTAGCGAAAAGGAAGTGAAAGGGAAATGGTTGTGGCCAATGGCCCATCAAAAAGAAATCCCCGACAACTTCAACAAACGTCCTTTTCACTTCACTTTCACTTCCCTTAAAAACCTTTAATATCCATATAAATTATGCGAAATATTTCGAAAAACATAGGCAAGCTGCTGCTCGGCGTGGCGATTCCGCTGGGGGCATCGGCCATAACGCTGACCTCATGCGACGACTTCCTTGACCAGAAGCCCATGGGCCAGATTGTGTTCGAGAACTATTGGGAGGACCGTGCCGACGTCGAGAGTGTGGTCTATTCCTGCTACTCGGGCCTGTTGGATGAAAACCTCATGAAGCGTCTGTTCATCTGGGGCGAGCTCCGTTCGGACAACGTGATCTATGCCAAGAGCGCCAACGACATCAACATACAGCAGATCATCGAGGAGAACATCCTTGAGACCAACCCCAACGTGACATGGACGCCCTTCTATCAGGTCATCAACCGATGCAACACCGTCATCGAGTTTGCACCGCTGGTAGCCGAGCGCGACCCGAACTACACCGAGTCGGACCTGGCCGCCCATATTGCCGAGGTCACCTGGATCCGCTCATTGTGCTACTTCTATCTGGTACGCACCTTCCGCGACATCCCCTACGTGACCAAGCCGTCACTCACCGACGACGACATCGACAAGGACTACCGCATCCCGCTCACCGACTTCAAGACGCTGCTGCGCCAACTCGTCACCGACCTCGAGGCTGTCCAGGGCGACGCCATGCGCTTCTACCCGCCCATGTCGGGTGGATACACCCGCGCCGACAACCCTTACAACTCGAGCCGCGTCACGGTGTGCGCGTTCTATGCGCTATTGGCCGACATCAACCTCTGGTTGGGAGAATATCAGGCTGCGGCCGACTATGCCCAGCGTGTGATTGACTTCAAGGCCAATGTCTATCGCGAGGTACACGAGGAGTCACCGAACTCAGTCAGAGGCGTAAGGCTCTATAACGACAAGTATCCGCTCTACACCGAGGCGCTGTCCGGCAGCAATACCTGCGGCTATGCCTACGAGGCAAACTTCGGCAAAGGCAATTCGCTCGAGTCAATCTTTGAAATCTACGACCACGACCAGAGCAAGGAGAACCCGATTACCCAGACGTTCATCTACAGCTGGCAGGATGCCAACAAGCGTGCGCTCTGTAACGTGAATCCCGACCTGGTTTCCGGTGCCTTTACCGACGCCAACAAGTATTTCAAATACACGGACTGCCGCTTCTGCGAGTATTTCCCGGTGCCCGTACCCGAGAGCGGCATCGAAATCTACAAGTTCCAATATGCTATGGCATCATTCACCCTGCCCACACAGGCCGGAAACACGCCGAGCGTGTCATACAGCATAAGCACCTATTCAAATAAAGGCAACCTGAACTGGCCAATCTACCGCCTGCCGGACCTCATGCTGGTCAAGGCCGAGGCTCTGGTCGAGCTGGGCGGCGAGGAGAACCTGAAGGAGGCCTTCGAAATCGTATCGGCCAACTACAACCGCGCCAACAACCTCAACGACGGCAACGCCAACTGCCTGAAGGCCGAGAAGTATCCCGACCAGGAGGCCATGCGCCAGCTGGTGCGCGAAGAGCGTCACCGCGAGCTGATGTTCGAGGGCAAGCGCTGGTTCGACCTGGTGCGCTACGCCCTGCGTGACGGCAACAACCAGGACCTCATCAACACCGTCCTGCCGAAACAGCAGAAGAATGCCAACCGTATCCGTATCCAGCTGCAGTCGCCCAACGCCCTGTTCTGGCCATACGCCGAGCGCGAGATTGACATGAACCCGGACAACATCAAGCAGAATCCGGCCTACATCACCAACGAGACGTCAAAAAAATAATCCTGTATCGCTATGAAAAAAATACTTTATACCTTGATTGGACTGCTGGGCCTCGGCACCGCCGCCACCACCGTGACGTCGTGTATCGATGACTCGATTCCGCAGGATGCCTACTACACCTTCACGGGTGAGATGGTGACGGACTACCTGACCAACAACGAGGAGCAGTTCTCCGAGTTCATCGACGTGCTGCACCGCGCCGAGATGTGGGACCTGCTCTCGACCTACGGCACGTTCACCTGCTTTGCGCCGACCAACGAAGCCATCAACACGTGGCTGCGCGAGCGCAACTATGCCAGCGTGAGCGATATGACCGATGCCGAGTGTGACACATTGGCCTGGATGCACCTCCTGAAGGTGGCCTACTTCACGACCGACCTGGGCGACGGCTCGCTGCCTACGACCAACATGAACAACCGTTACCTGACGCTCACCTGCGACACGGTGGCCGGCAACGTGAAATATCACATCAATTCGTCCGAGATGATCGCCCGCGACGACTCGGTCGAGAACGGTGTCATGCACATCGTGAACCAGGTCATCACCTCGTCGTCCGTCCTGCTGGGCGAGCTCGTCTGCGGTGACCCGAACCTGACCATCTTCGGCCAGGCGATGCGACTCACTGCATTGGCCGACACCATCGACGCACGCATCGAGGACGAGGACTACTTCATTGAACCTGATTCGACTGTGGCCGACAAGAAGCACATCAAGTACTTCGGCAACCACAACGTCTATTACCGTTTCCCGGCCAAGCGCGAGTTCAAGTACACCGTCTTTGCCGAGCCGGACTCGATCTTCAACCGCTACGGCATCAAGAACATCGATGACCTGAAGGCCTATGCCAAGAGCGTTTACGACCACACCTATCCACAGGACGCCGGTCTGTATGACGACGACTTCACCAACCGCAAGAACCCGTTGAACCGCTTCGTGGCCTATCATATTCTGGACCGATGGTCATCGTACTCGGAGCTGACCGTTTCGGAATCGGGCTTCGACGGCTCGGTTCGCACGCAGTTCCTGACCGACAAGCAGGACATCATGGAGTTCTACGAGACAATGGCTCCGTTCACCATCCTGAAGGTGAGTGATGCGGCCAACCAGAAGTATGTGAACCGCAACGGTGTCGGTGCCAAAGTAACCAGCGACCAGGCCGGTGCACGCATCTTCACGCCATCGGAATCCAACGCGCTGAATCCTGACTACAGCGACTCGCGCAACGGTACAAGGAGGTCACCATCGGCAAGATTCTGAATACCCGTATGCGTATCGACGCCACCACGTTGTCGCCCGACTTCATGAACGCCGGCGCACGCAACATCATCCGCAACTCGGACGACAAGTCGAAGGGCTCGGAATACCTCATGATGGGCTTCAAGCCTGGCTTCACGAAGAACTTCATCTTCGGCGAAGACACCTTCTACGGCGTGCACGAGCGCTTCTGGTGCAACTCATACGAGGATGACATGTGCGCCTGCCTCGACAACTTCGACATCAAGTTCAAGCTGCCGCCCGTACCATCGGGCCAGACCTACGAGGTGCGCCTCGGCTATCAGGCCGGCACCGATCGTACCGTCGTGCAGATCTACTTCGACGACAACCTGACGGGCGACATCCCGTGCGGCATCCCGGTTGACCTCCGTAAGTTCGGCGATGCCTACGGCTGGGAGTTCGACGCCGACCTGGGCAACGAGGAGGCGATTGAGGCCAATGACAAGGCCATGCGCAACCAGGGCTACATGAAGGGCCCGGGCTCATACACCCACCCGCACGGCGAGACCACCATGCGCAACAACGGCTACAAGCAGTGCCTGCGCCGCATCCTCACCACCAAGTATTTCGAGGAGGGCCACAACTACTACATCCGTCTGCGTCAGGTCTTGGACAACAACGCCGAGATGTCGCTCGACTACATCGAGATTGTTCCCAAGAGCGTCTATAACGGCACCGTAGCCGAAGACAGATATTGAACATAAAAGGGCTTCGAAAGGCTCTGAAGAGGAGTAAAAGGGGAGTGAAAGGGACGATACCACCGTCCGTCCCGTCCCCCCCCTCGGCAACGACAGCAAATGTCCCTTTCACTCCTTTTTCACTCCCCTTAAAATACCATTTGAAATAAA
>CACZAY010000108.1 GCA_902779265.1 uncultured Bacteroidales bacterium | reverse complement strand
GACTTGTCGCCTAAAGCCATTGCTGCAACGACGGCATACTGGTCATCCGACAGGCCTGCCATACTATTCGTTCGTGCAGGACGACTCGGTCAAGTATTATCTGAAAAATGAATCGGCCACTTACGGCCTGTATGATTCCTATCTCGTCGAGGGCGCATCGGGCGCGCTGAAGTGGCGCAAGATGTCGTCGGGAGAGGCATTGGCCAATGACTCGGCTGCATGGAAAGTGACCTTCACGCCCGCCACGCAGCTCTACCGCTTCACCAACGCCGCTACGGGTCACAGCATCGTGGCCAATGGCTCATCATTTGTCGCCGGAGCATCGGCCACCGGCTTCCAGCTGATGCGTTCGCGCGTCGATGTCACGACTGCCGACGGCACGCAGATCACCCCGCAGCGCGGTTATTGGCTGGTGAATGTGGCCAATGGCTCGTCGTCGTGTATGGGTGCGGTGGCCAATGGCGCTGTCGGCTCTTTCGTCTTCAGCCTGGCCGACAACCAGCAGCGCGTACGCTGGCTCATCCTCGACGCGCGTCAGGCAGCCGAGATGGAGGACAGCAGCCTCGCCTCGTCGCGTACCTCGTTCCGCAACCATCTTGCGCCCATCGCGGCATTGGCCGAGGTCCCGCACCTAGAGGTCAAGGAGGGCGCCGATGCTGCGTTCGCCGGAGCATTGGCCACACTAACGAAACAGTGTGACGAGGCCACAGGCGCGGGCGAAATCCTGTCGCTGATAGATGCGCTCGACGTGGCCGCACGCGAGTTCCTGGCGGGTGTGCGTGTGGCATCGGCCGACAATCTTTTCGATCTTACCTTCATGCTCACCAACCCCGACTTCACCAACGGCAAGACGGGCTGGCTGGGCACCGTATCGAGCAACGGTACAATCAACTACAACGAGATAGAGTTCTACCAGAAGTCGGTCTCGGCACAGCAGAAATTGGCCGATATGCCGGTCGGAACCTACCGCGCCACCATGCAGGGCTTCCAGCGTCCGGGCAGCTACGCGTCGGTCTATACGAGCTACGTGGGCGGAACGGATGCGGTGAACGCGAAATTCTACGTCGGCGCATCGGCATCGGCCGTCATGCTGAAGAACCTGATGGCCGAGCGTACATCATCGGCCCTGCACAGCAGTGATGTGAAGATGGCCGATGGAACCTACGTCCCGAACTCGATGGCCGGTGCAGCTGCGCACTTCGCCGCCGGACGCTACCAGAACGCGTGCGAGCACTATCTGGACAAGGCCGGTGTGCTGACCGTCGCGGTTTTGGGCACGGGCAATACCGGTTCGTCGTTCTGGACCTGCTTCACCAACTTCCACCTCTACAGCTACGGCAACGTCGAGGAATCGCTCCTGTCGATTGGGACATTGGCTAATGAAATCCAACCATCGGCCAAGAATACCTTCGACCTTCAGGGACGTCGCACAAAGGCATCGGCCAAGGGCCTCGTGATTGAGGGCGGCAGGCTGATATTCAGGAAATAAGTCAAAACTCTATATTGGAAATTTAAGATTATGAAACACAACTTTTTGGGATTTGCATCCCTTGTGGCTGGCGCATTGTTATTGGCCACACCACAACCCATGCAGGCTCAACGTACCACCGACAAGCTGGACCGTGGACTCGTGGCCGTTCCTTCGGGTAACGGCTCGTTCGTGAGCTGGCGCATCTTCGGTGAGGAGTATTACGACACGGAGTACAACCTGTACCGCGACGGCGTGCTGATTGCCGGCCCGCTCTCGGTCTCGAACTATACGGATGCGGCTGGCAAGAGCGGCTCGAAATATCAGGTGGCAGCCGTCGTGCGCGGCGTGGAGCAGGCAAAGTGCGCCGAAGTCACCCGCCTGAGCCAGCAATACATCCAGTTCGCCGTGAAGGACGTCACTTCGCGTAGCGGCGCGAACATCACCAGCGACTACTCCATCAACGACATCGCATTGGCCGATGTGGACGGCGACGGCGTGAGCGAGTTCATCATGAAGCGCAACTACGTGGACGGCAGTTCGGTCGATGCCACGGCCTTCAACCTCATCGAGTGCTACAACATCAATGGCGACCGCCTGTGGTACATCGACCTCGGCCCGAACATGGTCTCAGGTCCTGACGAGCAGTATGATGCCGTCGGCTACGACTGGGATGGCGACGGCGCGGCCGAAATCCTGATGCGCGGTGCCGACAACATGATTATCCACTGCTCCGACGGCTCGACGGTCAACATCGGCAACATGAGCGTCAACACGCGCAACACCGTGCTCCAGACGGCCAATATGACCTACACCAACACCGGCGCGGAATATCTGCTCTACCTTGACGGCGCGACCGGCAAGCCCTACGAAATCGGCTCCGGCTCGACACCCTACTGGATGACCTATCCGCTGCCACGCGGTGCGGCCGACGATTGGGGCGACGGCTACGGCCATCGTTCGACGAAGCACTATTTCGGCGCACCGTTCCTCGATGGCCGTCATCCGTTCATCTTCCTCGGCCGTGGCTGCTACACGCGCCACATGATGAA
Organism: uncultured Bacteroidales bacterium; assembly: GCA_902779265.1. Classification (GTDB taxonomy): domain Bacteria; phylum Bacteroidota; class Bacteroidia; order Bacteroidales; family UBA3663; genus Liminaster. Next base: position 5,692 of record CACZAY010000108.1, on the reverse strand, counting down.
GGCTTACAGTGTCAATCCCGACACCCACAAGCTCACGCTCTACTGGTCGTGGGAGGACAATAGTGGCTGGGGCAGCCCCTACTACGGACAGGGCTACCACAACTTCGGTATCGCCGATGTCGATTGGGACGGTCGCGACGAAATTTGCTTCGGTTCGATGGTCATTGACGACAACGGTAAGGGACTCTCGACAACCGGCCTCGGCCACGGTGATGCGCAGCATTGCTCCGACTTCGACCCGTACCGCCACGGTCAGGAGATTTTCGCCTGCAACGAGGATCATCCGGCCATGAACTTCCGCAACGCCACCACGTCGCAGATCTATTATCGACTGGAGTCGGGCAGCGACGACGGCCGAGCCCTGTGCGGCAACTTCTCCAACGACTATCCGGGTGCAATGGGTCACTCCAGCCAGTCGGGAACCATCTCGTGCGTGGCCGACAAGCCGATTGCGGGCGGTCCTGGCGGCTTCACCAACAACTTCCGCATCTACTGGGACGGCGACCTGCTCGAAGAGGGCCTCGACGGAGCCTCGTCGCGCGAAGGTGCAGCCCGCGTGTTCAAGGCCGACGGCAGCATCGTCTTTACGGCCGATGGCACAGCCAACTGTAACTGGACGAAGAATACGCCATCGGCTCAGGGCGACATCTTGGGCGACTGGCGCGAGGAAATCATCGTCCGCACATCCGACAACAAGTATGTGCGCGTCTATACGACCAACATCGCGACGCCCTACCGCAACTACACGCTGTGGCACGACCATCAGTACCGTCAGGGTATGGTGTGGGAGAGCATCGGCTACAACCAGCCACCTCACGCCAGCTACTTCATCGGCGAACTGGAGGACATCACCGTCGCTCCGCCGCCGTTCACGATGACCGGCCGCACCGAGGTGGCCAATGGCGGCACAATCACATCGGCCGACGAACACCTCCTCGTGTGCGAGACCAACGACACCGAAATCTCGATTGCCGACGGCGCATCGCCCTACATGGTGACGTTCAACGTGCCATCGTGGGTGCAGGGAATGAACAGCACCCTGACCAATGGAAACGCCGTCATCAACCGCACGTACTACACCTGCAACGTGACGGGCGGTGGCCTGTCGGGTGCTACGCGACTTGTCAAGCAGGGCGACGGCATCCTGAACCTTCCATCGGCCACATTCACCCACACGGGCGAGACCAACATCTGGGCCGGCACGCTCAACTTCAACGGCACGATGCACAACAGCGACCTGTGGCTCAACCGTTTCGCCGTGCTGAACGGTTCGGCTGCGTTCAAGAGCATCAAGGCCGACTACGGCTCGGTCATCCGTCCGGGCGGTGAGGGCAAGATCGGCACCATTGCGGCCGACAGCACCCTCTATCTCGGCTTCGGAAGTCGCGTAGTGCTCGACCTCGACGACGAGACGTTCGCATCGGACACCTTGTCGGCCGGCGGCATCGTCATCGAGACCAAAAACTGGTCATACGGTCCGAAGTATCTGATGCCGGTCATCGAGCTGACGGGCAACGTCATCGCCGGAAAATACTGCATCGCTATGGCCGACAGCATCGTCGGCTCGCTCTCGAACCTGAAAGTTGAGGGTACGAACGGACTGAAGTGCGCGCTCGCATACGAAGACGGCAAGATTCTGCTCACCTTGGGCAGCGTGCGCGGCGCATCGCACATCTACTGGACGGGCAGCGTTAACCAGACTTGGGACTATGCCACAACCGAGAACTTCGCATTGGCCGACGGCGACAACCTCGTGCCCGACGTCTTCGTGCAGGGCGACATCGCCGAGTTCAACGACGACGCGCAGAACTTCAATGTCACGCTGAGCGACGAATTTACGGTCGATACCTTCCTCGTCAACAACACGACGGCCTACACCTTCAGCGGCACAGGCAAGATTGTGGGCGGCGCATTCGTCAAGGAGGGCACAGGCAAGGTCACCATCACGGGCGACCACACCTACACCGGCGGCAACTATCTGCGCGGCGGAACGACTGTGGTCAATTCATTGGCCAGCAACACCCAATTATTCGGCTGTCTGGGCGCACCACTCTCGGCCACCACGAAGTTCGTTATGTCCAATGGCGCAATCCTTCAGAATACGGCCGATGTGCAGAACGCATCGCCAATCCGCTTCCAGACGGCTGAGGGCGGCGTGCTCTTCTGCGGAGCCTCGTTCACACAACAGAAGGCCATGTATGGCACCGTCATGACCAAGAAGGGCGGCGGCACATTGACCCTTTCGACGGCCAACAGCGGCCTTGCGAAGATGATTATCGCCGGCGGTGCGGTTGCGGCTGAGGCCACACCGGCTGCATCGGTCGAAATGCAGGGCGGCACGCTGTCGCTCAGTGGTTCATCGTCGGTTCCTGTCACCGTGACGGGCAACAACACGACCATCCGCTGCAACGCCGACCGTGGTGTCTATAGCAACGCCTTGACGGGTGACGGCCGCGTCGTCATCACCTATCCGTTGGTGGCCGGTTCGGACTGGTATGCCACACGAGCTTCGATGACCGGCAACTGGTCGGCATTTGAGGGAACGGTGGTTCCGACCACGGGCACCTCTGCCGACGGCCGTTTCTGTCTGAACAACAACTACGGCATGGCCAACGGCACGATGGAAATCCCATCGGGCACCACCGTGCAGAACACCGGCAAGACGTTCGCCATCGGCAACCTGACGGGTACGGGCAAGTTGGGCGGCACTGCCGCATTGGACAACAACGGAACATCGGCCATAAACACCTGGAACGTGGGCAACGGCAACGACTTCACCTTCGACGGCGTGGTCGAGAGCAACCCGACGTTCAACAAGGTGGGCGACGGCCAGATGACTGTCACCGGCACATGGACCACCACTGGTGCCGTCAACATCAAGGGCGGCGAGATTCTGATGGTCAAGAATTCGGCTTCGCTCGGTACGGGCAAACTTACCGTTGGCCAAGGCAGCTATCTCATCAGTGTCGATGCCACCATCGAGAACTCGTCGGTTGTTGTCGATGGCACGCTCTATCCGGGCTACCACATGGACGACTATCGCGGCACGATGGTCTTCAACGGCCAGAACGTCACCATCAACCAGAACGGTACGCTGCGCGTCTGTATGCGTAAGGCAGGCACCAGCGCGACGGTAATCGGCGGTTCGGGCATCAAGAATGTCGGCACGCTCACGCTCAACGGCACATTGCTGGTTGACTTCTACACGAAGAACTACACGCCCAAGGTGGGTGACGAGCTGCGCATCTTTGTGAATGTGGCCAATGTCGTTGGCACGCCGAAGCTTGTCTGCACGGACGAGAATATCGTGCTCGACGGCAGCCGCCTGAGCGAGGGTCTCGTGATTGTATCGTCAATCAACGACACTTCGATTGAGCGTGTGGCCAATGCATCGGCCGTCATGCCTCAGATTACCTACGACCTGCGTGGACGCCGTGTGGCCGATGATGCCCTCGTCCCGGGTCAGATCTACATCCGCAGCGGCCGCAAGTTCGTCGCTGAATAAGTCAAGAAGATAGGAGTGGAGTGAAGAGGGGAGGAAGACCTGATTCCACCTTTTTCACTCCACTTCATCGCCAAAACCTATAAAATTTTATACTCAATATGAAGAAGTTCGTTTTCCGGCTGATTGTAGCGATGCTCGCGCTCGCGTCAGCAACGGCATTGGCCGCCAACACCAAGACGACGGTCGAGCAGGTCACATCGGCCATCACCGTGAGCGACGATGTGGATTACATCATCACATCGGCCACACCCTTCACCACCGGCGGCTCGGTCAACATCACCGACACCGACCATACGGTCGTCATCATCCAGAACATCAAGCCGAGCAAGGTCATCTCGACGTGGCTCAAGGGTCACGTCTATATCAACGGCGTGCAGGCGGCCAATGGCACCAACTGCCAAGTGCGGATGTACGCCCAGGGCGCCATCATCTTCCCCTATGCGAGCAGTCTGAAGCCGCTTACGGTCTATTCGGAGCAGAACTTCGGCGGCACGGCAGTCAATGACTTCGGCCTCGAAAACACGGGTGGCTACATGAACACCTTGACCGACGCCAAGTTGAACAACCGGATCCGTTCGTTCAAGCTGAAGCGTGGCTATATGGTGACGTTCTCGACCCGAGCCAGCGGTCGTGGTTATAGCCGATGCTTCATCGCCGACCAGGAGGACCTCGAGTTCGCCACATTGCCGGCCGTGCTCGACCAGCACATCACATCCTACCGCGTCTTCCAGTGGTACAACGCCGCCAAGAAAGGCCTGGCCAGCAACGGCGACAAGACGGCCAATCAGGCGTTGAACACCTCTTGGTGTTACGACTGGGCGGAAGGCAATGCCAGTAACCTGCCCGATGTGGAATGGGTCCCGAATCACATCTACGAAGACTGGCCAAGCACGGCCACTTGCGGAAGCGTGACCGGTTCGTGCCACATGAAGGCCAACAACGAGCCCGCCAACAAGAGCGACGACCATCCGCAGAGTGTCGAGGAGATTCTCGCCAACTGGGAGAATATGATGCGTACCGGTATGCGACTCTGCACCCCATCATCGTGGGATGGCAGCGACTACTGGAACGGCACCGGCTCGGTCATCAAGGTCTTCCTCGACTCGATTGACGCACGCGGCTGGCGTTGTGACATCGTCGATGCGCATTGCTATTGGCCGGAAGGCAACTTCTCACATCTCGCCAACTACTGGTGGCCCAATTATCATCGGCCAATATGGATTTCCGAATGGATTTGGGGCGCCTCGTGGAACGGCAACGGATGCTGGGGCAGCGGCGTGACCGATGCCACCATCCTCTCGACTACCAAGAACATCCTCAACAACCTTAACTCGATGGGCTGCGTGGAGCGTTACGCCTACTGGAACAGCGAGTCGAAGGGCCACATCTACGAGAACGGCGGGCTTACGGAATTGGGCAAATATTACGCTTCGATGACGACCGGCCTGGGCTACAATGCTGCCTACGAGAAGGTGCCGAACCTGCCTCGTCAGGGCGGTCCGTCGGACCTCATTGGCACTTATGACAAGAGTTCCCACTCCATCGAACTGACCTGGAGCGAGCCGAACGGCGAGTACAACCGCTCGATGGTCATCCAGCAGAAGAAGAGCGGCTCGAACCTCTGGACGACGGTCGATACCGTCCAGTGCAAGGAGGAGGGTGGCAGCTATGAGGCGACGCTTGAGGCCCGCGACGGCTACAAGTTCCGTATCGTCCTGGTAGATCTGAAGGGCAAGGAATACACCAGCAACGAGGTCACGGCCGTGAGTCAGACGCTCGATGCTGGCGATGAAATCAACGTGGGCAACCAGACAATGTTCCTGGGAGGAAATCTCTTGGCCAATGGCTCATTCGAATTCGGCACATTGGGCTGGACGAGCGGTACGGGAGCTCCATTGGCCGCGCCCTATTTCGAAGTGGTTCCCGTGGGCGGCGTGAACGGCGGTGCCTACCTGCAGAGTTACGGCGGTTCGAGCGACAAGGCATCGGCCGAATGTGTCAATGTCGATATCAAGTTGATGGCCAATGCCACTTATTATGCCGCTGCAGCCGGCTGCAACAACAACGCCAGCTACCAGCGCATCAGTACCAGTACCGGCACGCTTGAGACCAACGTCCGCGTTGCGCTCCAGAACGTCAGCAGCTGGTCGAAGCAGGGTGCATCGTTCACCGTCTCGAGTGATACCA
>CACZAY010000107.1 GCA_902779265.1 uncultured Bacteroidales bacterium | reverse complement strand
TCCAGATTTGTATCGTTCAATATCAACCTTGAAAGCAAAGGGCTATCCGATAGAGTTTTTCCAAGGTGCAAAAGATATGTGGGCGCGTGATTATATGCCGATACAGGTTGCTCCAGACAAGTTTGTGGCATTCAAATATCTCCCAGACTATCTTCTAAATCCGAAGCATAGAGATTTACTAACAGAAAACGCTGCTGATATTGCTCGCAAAATTGTAGGCGATAAAGCCGAGGTGATAGACACAGACATAATTGTTGATGGCGGAAACGTAATCAAGTGCGATAATGCTGTTATCATGGTTGACAAAGTAATTCAGGCTAATCCTCACTATTCTGCCAGCAAACTTCTTGCAGAATTGACTCGATTGTTCGGCTGTGAAGTTTTCCTCATTCCTTGGGATGATGAAGAAGGCATATATGGTCATTCTGATGGAGTTGTAAGATACTTGTCTGATGGTGATCTTCTTTTCACTAAATATCCTGACCCCAAATATATGAAACAATGCCAATCTATGTTGAAGGCTCATTTCAACAAAATGCACAATTTCTGGATGCCTTCGGGAGGAGCCAAATGTCGTGAACGATTCCAGTGGGCTTACATCAACTATATCCGCACAAAGGACTATATCTTCATACCTGCACTATCAAAGAATGCTGATTGCATAGAAGATATGACGGTACGACGCCAGTTTGAACTTCGTTTCCCAGAGTACCCAAAGGAGAACATAATCCCTATTTATGCACTTGAAGCCCTCAAACAAGAAGGAGGACTCCACTCCTGTTCCTGGAATATTCTCAAATAATATCATAATTTATGAAGAAGCATACAAGCCATAATATAATTTGCTTAGAAGCGGAATGGGAATATAGCGAGCAAAACCCCCAAAACCGCTTTAGCCTTAATACCTTGCCAATGCTTAATTGGTTAAAAGAGGCATACGATTGTGAGGTAATATATAGAAGATTCAGAACAAAATCTGACCTGAAATATTACCTTGACTACTTTCGTACTCATGCAAAAGATGATGAGGATGAGGAAGACTTCAATAAATATGATATTATATATTTAGCCTGTCATGGTGAAAAGAAAAGTTTGTGGATTGAAGGACAATCAGTACCCCTCACAACTTTGGTGAAGTGGGCAAAAGGCTTTTTCAAGGACAAGGTCATTCATTTCGGGTCTTGTAGGACAATGTCCAACAAAATCGACTCAAAACACTTCAAGAGAGACTGTCAAGCCATAATGGTTAGTGGTTATCAAAAAAGAGTGAATGCGTATGATTCAAGCATAGCTGACATTGCGATAATGAACGATTTGCTTTCTCAGGAAGAAATTGAAGTCGAAAGATATACAGACAGAGATAGTAAGTTCTACCAGAAGTATGAATCGCTTTTAAACGACCTAGATTTCCATGCATGTTAATTGTTGAACAAATAAACTTGTAAGTATGAAAAGAATATTTATCTTATTGTTGGTGTGCGTTTTAAATGCTGCCACGTTCGCACAATCAGTAGATGAAGCTGTGTATTGTACTGAAGTAACCTATGAAATAAAGAGCTATAAAGGCAACTCATATACCCCGCTCATGTATCTTTGTCAGGATACCAAGACAAAAGAGTATTATCATCTATCAAATTATGAAGACGACTCCGATTCCTGCCTTGTCTTCTACTTGGGCACTCTTGATAATACAAAAGTCATATACAAGAAAATTAATGAGTATATAATTAGCGGCGACTCTACTTTGAATGCAACAATAAAAGACGCAAAAAATAGAGAATTCAAATTGTTAGCTCCTAAAGATGAAAAACGACTTGGAACATTTGTTATTATTCAGGAAGATGGTTCTGATAAATGGGGTATTATATTTTCAAGATTGACAGCCCAAATAACAAACCCACTGATTTTCAGCATAAATGCCGATTGTCAGTGGGTTAATTGTTTCCAAAATGAGACCCACAAACCATTTTTAGGAAAAGACAACCTTTTCTTTCGAAGAGTCAACCAAATCCGTACAAAGTCAACTTTTTCAGGAAAAACGTCAACTTTTTTCGTACAAGTAGTCAACTAATTCCGTAGAGAAAGTCAACTATTTCCGTATGAAAAAATGGAAATGTTAAATCAAGTGTTAAATAGTTAAAATCGAGTCAACCTTTTTTAGGAAAAGACAGTTAGATTCTGCCCCATCTGTCATCTGTCATCTGTCATTAAGAAAAATGGCTGTCAGGTTCATATATATAATATTTAAATTTTAAATATTATATATATGGGCATTTTTGACAGTCAAAATTGCAAAAATTGAAATCCTTAATGACAGATGACAGATGACAGATTTTTGCGCGAGAAAAATTTTTTCACCCCCAATTCGAAAACCGCAATGAGAATGTCGTACCTTTGCGCCGCGATTCAGAAAGGCAGAAGGTGCACCGTATTATCAGCCTATTATGAGCCGACTATGAGCCAACTAATATCAACTCCAAAAATCAAACCGCAATGACTAAGACCACACTTACCAACCGCATCGCTACTACCCCAAACAAAACATCAGGCAGATGCCGTCGTGACACCTGCCTGACTGAATGGGGACATTGGCCGAAAACGCCGAACGGAATCAGAACTCGACGAGGATGCGGAAGACCTGAGCGGGATTGGCCGCCCACTTCTCCATCGTCGGCTGGGCCTCTTCGGGACGGATGATGCCCGAGATGAATGGCTCCATCGGCAGTGAGGTGGTCTGCATGAAGCGCATCACGGCACGGAAATCATTGGGCGTCGCGTTGCGTGAACCACGGATATCAAGCTCCTTCTGAACGAAATATTTGGTCTGGAAAGAGACTTCATTTTTACTGTAGCCGATGCAGACGACGCGTCCCGTGAAGCCCACGGCATCGATGGCCGTCTGGTAGGTCACCGGCGAACCGACCGCCTCGATAACGACATCGGCCCCCATCCCATCGGTGATTTCGTTGATGCGCTCGACGACGTTTTCGGTCTTCGAGTTGATGCCGAATGAGGCGCCGCATTGTTTGGCCAATGTCAACTTCTCGTCGGACAGGTCGCACGCCACAACGACGGCACCGCGCTGGACAGCACGGACAATGGCTCCGAGGCCGACCATGCCGCAACCGAAGACGAGTACGGTGTCGATGTCGGAAACCTGGCCACGATCGACGGCATGGAAGCCGACGGACATCGGCTCAATCAAGGCACAATCGCGCACGGAAACGCCCTTGACGGGAATAATCTTCTGCCACGGAAGTGAGATATACTCACGCATCGCGCCATCACGCTGCACGCCGAGCGTCTCGTTGTTCTTGCAGGCGTTGTATCGGCCGTTACGGCACGAGGCACAATGTCCGCAGTTGGTATAGGGATTGACAGTGACGACTTGGCCAATGGAGAGTTCGTCGGGACACCCCTCGCCCACGGCCTCGATGACCGCACCGATTTCGTGTCCGGGAATGACATTGGCCTTTGCCATAGCATTGCGGCCGAGGAATGTGTTCAGGTCGCTGCCGCAAAAGCCCACATACTTCAATTTCAAGAGCACTTCGCCGGGCTTGACTTCCGGCTTGGGAAGTTCGACGACCTGAATCTTCTGCAGGTCTGGAATCTGTAAAGCTTTCATCGTAAATAGTTGATATTTTGAGGTTTTTAGGTCTTTAGGTTGTGAGGTTCAGACGGCATTCACTCGCTCATATTCTTGATGTAGGGCAGCAACGGAATGTCATGGAACCCGTAGAGCCGCTCGGCATTTTCGCCGAGGAATGCCCGTTTGTCGCCCTCGGAAAGCAGGTGTTCGGGGTCTTTCTCGATGAAGTCGTAGCTCATCTTGTAGGTGATGGCCGTGATGGTGCGCGGATAGTCCGAACCCCACATCAACTTGCGTATTCCGACCTCATCGGCCGCAGCACGGATGGCCCGGATGGCCGACGGATAGGGATAGAATTCGCTGTTGAAGAGCCACGTGATGCCGCCGCTCTCGACATAGACGTTGCGGTTGTGCGCGAGCTTGATCTGCTCCATCCAGCCGGGGCGTGTCACCATGCCGAAATGGCCGATGACGATGGTCAGGTCGGGACACTCGGCGATGATTTCCTGCATCTGCCGGACGTGGTAGTCGCCGTCATAGAGGCACATCGAGAGGAAGGCGCCGCGCTGCTCCATCAGCTTGTAGATGTCCATCATCTCGGGGCTGTTTATGGCCAATGGCGCATCGGGCGCAAACAGACGGTGGCCTGGGAAGGCGAGACCGCGAAAGCCATTGGCCAACAACTGTTCCGCCTGTTCGAATGCAGTTCCGAGTCCCTGCTGCCGTTGCACGTCGGGGCGCATCTCGGGCATTCCGTAACAGAAGAAACGCGTCGGATACTTCTCCTGCACCTCACGCAGGTAGCCGTTCTGCAGGCCGTCGATGATTTCCTGGACAATGACGGCGCCGCCCACACGGGCATAGTCCATATTGCTCAAAAAGACTTCGGCCGAGTTCGTGCCGTCGATCATGAACGGAGGCAGCATCTGGACCTCCTGTCCGAAGAATTCCGAACGGCTGCCGTTGGGCGAAAGCGTGCGGATGCATTGGCCATCGACCACCGTATTCTGGCGCAACCAGAGGTGCGCGTGTGCATCAATGATTGACATAGGCTATCAGATTTTTTTGTAGCTGTGCCAGCCGTACCACGCAATGAAGAAGAAGCAGAACAGCGGCAGGACATAGCTGAAGTTCACACTGGGCAGGCCGCAGATGATATGCTCCGCGCCACCGGCATCAATGATTGTGCCCTGCAACGGCGGGAAAATCGAGCCGCCCACAATGGCCATGACAAGGAAAGCCGCACCCAATGTCGAGTCTTCGGCCGAGACATTTTCAAGCGCAATGCCGTAGATGGTCGGGAACATCAGCGACATGAAGAAACTGATGGCAATCAGGCAGTAAAGGCCCGCCATGCCATCGATGAGGATGGTGCCCAAGGTGGCGCAGGCCGCTCCCACGCCGAAGCATGCCAGCAGCAATCGGCCATTAAAATAACGCATCAGGAACGTGGCGATAAATCGTGCCGACAGGAAGAAGCACATGGCCACGATATTGTAGTTCTGGGCCGATGCCTTGCTCATGCCGAGCCGTTCGGCATACTGGATGATGAAGGTCCACACCATAATCTGAGCAGCGACGTAGAAGACCTGCGCCAGCACGCCCTCCCGATAGACCGAGTTGTGCCACAGGCTGCACAGGGTCTTCTTGGCCGATACCTTTTCATGGCTGCCCGCCGTGTCCGGCATCTTGGCCAATGCGATGATGACCAGAACCACCAGCACGACAATGCCGATGCAGACGTACGGGTCACGTATCACAGTCAGGTCGTGCATACGGATGTCAGCCTTCTCCGCATCGCTCAAGCCATAGAAAATGATGTCGCCCGCATCGTTGCGCCGGTCACTCCAGAGGTTCGGAAGCACGATCTGACTTGCCACAGCCATACCACACAGGGAGCCCATCGGATTGAACGACTGCGCCAGGTTGAGGCGTCGCGTCGAGGTCGATTTTGCGCCCAATGACAGGATATAGGGATTGGCCGTAGTCTCCAAAAAAGCCAGACCGAAGGTCAGAATGTAGAGCGAGAAGCAGAAGAAGGTGAAATTCTGATACGACGCCGCCGGAATGAACAGGAAGGCGCCCACGGCATAGAGCGCCAGGCCCAGCAGCACGCCGCTCTTATAGCTGTACCTGCGGATGAAAAGCGCCGCCGGAATAGCCATCGTGGCGTATCCGCCGTAGAAGGCGAACTGGACCATCGATGCCTTCTGGGCCGACAGCTCCATCACCGTCTGGAAGGCGGCGACCATCGGGTTCGTAATGTCATTGGCAAAACCCCAAAGGGCAAAAAGACTGGTAATGAGCACGAAGGGGACGACATAGCTGACCCCGTCTGTTCTGAGGATTGAATTGGGTTGAGAGGATGTTTTCATTGTTTATTTGAATAGGTATATGATATTCTTGGCCAATGTTCCACAACACGCACTCGGGAGGTCGTTTTCAAGGCCCGATTGCGGAAAGGGCGTGCAAATTTAGCCGCAATTTTCTGAAAAAGCAAGAAAAAAAGCGAAAAAGGGGCGATTTTGCACAATTTAACTGCGACGCGCTTGCTTTTGCAGCAAAAATCCGCTACCTTTGCGAGCGATTTTAACAAACACAGACTCTTATACCATTATCCTATGAAACAACCTCTCTGTGGCATTGTTCCGCCACTCGTCACCCCATTGCGTGACAACGAAACTCTCGATGTAAAGTCTTTGGAACGACTCATCAACCATCTGATTGACGGCGGCGTGCATGGCCTGTTCATACTCGGCACCACGGGCGAAGAGCAGTCCCTGTCGTACAGCATGCGCCAGCAGATGATCCGCGAGACGTGCCGCATCAACGCCGGCCGTCTGCCTGTGCTGGTCTGCATCACCGACACTTCGTTGGTCGAGTCCATCCGGTTGGCCGATGTTGCAGCCGAATGTGGCGCCGATGCCCTTGTCAGTGCTCCGCCATACTATTTCGCGACGGGTCAGCCCGAGTTGGCGCAATTCTACGAAGAACTCGTTCCGCAGTTGCCTCTGCCCGTGTTCCTCTATAATATGCCGTCGCACGTGAAGGTCAGCTTTGCACCATCGACCGTAGCCCGATTGGCCAAGATGCAGCAGGTGGTCGGTCTGAAGGATTCGTCGGCCAATGCCGTCTATTTTCAGAGCGTGATGTACGCCGTGCGCGAGATGGGGCGCGACGACTTCTCGATGCTGTGCGGACCGGAGGAAATCACCGGCGAATGTGTGCTGATGGGCGCGCAGGGCGGTGTGAACGGTGGCGCGAACATGTTCCCCGAACTGTATGTGGCCATGTACGATGCGGCCGTGAAGGGCGACATTGCCCGGATGCGCCATCTGCAACACTACATCATGCAGATTTCGTCGTCAATCTATAGCATCGGCCAACACGGTTCGAGCTATCTGAAGGGCCTGAAATGCGCCTGCTCGCTGCTCGGCGTGATTGACGACGATTTCGTTGCATCGCCGTTCTACAAGTTCAACCAGCCGGAACGCGACAAGGTGCAAAAGGCATTGGCCGCACTCCCAATCAAGAATGGGAAACTGGAAATTTAAGGGCTCTGAAAGGTTGTAAAATCGTAGTAAAAAGGACAATAGCCGGATTTCGATAGTCATTGGCCAATGAAAAAATGGCAAAGAGCCTCTTTTGTATCGTCCATTTTTGGCTCTTTTACTACCCTTTTACTCCTCTTCGATACTTGATAAGAAATGAACATCATCGACCTCATAGTCTTCCTCGTCTTCACGGGCGGAATCGTGCTGATGGGAAGCCTCTTCTACAAGAAAGACACAAGCGCGAAGGAGTTCACCAACGCCGGTCGGAGCATTCCGGGATGGGTGGTTGGCATGAGCATCTTCTCGACCTACGTTTCGAGCATCAGCTACCTGGGCAATCCGGGCAAGGCTTATGCGGGCGACTGGAATCCGTTCGTCTTCGGTTTGAGCATTCCGATTGCGTGCTGGATTGCTGCGAAGTGGTTTGTTCCGTTCTATCGCAGCCATTCGTCGGTCTCGGCCTATGCTTTTCTCGAAGAACGCTTCGGTGCGTGGGCGCGAATCTACGCATCGGCCTGCTACCTGCTCACCCAGATTGCACGCATGGGTTCCATCCTATTCCTGTTGGCCATGCCGATGAACATTCTGATGGATTGGGACCTGCGCACTGTCATCATCATCACATCGGCCGCAATCATTTTCTATTCGATGCTGGGCGGCATGAAGGCGGTCATCTGGACCGAGGCCATACAGGGCTTCATCCTCATCGGCGGTGCATTGGTCTGCCTGGGCGTGCTGCTTTTTTCGATGCCCGACGGCCCGATGCAGGCACTCGAAATCGCTTGGAATACGGTCGATGATGCAGGTCGGAACAAGTTCTCGTTGGGTTCGTTTGCGGCCGATGACCTCGCTCACAGCACCTTCTGGGTCTGCCTCATCTACGGCATCTTCATCAACCTGCAGAACTACGGCATCGACCAGAACTACGTGCAGCGCTACCACACGGCCAAGACCGAAAAGGAGGCCAAGCATGCTGCCCTCTTCGGCGGATGGCTCTACATTCCCGTCTCGGCGCTGTTCTTCCTCATCGGCACATGCCTGTTCAGCTACTACCGCGTGTTTCCCGACGCCGAAGTGGCGGCTTTTGAGGCCAATGGCAAGGCTGACTACGTGTTCCCCTACTTCATGGTCCATTCGTTGCCGCAGGGCTTGACCGGACTGCTCATCGCATCGGTCTTTGCGGCCGGAATGAGCACCGTGGCCACATCCGTGACGTCGTGTTCGACCATTTTTCTGACCGACTATTGGATGCGTATGCGCCGCCACGTGCACCGCAAGGGAAGCAACCACGATGACGGCATCGGCAACCGCGAATATCTGCTCGTCCTGAAAGTGTCGAGCGTGGCCGTCGGCGTGCTGGGCATTCTGGTGGCATTGGCCCTGGTCAATGTCGATAGCATCCTCGACGCGTGGTGGAAACTGTCGAGCATCTTCTCAGGCGGCATGTTGGGACTGTTCCTGCTGGGCTACCTGTCGCAGAAGGTGCGCAACATCCATGCACTGCTCGGTGTGCTGTGCGGATTTGCCGTCATCGCGTGGATTTCGGCTTGGGAATGGCTCGGTCTGCCTGACCCGGGGCTCCACTCCTATCTGGCCATCGTGCTCGGCACAATGACGATTTTCGTGGTGGGATTCTTCATCGCATTGGTTTTCCACAAAAAGAAATGATTACATCACAACAAAAATAAAAATAGCATGTATTACGTTGAAAAAACTATGGAGATTTCAGGTTCGCATTACCTGAGACTCTCGCATCAAAGCAAATGTGAAAACCTGCATGGCCACAACTGGATTGTAAAGGTCTATTGCAAGGCCCGCGAACTGAATGACGACGGCATGGTGGTCGATTTCACCGAAGTCAAGCGCATTGTGCATGGCAAACTCGACCATCAGGACCTCAACTCCATCCTGCCCTTCAACCCTACGGCCGAGAATATTGCCCGATGGATTGTCGAACAGGTGCCGAACTGCTACAAGGCTTCCGTGCAGGAGAGCACGGGCAATGTCGCCATCTACGAGCGCGACGAATGATTGTTATCTGCTGAGTGTTCATCGTTCATAACCATTGTCAATTGAAAGTCAACGAGATATTCTATTCTCTGCAAGGAGAAGGCCATTACACTGGCACGCCTGCCGTCTTTGTGCGATTCGCTGGTTGCAACCTCCGATGCTGGTTCTGCGACACAGACTTCGAGCGCGGCAGCGAGATGAGCGAAGATGATATTGTTGCCTCTGTGCTCCAATATCCGAGTCCCTACGTGGTCATTACGGGCGGGGAACCCACCCTGCAGCTGACGGCTTCGCTGTGCGAAAAGCTCCATGCCAAGGGTCGTTTCCTGATGATGGAGACCAACGGTACACACGAATTGGCCGCAGGTTGCCAGGTGAATTGGATAACCTGTTCGCCAAAAATGATAACCGAAAAAGACGGCGAAGGAAAGCTCGCCACAATCCGGCTGTCCCATATCGACGAACTGAAGGTCGTCTTTGAGGGCAGTCCGACGCAGGATATGTCCCTCTATGAGCAGATTTCGGCCAATGAGTATCGGCTACAGCCATGCGACACAGGCAATGCCGAACGCAACAAGGAGGTATTGGCCAAGACATTGGACTTTATCCTGCAACACCCGAAGTGGAAGCTTTCACTTCAGACTCACAAGATCCTGAACGTCCGCTGAGTCAGCCGTTTTTCCGCCGCCGGTACCACGAACTCCATCGGCCAAGAAGACACTGAATTACAGAGACGTTCATCGGAGTCAACTCATTCTCATTTAAGTAAAAACGGGGATTCCGACCGGAGTCCCCACATAATAATCCTTTTATCACACTAACCTATCATGAGCAACTATCCAAAAATCGGTATTCGCCCCACCATCGACGGTCGTCAGGGTGGCGTGCGCGAAAGTCTTGAAGAAAAGACAATGGCATTGGCCAATGCCGTTAAATCTCTCATTGAAAGCAACTTGAAGAAT
>CACZAY010000106.1 GCA_902779265.1 uncultured Bacteroidales bacterium | reverse complement strand
AAAACGCGATGAAATGCCGTACAACACGTTTGCACAAGTTCGGAACATTGGCCAACATGGGGAAAAAGAGGGCGGACGTCTCGCCGGTGCAACCATTCTGTGTAATGGCCAATGGCGATGACGTCCGTCGTGTGAAATCTGGATGGCCGATGGGTCAATTCTTGTTGACCGTGACGTCCAGCTTGTTGTATGGGAACATGTAGCCCGACTTGCGGAGTTCTTGATAGACCGTGTAGTTCATATATCCGGCCACGGCCCAGTAGTCGCTGCTCTTGCACCAGCTGCGGGTGGCGATGGTCACGCCGCTTTCGCCCAGTTTGGCCAGGCCCTGCCAGGGTGCGGTGACGGGTTCGCCTTCGATAGGCTCCTGGAGGATGAGGGGGCAGCGTGACTGGATGTCGGCAATGGCCTTGCGCACCTCGTCGTAATCTGTGCCGTAGGTGAAGTCGAAGTTGACATCGACGCGGCGGTAGGGCTGGGTCGAGACGTTCTGCATCGAGCCGGTCGAGAGAGAGCCGTTGGGGATGATGATGGTCTTGTTGTCGGTCGTGGTCAGGATGGTGTTGAAGATCTGAATCTCGCGCACGATGCCCTCGTAGCCCTGTGCGACGATGTAGTCACCCACCTTGTAGGGCTTGAAGAGCAGAATCATCACGCCGCCCGCGAAGTTGCCCAGCGTGCCGCTCATTGCCATGCCGATGGCCATGCCGGCGCCCGTGAAGAGTGCGACGAATGATGATGTTTCGATGCCCAGGACCGAGACGATGGCGATAATCAGTACGAGCCAGAGCACGACGTTGATGATGCTTGACAGGAAGCTGCGCAACGAGGGTTCGACGGTACGTTTTTCCATCACCTTGTTGGCCAATGTTTTGATCTTTTTGATGATCCACTTGCCGATGAGATAGATGACGATGGCGGCGACGATGTTCTTGCAGAGGTCAACCGCATAGCCTGTGAGATTTTGTGTGGCGCTCTCACTGAACCAACTGAAAATTTGATCCATAGTTTTAATTATAATATTAAATGAGAAATGTTATATCTTTGTGACGCCGATGCCGGGACGGTCGTTCGTGGTGATGTAGCCGTCCACGATTTTCATGCCTTCGAACGGGTCATTGGCTATCAAAAGGTTTCCGTCGAGGTCCGCGTAGTCGGCATAGGGGGCAAGCTGGGCGGCGGCACTCACGGCGCACGAGGTCTCGGTCATGCAGCCCAACATCACCTTCAGGCCGAGGCGTCTGGCTTCGCGCACCATCTGGGCCGCTTCGTTCAGACCGGTGCACTTCATCAGCTTGATGTTGATGCCCGAAAAGCTGTCGGCGATGCGGGGCAGGTCGGCCAGGCGTTGCACCGATTCATCGGCCACAATGGGCAGCGGCGAACGTTCCTTGAGCCACGCGTGGTCGGCCAGATTCTGTTTCGGGAGCGGCTGTTCGACCATGATGCAGCCCTGCGAAGCGAGCCATTCGATTTCGGCCAATGCCTTCGCGCGGTCAGTCCAGCCCTGGTTGGCATCGACGGTGAGCGGCAGGTCGGTCTCGCGGCGGATGGCCTTGACCAGTTCGTGGTCGCCCGGCACGCCCACCTTGATCTTCAGGCGGCGGAATTGGCCGTCCACTTCACGCACCTTCTGGCGGACGACCTCCTCGGTGTCGATCCCTATGGTGTAGGTTGTGGCCAATGGCGCATCGGCCGCCCATTCCGCTGGCAGATTGTGTCGCGCGGCGAGCATTGGCCGCACTGATCTTCCCTCGATTTTCCCTTGCAGGTCGTGCAGGGCGATGTCGATGGCAGCCTTGGCGGCGCAGTTCCCGGGGGCGATTCTGCCGATGTAGTTCAGGATCTCGTCGGTCTGCATCGGGTCGCGGAAGGGGGAGAGGTCCAGCTGTGTGAGGAAGTGGCAGACGCTCTCGATCGACTCGCCCAGGTAGGGCGGCATGGAGGCCTCGCCGTAGCCCGTGAGGCCCTCGTGCTCCAGTTCGACAAGCACGTCGGGCGTGGTTGTACGGGAGCAAGTGGCTACCGTAAAGGTATGTTTCAGTTGCAGAGGATATGGCCGGAAGGAAAGTTTCATAAAGCGTGATTTTCGTGCCGCAAATATAGTGATAATTGGGAAAAACCACAAAAAGAAGTGTGAAAATTTGTCTTATTTAAATAAATAGCGTATATTCGCAGCCGATTTTTAGAGCGATTATGACCGAATTTCTGCAAACTGTAGCCCGACACTATTTCCGAGTGCTGCCCCGACTGGAAAACGGGCAGTTGGACTACCTGCAGTTCACCGATTGGCTCTTTGTCTTCCCCAGCCGCCG
The DNA here is from genome assembly GCA_902779265.1 of uncultured Bacteroidales bacterium. Taxonomy (GTDB): domain Bacteria; phylum Bacteroidota; class Bacteroidia; order Bacteroidales; family UBA3663; genus Liminaster. Next base: position 6,039 of record CACZAY010000106.1, on the reverse strand, counting down.
TGCGGGGCTTTTCTTCGGCAAATACCTGTGCGACCTGAACGATGAAAAACCGTTGCTTTCGCCCGGACGGATTACCATCGGCGACCTGTTCGGCCTCTTTTCCGACTATCGTGTGGCCGACCGTACGGAGCTGCTTTTCCGCCTCTATCGGGTCTATAACGAGGTGCGGCGGGAGAAAGATCCATTGGCCAATGCCGAGCGCTTCGAGAACTTCATCTTCTGGGGTGAGATGATGTTGCGCGACTTCGACGAGGTCGATAAATACCTGATTCCGGCCGACAAGCTGTTCCACAACGTCCGCGACCTGAAGGAGCTGGATGAATTCATGGATTGGGACGAAGAGACATTGGCCATATTCCGGACTTTTTGGGCCAATGTTGCTCCCCAGAACACCGCCGCAGGTTCGGCCAAGGAGTCTTTCACGCGCACGTGGGCCATCCTTTACGAGGTCTATGCGCGATTCCGGCAGGAACTGCGTCGCGAGAAGATGGCCTACGAGGGTATGCGCCAACGCGACGTGGTCGAGCGGCTGGCCTTCGACGACATGGAGGCGCGGCTGATGCGCCTGCCGCGGCACATCGTCCTGGTCGGCATCACGGCCATCAACCGGGCCGAGCGCGAACTGCTCCTGTGGCTCAAGGAGCGCGGTGTCTTGGAGTGCTGTTGGGATTATGCCGACCCCCAGGTGCAGGACATCGCCTTCGTCAAGGAGAACCTGCGCGATTTCGGCAATGCGCTTTCGGCCGATGAGAGCCGCGCCGGCATCGTTCCCATTGGCCAGAAACACCTGGTGCGCATGGCTGTCCCCTCGGGCGTAGGGCAGACGGGCGAGGCGGCCAAGGTCCTGAAGCAGTGGGGCAGCCGCGACGCCATCCACACGGCCGTTGTACTGCCCGACGAACACCTGCTCGACTCGATGCTCTACCAGCTGCCGGCCGAGTTCGAGACCTACAACGTGACGATGGGCTACTCGTTGAAATCGACGCCCGTCACGACCCTGGTCGAGGCGCTCATCTTCCTCCAGAGCAACATCCGCCGCGATGCGCAACGGGGTGCGACATTCTATTACAAGGCCGTCCTGCCACTGCTTTCCCATGCCTTCCTGCTCGATCTGGATCTTGACCAATGCTCCCGCCTGCGCACGAAAATCAACCGCAAGTCGCTCTATCAGGTGCCCGTCTCGATGTTGCAGGCCGATGAAATGTTGCGGCTCATCTTCCGTCCGGGCGACCCCATCGGCTATCTGCGCTCCGTCCTGCAGTATTTCCTGGGCCGTTTCCAGCCATCTGCCGATGAGGGGGAGGAGATGGAGGTTGTGGCCAATGGCGCATCGGCCGAAAAAACGGACCGCCACATCCTGAACCGCGAGTGTCTCATCGCCTATCTGCAGGTCCTTGACCAGCTGGAGAGCGAATTGCAGGCCGCTGGAATGACCGCGATGGACGACGCGTCGCTCTATCATCTCATCCGCAAGATGGCCCAGGGATTGAGCGTCAGCTTCAGCGGCGAACCGCTCATGGGCCTGCAGGTGATGGGCGTGCTTGAAACCCGCGCCATCGACTTCGAGCGCGTAGTGATCCTCTCGATGAACGAAGGAGTCGTCCCCGCCAAGCCGTCGCAGAACTCATTCATCCCCAATACGTTGCGGCAGGCCTTCTCCCTCCCGACGCAGATTTACAAGGACCTCGTCTTCGCCTATCATTTCTACCGGCTCATCAGCCGTGCGAGCGAAGTCGTCTTCCTCTACGACAGCCGCGTGGATGGCGTGAAATCATCGGGCGAACAGAGCCGCTACCTCCTGCAACTGGAGTATCTGACCGATGCCGTCATCGAAGAGCGTGCGCCGCTCAACCGCATCGTCTCGCAAGGGGAATCGGCCATCACCGTCCGGAAGGATGCCGACGTCATGGCCCAGCTGGAGCAGTTCAAGGCGGGCGGCCGCAGCAAGTTCTCGGCCACGTCGCTCAAGACCTACATCTCGTGTCCGTTGGAGTTCTATTTGGCCAATGTCCGCCACCTGACGACCGACGACGAGATGGACGACGAGATGGACGACAGCAAGTTCGGCACCATCCTGCACGACACGCTCCGGGCATTCTACGCGCGGTTTGAGGGGGAGATGGTTATGGCCGATGTGCTTAAAAAGGCCATCGGCGACCCGAAAATCATCCTCGGCTACGTGCGCGCCGAATACGAAAAGCAGTTCAATTGTGCGCCCGACAACGGCTACCAGCAGCTCGTCTGCTCGATGATTGCCGAGAATGTCAAGAGCGTGCTGAAACATGACATCGGGCGGACTCCGTTCCTCTATCTGGCGGGCGAGTTCGAGTGCGAGCTTGACTATCGGGTGAACGAGTCGCTCACCGTGCGGCTGAAGGCCATCTACGACCGCCTGGACATGGGCCGTAATCCCGATGGAACCAGCTCGTTGCGCATCGTTGACTACAAGACGGGCAGCCCGAAAATCAGTCAGCAGAGCAAGATGGACATCGGCAATATCGAAGAGATCTTTGCGGCCGATTCCAAGTGCTCGAAAGAGGCGTTCCAGCTCCTGTTCTACTGCCTGACGCTCAAGTACATCGGCCCTGAATACAAGGAAAAGATGAACCTGCTACCGCCATCGGCCAAGAATGCCTACCAGCGGCTCGAACCGCACCTGTACTTCACGCGGACGTTCATGAACGAGAACGAGGAGGGCAGGACGCAGCTCCTGGACGACTTCGAGCCGCACCGCACCTCCATCGAGGCGCAGACCAAGGCCCTGTTCGAGGAAATCTTCAATCCCGAAGTACCCTTCGCCCAGACCGACAAGACGGACAACTGCAAGTTCTGCAAGTTTACCGACATCTGTAACCGGAATTAAATATCAATTCTCTGATAATGAGTGAAAAGAAACAGACCCAAGAAGCTGAACTGGTGCAGCGGCTGCTGAATCCCGACACACGACGTGCCGCCTTCAGCGAGCTGGTCAGTACCTATCAGGAACAGCTCTATTGGCAGATACGAAAACTGGTCATCAACCACGATGACACGGCCGATGTGCTCCAGAACACATTGCTGAAAGTCTGGCAGAACCTGGGCAACTTCCGTGGCGACTCGAAGCTCAGCACGTGGATGTACACCATTGCCCACAATGAGGCCGTCTCGTTCCTGACCAAGATGCAGGCCGAGCGCGACGCAACACTGGACGACCCCGAGGGCTACCTCCAGACGCAGGTCGAGGGCGACAAGTATTTCGACGGCGACGAGACCCAGAAACGCCTGCTCGCGGCCATCGCCACCCTGCCTACACGCCAGCGGCAGGTGTTCAACATGCGCTACTACGACGAGATGCCCTACGAGGAGATTTCTCAGATACTCGGCGCTACCGTCGGAGCCCTGAAAGCCTCCTATCACTTCGCGATCGACCGCATCACGCAATATTTCGCCCAGTTTGAGGAGTGATGGCCAATGCCAATTTCTAAAAAAATGTAAAAATTTTTTAAACCTTTCGATGGTACTCCCATCAAAAGGGAAAACCGTAAGAATATGAATACTTTAGATGAAATCAAGTTCAAGAGAGGAGCTCGTCGGAAGGCCGGAATGACCGTCCCCGAGGGCTTTTTCGAGCAGTTCCAGCAGCAGCTGGAGGCCAAGATTGATACGCTTGAGGCCGTCAAGCCCGCACCCGTGGTCGAAATGCCACGGCGCAATACGTTCACGTTGCGGGCCATGATTGCCGCCAGCGTCGTCGCTCTGGTCGCCCTTGGCATCGGAACATATTATTTGTTGGCCGATGACCCATGGGAGGATTTCGATACACAATTCGCCAAGATTGACAGCGTCGCCGACGGTTCCGAGATGGAGGATGTCGTGGTCGGCTCCGTCAACGACTATGACCTCTACGAGTATTATTGTGAACTTTAAGCAAGTTCAGGTTGAGAAAAGGCTTAAAAATTACTACATTTTTATTCCCCTTTTACTCCCCTTCGAAACTTGAATAAATGTATAACATCATGTAGGACCACCTACTTAACAATCCAGGAATATGAAAAAGATATTGCTTGTATTCACGCTCTTGACCGGGTTGTTGGCCAATGCACCAGCCGTCGCCCAGAATAACGGAGGCGGCGACCGCCAGTTCCCCTCGTTCGAGCAGTTTATGGCCGAAAAGATCTGTTTTCTGGTCAAGGAAATGAAACTGAATGCAGCCGATTCGACCAAGTTTATCTCCGTCTATCAGGAACTCCAGCGGGAGAAGGGCCAGCTGATGATGAAGTATCGCGGCACGCGCGACGTCATCCGCAAGATTCGCAGGGGTGAGACCGTGGCCGACAGCCTCTACATCAAGGTCGTCAACATCGACGCCCAGGTGCAGGCCGAGGATGCCCAGCTGGAGCTGAAATATATCGACCGCTTTGCCAAGGTGCTTACGCCCAAGCAGCTGTTCGACTACCGCCAGGCCGAGAAGAAGTTCAAGAACAACCTCATGCAGCGCCGCCCGAAGCGGGAGGAGGATGCGTCCCGTCGCTTCCGTCGTTCCCCCTATGATACAGAGGCAGCACCGCCAGTCAAGAATTAACGGGCCCGATTTTCAGAGAATGTCCATTGGACAAAAAAGGAACACATACAACACATTAACTATTTAATCTCAACTATTTTATGGTACTTGATTCATTGCAGAACAGTGCAAAGTACGAGTCTTTGCACCCTGCGTTCAAACAGGCATTTGATTTCGTTAAGAACACCGATTGGACAAAGACCGAGCCCGGTAAGTTTATGCTCAACGGCAAGGATCTGTTTGTAAACTACACATTGGCCACCGGCAAGACCGCCGATGTCGCCAAGATGGAGACTCACAAGGATTATATCGACATCCAGATTGCCATCGAGAAGGCCGAGACGATGGGCTACACGCCTACCTGCGAGCTGAAGGAGCCACGCGAGCCATACAATGCCGAGAAGGACATCACCTTCTACTTCGACAAGGCCCAGAACTACATCACCGTACAGCCCGGCCAGTTCTGCATCTTCTGGCCAGAAGACGGTCACCAGCCTTGTATCGCCGAGGGCGAGTTCCACAAGGTGATTGTGAAGGTGAAACTGTAAATCATTGGTAATCAGAAAAGTTGCAGATGGCACAATCGTGTCATCTGCATCTTCACATAAATATCTATCAAATGAAAACACAGCAAAACAGCAAACGTTCGTTTGCGGGATTCCCGAAATTGGCCAACCAGGTTTTGGCTACCCATGACGAAGACACCATCCGCCACTGGATGGACAAACTGAAGCCCAATTCCTTCCGCCTGCTCCGTTCTGATCCCTATCTGGCTCCCTACAGCGACGCTATCATGGGCCGATACAAATATCAGGTGTGGAAAGAGCACGTCCTGACGCAGAATGCCGGAAGCCTGAGCCAGATGGCGTCGGGCTACAACTATTTCGGCCTGCATTTCGACAAGTCGGCACAGACATGGACGCTGCGTGAGTGGGCGCCGAATGCCACAAGGATCGTGCTCATCGGCACGTTCAACGGCTGGCAGGAGAGCGACGAATATGCCATGACGCGTTTGGGCGACAACGGTGTGTGGGAGATTGTGCTGCCGGCCGACAAGATGCACCACGAAGACCTCTACAAGCTGAAAATCTACTGGAACGGTGGGGAAGGGGAACGCATCCCGTCGTATGCCGACCGCGTCGTGCAGGACGAGCAGACAAAAATCTTCTCGGCACAGGTGTGGGCTCCCGAACGGCCGTACCGCTTCCGCAACAGGATGTTCAAGCCGTCGGTCGATCCGTTGTTCATCTACGAGTGTCACATCGGCATGGCCACGCAGGAGGAGAAGGTGGGCACCTACGAGGAATTCCGCGTGAACGTGCTGCCTCGCGTGCGCCGTCTGGGCTACACCGCCATCCAGATCATGGCCATCCAGGAGCATCCGTACTACGGTTCGTTCGGCTATCATGTGTCCAATTTCTTTGCCGCATCGAGCCGTTTCGGTACGCCCGACGAGCTGAAACACCTCATCGACGATGCGCACGGCATGGGCATTGCCG
>CACZAY010000105.1 GCA_902779265.1 uncultured Bacteroidales bacterium | reverse complement strand
AGTTCAAAAGGACAAAAAACAGGGCCGTCAACCGACGTGCCACCATACTCAGAGGATTTGTTTCAATGTTTCCCATAATCATTTGCTGTTATTCGCCTTTTAGGATTGTGGCCAATGGGAAAAGTTTAAAAGATGGGGAAGAAAAATGAAAAACAAACGTTGTTTTCCGAAGTATGCGCATTGGCAAAGATACTAATTTTTAAGCAAATCACAAAGTCTTAGTGGGCGCCAACCCAATATTGGGAGTTGTATGTGTGTCGGCCAATGAAAATAAATCTCTGGAAAATCTTTGCATTTTCGTGAAAAATCTATAACTTTGCGGCTGTAAATCATTAAAAACATGTTCAATATTGTCACTTGGACGGCGCATCCCATCATTTACCATCTCTCCACGCCTTGGGGAGATTTGGACTTGCGTTGGTATGCGCTCATGTTCATTGTCGGCTTCGCCATCGGTGTGAAGCTGATGGAGAAATACTATCGGCTGGACGGGAAGGACCCCGAGCGGGTCTATTCGCTTTTCCTTTATTGCTTTTTCGGTACATTGATCGGTGCGCGTCTGGGCCACTGCCTTTTCTACAATCCCGACTACTATCTGGCGCATCCGCTGGAGATTCTGATGACGTGGAAAGGTGGATTGGCCAGCCACGGAGGCACATTGGGCGTGTTTGTTGCCGTGTTGATGTATGCCAGGAAGGACAAGTTGCCCGCGCTGTTCGTGCTCGACAGGTTGGGTATAGCCGTGGCTCCTGTGGCTGCGTTGATTCGCGTCGGTAACCTGTTCAATCACGAGATTTACGGCCACGAGACCGACGTTCCATGGGCCTTCCGTTTTATCACCAATCTGGGCGCTTACGAGGCCGGCCGAGAACCAGTCTTCACCGCGCCGTCGCACCCTACGCAGATTTACGAGGCGCTATGCTATTTGGCTGTTTTCTTCATCAACGCGTGGCTCTACAGACGTTTTAAGTCTGGCCAACGACCCGGCTTGCTCCTGGGCAGTTTCTTCACGCTCGTGTTCGGCAGCCGCTTCCTCATCGAATTCGTCAAGAACGTGCAGGAGGATTTCGAGGAGGGCATGATGCTCGATATGGGCCAATTGCTCAGCATCCCGTTCATCATTGCCGGTGTGTGGCTCATCGTGCGTGCTTTGCATCGGCCAGAAGTCACAAAATGGTGAAAAATTTTATTTATTATGGCCAATGGCTTTCATTCATCAATTTCCAATTTTAAGATAAAAATGCTTCAGATTGCACCGTCCCTGTTGAGCGCCGATTTCGCGCACATGGACAAAGAGATAGCCTGGTTGAACCGCAGCGAGGCCGATTGGCTTCATTTTGATGTGATGGACGGCAGTTTTGTTCCCAACATCTCGTTCGGATTTCCCGTCATGGCATCCATCAAGAAGGAGGTAGAAAAGCCCTTTGACGTACATCTCATGGTGGTTCATCCCGAACAGTGGTGTGCAACATTGGCCAACCTCGGGGCCCGGATGATGACCGTTCATCAGGAGGCTTGCCCCAACCTGCACCGCACCATCCAGCAGATTCACGAGGCAGGTATGCTCGCCGGTGTGGCCATCAATCCCGGCACGTCGATTTCTGTGCTCGAAGAGGTCATCGAGGACATCGACCTCGCCCTCATTATGACGGTAAATCCAGGCTTCGGCGGACAGAAGTTCATCCCATCCATGGCCGATAAGGTGCGTCGCCTGCGTCAGATGATTGATTCGCGTCACGCGCACGCGTGGATTGAATGTGACGGCGGTGTGAACCTTGAGACGGGCCGCATCCTGAAGGAGGCCGGTGTCGATATCCTTGTGGCCGGAAATACGGTCTTTAGGGCCAATGACCCGGCGCAGATGGTTCATGACCTGAAGAACCTGTAGGCCGATGTGACCGCGGATTGAATGGATTCGGACGAAACATGAATCTGTTTGATCCGCGTTCAAATACCGATTAAATACCATGTTCCCAGACGACTGATTCTAACCTTATTTTCCGGAGCTGTTTCCCTTCCCTTTGAAATCTTCCTGATGGGGGAGGAACATCGGAATGTCGTGGCGTAAGAGTGCCATTGGCCATAACCACAATAAAAAAGAAGAATCCCCAAGCATTTCTTTGCTCGGGGATTTCTGTTTCTTACTCCCAGAAGTCATACTTCTTCTGGCCTGTATTTTCATCGGTGCTCCAGTCGTCTTCGTCGGTAAAGAATGTTGAGACGCCAATCTTTCCTTTGACTGTGACGCTGCCCTCCATGATGCTGACTGGTGCCATGTCGTAGCCCTTCAGCGCTGGTTTGACGTACTTCTTCATAATCTTATAGTTTTTTATTCGTTTTCAATATCCACATTGATGTCCACGATGCCCTCGATCTTGCCGGTCAGAAAGCAGCCTGGATAGATCTTTACTTCATCTTCGATGTCCTCCTCGTCGCTGTCTCGGCATAGGAAGTCGCTCGCCGCATAGTTCTCGTCCATATTCATGTTCAGAGTCTGGAACGGGCAGCGTATGTCAAGCTTGATTTCGGGTTTTTCGCCGATGCTGTCCCATAGGATTCCGCCCTCACTGCTGATGAGGTTTCCATCCTCGACATAGTCGATGCGCGCGCGGTCCGAACCGCCTACAATCTTGTTGAAGATGTGCATCGTCTGGGGGAAGGTCAGGGCCAATTCTCCATGCGTCGCAATCGAGCCGCGCGCTCCGCCCATGTAGAACGAGCCGATGTAGCACTTGTTGTAGTTGCGACGCAGCTGGAAGTCGCGGGGCAGGCCGTGCATTGTCACCGCGTCCATGTGATAGTCGAGCAGGGTGCGTCCGTCGAAGGTGACGGCCATGCTGCTGATGTCGTTGTACTTCTTCAGGTTGTTGATATAAGTCGTGTCGATGTGTTGTTGGCCATTACTGCCCAGATAGACATTGTTGATGACAGTGTAGTCGCCCAGATCGACGCGGATGTCGCCCGGCAGGCCGTCGGCATCGATGATTGTGGCACAGTTTCCGCCGGCATAGAGCGCCCCACTGATATAGACCGTCTTGCGTTCGCCGGAGATGGTGTCCAGCCCGCCGGCCACCTCGATGTATGACTTGGCAATGTTGGGCCGTGCCTTTTCGATGGCCTTGATCTTCTGTAGGTCGTCGATGTCTTTATCGGCATTGGCCAATGGCACTTGACACACGTACTGTTTCAGTTCGTTGTCGAAGACTGCCTCGACGTTCCTCACTTTATCGGTCACCTGATAGATGTAGCCGCCGTTGCCTGCGCCGTAGACTTCGTTCACCTTGCCGCCCTCAATCTGGATGCGGGTGCCGCTCAACACTGCGCCCGAGATGTCATTGCCGCCGAAGATGCGGCCGTAGTTGCCGTCGGTGACATGGATAGATGTGCCGTATTCGTAGTCCTTCAGCCGGACGGGCAGCGTGTGGACGTACCCGGTCTCGTCACGGTAGATGTTGCAGGCCATTACGTTGCCCAGACGACATCCGCCGAAGACGTTGTCGATATCCAGTTTCGGGTGGTTCAGCTCCAATGAGAGTCCGCGGTGTGGTGTCGTTTCTCCTTCCGATTGGCCGTTATTACCACTGTAATAATAGACGTTGCCGTGGTTGCAGCCGCCATAGACATTGTGTATCTTTGCTTGGCCAATGTGCCATTCGGGCTGGGTGATGAGCGGAGCCTTGCGGTTGCCGCCGAAGACACTCAGAATGTTGTATTCGGCGCGGACCTCGTCATCGGTCACGATGCCGCCGCCATCGGCGTTCATCGCATTGTACATGAATAGTCCGCGTTGGTAGCAGCCTTTCGACTGCTTGGCGTCGAAGCAGCAGCGCACGCCGGCGTTCTCGTCGTTGTAGTTGATCTTGATGACCGAGCCGTCGGTCACGTAACTGCTGTTGGCCCCACCGTACAGATACCAGATGGTGCCTCCGCGCACCTCGACGTAGGTCGAGTCCACATTGGGGAAGTCCAGACCGGTGAGGTTGATGATCTGGTTGTCTTCGGTTGGGATGAGGCCACTCTCGTAATAGGTCTTGTGCGGTGCATGCTCCCCATATTCGCCGTTGCCGCCGCCGAAGACCTCGGCAATCAGCGGGAAGCCGGTGTATTGGCCGTCCTTCTTCTTCTCCTCACGGATCAGGACATAGGTGCTCGTCGTGACGGAATCATCATCGGCCACCATCGGGGGGATAGTTCCTCGGCCAATGGTTCCGCTCAGGTCGTTTCCACCGAAGACGCGGCGGATGATGGTGTGGAAGTGATTCTCCCCCTTGTCGTTGATGTCAACGAAACAGGCTCCCTCAACGTCACCGCATCGCGACCCGCCGTAGATTTCGTTGATTTGTCCGCTCCACACGCGCACGTGCGTACCATTTTTCTTCGGTTCCTGCATTTCGGGTATCAGTCGGCTGTGGCGTACGACGTTGCCGCGGCGTCCGCCGCCATAGACGCAGCCCCAAACGCTGTGAAAGACGGCATCCATTGGTTCGGCAATGGGGCACTGAAAATCGCAATAGACATTGCATCGGCCAACAACATTGCCCATCATTCCGCCTCCGAAGGCGTGAAGGACATTCGGTACGCATTTCTGTCCGTTGAAGACGGCACCTTTCAGACTCAAGTATGTGTTCCCGATTGATTCTGTGTTTTCACCTTTTCCACCTCCATAGATCTGGCCGCCTTCGCTGGTCCACTCCTTTGCGATGGCGATGAGAGATTTTGCATTTTCCTCGGCATATCCGCCGAGCAGGTCGCTGTGTAGGTTTACGGCCGATGTTCCGACCGAAACGCCTCCATTGAGGCATCCGCCATAGACTTTTGCCCCCGAGTGGCAGCTACGACCCAACGAGTCGGTGCCGGCCTGCAGTGGCGCGAATTGGCAGAAGAGATTAAGTTGTGTCCGATGGTCATGGAGGGCTGTCTCAACGTCGTTGTAGGGCTTCATGCCTCCTACGCGACGGCGCACGACACCACGGTTCGGGCCTTCGGTTTCAGTATATTCGATGATGGCATTTTCGCAACCGCCTACCACTTCATTCAGGATCAACACGCCGGTAGGCAGGGTATATTGGTACAAGCTATCGCTGGTCATAGACCCGCGGTTGCCTCCTCCAAAAAAACTGTTGATCACGACATCGGTTGCGTCCATTTCTCCGGGAGTGTTGTACTCGACCAGAAAATTCTTGCGGTCGTCAATGGCATAGTCGTTGTGGAACTGGCCGTCGTTGTTGAATGTGAGCACCGGGACGCAGCTCACATCGGCCGATTGGCAGAATGTCTCAAAATCCTCCTGGCTCTCAAATCCTTTGTACCAGGTCTCGCCGTCAGTTGTGTACGATGGTATGTTTTCCATGAGGTGCTCTCCGTTGCTGCCCATCACGAGCTTGTTGATGCGAACGTGGCTACCGATATTGATGTGGATGTTTCCCGTGTTGGGACGTAAGGTCTCGCGCAACATGCCATACTCCGGATGGTTGTTGGCCGCAGGCTCAAAAAAACCGACGGTGGCGTTGTTGCCGCCACCGTACAGTGTGTTGATTACAGCAAGCGCTGAATCAGTGCCAGAGACACTGATCCAGGTTGCGTTTGTATGTGGTTTGGTTGTGGCCGATGGCTCCGCGTCGTTATAACTCTGGAGTCCATCGCCCGCGCCGTAGATGTTCAGCACTGCACCGCCGTTGACCTTGACGTGTGTGCCCTTGTTGGCATCGCCGCCGCCCACCGTGCCGGAGGCTTCGTTGCCGCCGAAGATGGTCTCGATGTCGATGTCATTGTTCAGCTGGAGGCTGTCGCCCTCGACGCCCACAGTGATGAAGGTCTCACCCAGGACGTTGCCCGTGCGGCATCCGCCATAGACATTGGACACCTTACCGCTGTAGATGTTCACGTTGCTGTTGCCGACGTTGCCGTAGATGCCGCCGCCGTAAACCTTGTCGATTTTCTTCTCGACGTCCGACTTGATTTCCAGGAACGATGTGCCTGCAACGGCGCAGTCCTTTCCATATCCGCCGGCGCAGAGGAGAAGGTCCTCATTGGCGTTCACCTTGGCATTGGTCTTCAGATCCTCGTCAAATGGCACCGTGTACAGCTTCAAGTGCGAGTTGCCGCGCACTGTGCTCGTTGCCAGACCACCGCCGACATAGCCATAGATACGTCGGCCAATGTTGTAGCGGTCCTGCATGGCGTCATATTCAGAATAGATGAACTTGCCGCCCGCTGCGGTGACGTAAGTGTCGCCCTGTACGCGTGTGAAGATGGAGGCGTCATCCGAGTGCTCGTCCTTGTGGCCGTGGCCTGCACCGATGACAGCACCGTAGAGGTTGCCGCCCTCGATGTTCACCTCGGTCGAACCGGCGATTTCCGGATTCTCCTCGTCACCCGTGCGAAGGATGTGGGCGTAGTTGCCAGCACCGAAGATGTAGCCACGGATGATTGCTTCTCCGCCGATGGTCACATGCGTGCTGCCATAGACTGTGCCCAGCAGGTCAACTGCGTTGGTGCGGTCTGTCTCTGATACAGCGCGGTAGTATGGACCCTCGCCGCCGCCGAAGACCATGCCGGTCACTTCGCCGCCAGTGATGTTGATGTGCGTATTGCCGTACAGCTGTGCCATGCGGGTGAAGAACATCTTGTTGACCACCTTGCCGTTGACCGTTGGGAAGCCGCTGTTGTCGCTGTTCTCGAAATAGGTCAAGTTGCTCTGGCACCCACCGAAGACGTAACCCTCGATGCGGCCGCCCGTAATGTTGACGTAGGTGTCGCCGAAGATACAGCCGGACTGGCTGCCTGCCTGACGTGTAGGCAGAAGCTCACTACTTGAAAGGCTGCCGCCATAGACAGAACCCATGATGCGGGCGTCACCGCTGATGTTGACGTGGATCTCGGTGTTGTTCAGGTCGAGGATGCCATCGCTCAACTGCATGACTGGAAGTTGGCCGACAGCCTCCTCATACGTGCCGAATGAAATCTTGCCGTCGTGCCAGAATGGAACGTGCGGGTCGTTGGTGTGATGCTTCTTGTCGTAGCTGAAGCCGACCACATCGGCCGCACCACCACCATACAGTGTACTCTGGACGATGCCGCTGTTGATGTTCATCTTGACGCGGCCATAGAAGTAGGTCACGCAGGAATCGTGGTCGGTCTCGTCCGGGTAGAGGATGTGACCGTAACGGCCAAAGTTGGTGCCGATGATTTCGGTTGTAGAACCGCCGTTGATATTGATGTTGGTCTGGCCGAAGAAACTATCGGCAGGACGACCTGGCATGGAACGACCGAATGCGATGTTGCCGCCTACGATTCGACCGACTCGGCTGGTGCCGCGTACCTCAATCTCGGTGTCGGCGAAGAGCGTACCGTCGGCCTGTCCGCCGATGATAAGAGCGACGTCGTATTGGCTGTGATATGGATCAAAGTAGTTGGCCGCATCACAGAGAATCTTGGTGCGGATTGGACGCTGAGGCGAACCCGACACGTTGCCCGTGCGCTCCATCTGAAGGGTGTAGCCGTCGCCTGCGATGAGACGTCCGTATGTGCCTGACAGAATGGTGACGGTATTCTCAGGAGCAACGTACTCTGGGTCGTTGTTGTTCAGCTGACCACCGTAGATGGTGAGTGAAGGAACAAAAATGCCTTCAGGCATACCCTGCGAGAAGTCGATGGTCTTGTAGCCGTTGATGCTGATGCCGTAGCCCATCGTCAGATTGTGGCCGCAAGAGAAGATCTTAGCCTGATCTGTGATTTCGGTTGTCTCGAATGAGGTGCCGTGCAGGTTGATCTGCTCGTAGCGGGTATCGGCGCCCAACTTGATACTCAAGCCGGCCATCAGCATACGACCGTTGCGGAAGGTGCCCGAGCGGCCTGTGATAAGCGCCGGTTTGTCGCGCAGGAAGTAGTTTGGATTGCGCTTGGTGCATCGGTTGTCGTAGAACTCGGTGCAGTCGAAATCCTCGTACGAACCCATGATGATGATGACATTGGTGCCAATGCTTCCGCCCTCGGCCTCTGACTTCAACAGCTGATAGGCGCGCTTCAGGGTCTTGACGGCGGTGGCTGGTGTCAGACCATCATTGTCATCACGACCGGGTGCGTAGGTCTTGTTGTCGGTGGTGTAGGCCGATGCCTCGTACTCCGAAATGCCGCGGTTGCAGACGTAGATCGGCTTCGAATAAGACTTGACAATCGAGAATCTGGCCGATGGATGCTCGCGGTGGGTCGCAAGACAAAGGTAGGTGTGACCGTCCTTGGCATCGCGCAGGAAAGGCGTTGTAGCAACCTCCTTGTAGTCGTCCGTGACATCCTGCCATGAGAACTTGAAGTCGTTTCGCCAGGACCATCAACGTCGATGGCGAGGTCATACTTGTCAGGCTCAATCAGGATGGCACCAGAACCTGCCTCCATACCGTTGTCATACAGAGTCAGACCCAAACGCTGGATGTAGGGCTTCGGTTCTACGGTGACTACGGCCGATGTGTTCGTGCCGACACGGACGCCGTCCAAAATCCAGCGGTAGGTGTAGGTGTGACCGCGCTGGCGGTTGAAGTAGCCCTCATACTGATAGGCGCTGCCGCCCATGGCCGGGGTAACGTCGACTGGCGTCATTGAGAAAGAGCAGTCCTCTTCGCCCAGGTCATACCAGACGTAGCCGTTGTAGCTGAAGCCGTCCAACTGCTTCTTGCCTTGCACGTCGGTCGTGAAGACCTGGCCTTCGGTGCCGTGGAAATGGCTCAGGTCGGCCGTGCCGCGACCGAAGCAGTTCTCGAGCATGATGCCGCGCTCGCGATGGAAACGAGCCGTATCGCCGAACTGGTGCTGGATCTCGCCAATCAGTGGGTTGGCCGAGATACGCGATGTGGGACGAAGCGTAACGTCCGTAGCATAGTCCGTCAACTGGAAACCGTGTACGATGCAGTTGCTGATGCGCGAGTTGCGGTACATCTGGCCTACCAGACCGCCGATGCGGAAGTTGTACGTACCGTTCTCAGCGCCGGTGCTACGCACGAAGTGGATGTTTTCCACCTCAAGGTTCTCGATGACCGATTCGAACTCGGTGTCACCGCCCAACTGCGGGAAAAGTCCATAGTGGACCTCTCGGGGCGAGTCCTGCAAGCTGATTTCGATGTTCGAAATCTTGTGGCCGCCGCCATCGAAGTGTGCGCGGAAACTTCTGCGGTCGTGTGTGGCCGAGCCGAAGGTCCATTGCGTACTCTTCATGTCCAAGTCTCTCGTTAACTTGAAGTACTTACGGTAGTAAATACCCATGTTGTAGTCGTAGTTCTGGAGCAAGTAGGCCATTTCCTCGGCCGTGTTGATCAAGAACGGATCGTCTATGGTGCCAGTACCCTGGGAGAGACGGACCATCGAACCGTCCCAGACCGCAGTCTCGGCCACCACAGATTCAGGCAACCCTATTCCTGCCGCTATCAGCAGCCATAGGGCAAAGCCTTTTCCGATGGATTTGATACTTTTCATCATTTTGATTTGTTAAAAGTTAGTGAATTTATTGTTTAAGTTTCATTCGTTGTTGATTTGTTTGACATGATTCTGAGGTTTAGGTTTATTTGTTTGTCCGATGGGAGATTATGGCCAATGTCCCTTGCTGTCCCAACAATGACGCAACATTGGCTATAAACCAGATTATCAGGGCCGATGGTGTTGTGAGCGGAGATAAAGGTCGTTCCCATGCTTGTTTCTGTGTAAAAATCGTATTTATTTTCACGCGACAAATTTAAGAAAAAAAAAGCACATAATCCACTAAAATACACAAAAACAGCCCATTTGCGGCCAATTTTTGTTGAAAATCGCGCAAATGGGCTGTAAAAATGACAATAAAATGCTGCTTCAGAGTATCAACCACGCCATCAGTGGGATGGAAAGCAGAGCCAAAAATGTGGTCAGGAAAGTGCCTTGGGCCATCACCTTTTCGTCCTTTCCGTACTTCAGACAGAAGATGGTTCCGAACGATGCGACAGGCATTGCGATGATGAGTGTGTTGATTGCGACCGAGGTCTCGTTGAAGTGTACTCCGGGGATGAGATTGATTGCCTGAAATGCACCGAAAACGATGAGCGGCAGAATCAGCAGACGCAGCGGTGCCATCAGGAAAACGTCACGTCCGCCAGCCATGTGCTTGGCCGGAATCTGCGAAATAGAATAGCCGATGATGAGCAGTGAACCCGGCACCGTGATGTTGCCGATGAGCGTCAGCGGCCGCGACACGATTTCCGGCGCGTGCCATTGCAGTGCAACCACAAGAATTGAGAGATAGGTGCCTATCAGTCCGGGTGAATAAAGTTGCTTCCAGA
This sequence comes from uncultured Bacteroidales bacterium, assembly GCA_902779265.1. GTDB lineage: Bacteria > Bacteroidota > Bacteroidia > Bacteroidales > UBA3663 > Liminaster. Next base: position 1,254 of record CACZAY010000105.1, on the reverse strand, counting down.
TACTGCCGATGGCCTCTTTGCCCGCGATGAACTGTGCGCCCCAGATGAATACGGTAATCGTGTTCGGTACGTTCAATACCGAGGCGTAGAAGACCGCTTCCGGCCCGAAAATCGAAGCCACGACGGGGTAGCCGATGAAGCCTACGTTGCCATAGGCCAGCATGAAGCTGAACAGACCCTGCTCGTCCCTCTTGATGCCCATCAGTTTCGGCAGATGGGTCGCGATGAACAGCAGTATGACGTAGGTTATTGTGCCTATCAGCAGCAGCGGCAGGATAAGTGAGCGGTCGGGCATCGTGTCGCCCATAGTTGAGGCCAGGATCAGCGCCGGACACGTCATTGTGACTATCAGTCCCGACAGCCCTTTGCTGAGCGGCTGTGTCATTATGTGCGTTTTTCCGCCTATATATCCTGCGATGACGATGAGGAATAACATCCCCATCGTCATCAGAATAACGTTAAAGTCCAAAGTGAAAAAAAATTTTTTATCTGCAGATTGTCTGGTCGCGGTCTGGGCCGACGCTCAGGATGGTGATTGGCGTCTCCAGTTCCTTCTCCAGGAATGCGATGTAGTCCTTGAATTCCTTCGGGAAGTCGGCCTCGCTCTTGCACTTCGAGAGGTCGCAGTTCCAACCCGGCAGTTCGACGTACTGTGGCTCGATGCCTTCGTCGATGCTGAACGGGAATTCGCGGGTCTCGACGCCGTTCACCTTGTACGATGTGCAGGCTTTGATGGTCGGGAACGTGTCGAGCACGTCGCTCTTCATCATGATGAGCTGTGTAACGCCGTTGAGCATGATGGTGTAGCGCAATGCAACGAGGTCTATCCAGCCACAACGACGCTCGCGGCCGGTCACAGCACCATATTCATGGCCGATGGCGCGGATCTTCGCACCGGTCTCGTCGAAGAGCTCGGTCGGGAATGGGCCTGAGCCGACGCGTGTGCAGTATGCCTTGAAGATGCCGAACACTTCGCCGATCTTGTTAGGCGCGATGCCCAAGCCGGTGCAGGCTCCGGCACATACGGTGTTGGACGATGTGACGAACGGATACGAACCGAAATCGACGTCGAGCAACGAGCCTTGAGCACCCTCGCAGAGCAGGCTCTTGCCCTCTTTGAGCATATTGTTGATGACGTGCTCGCTGTCGATGAACTTGAATTTCTTCAGGTATTCCACGCCCTGCATCCATTCCTTTTCGAGCTCGTCAAGTCCGTCGAATGGAACTGCCTCGCCGCCCTTCTTGAGGGCCAAT
>CACZAY010000104.1 GCA_902779265.1 uncultured Bacteroidales bacterium | reverse complement strand
GCCGTGCTGAACGATCCCACCGACCAGAAGGCGCTCGCCTCGCTCGCCGAGTGGTTCCAGATCTACAACAACTACGACTGGGGCGGCGACATGTACAACATCGACGGCAGCCACGGCCTGCGCATCCACACCTTCGAAAACAGTGACCCGGACTTCTTCTTGGACAGCGACCTTGCACCTGTGGAGACAAAGGGCAAGTGGTTTAATGTTCATAGTGCTTTATATTTTTAAGTTATTAAATGTTTGCTTCTGTTTCATTGGCCGATGTGACCCAAACAAGAAACGGTTGCGATGATTCGGATTTCATCGCAACCGTCATTTAACAAAAACCGTGCCAAACTATTTATTTGGACATATTGTCACTGCTCGGACGCAGAATGTCATTGTAGCCGATGGCGCGCATACCCTGCTGCACGCTACGCGCATTCTGCTGTGCACCCTTCAGGCTGGTGTGCGTGTGGTCGTGGTTGAAATACTCCTTTGTGGCTTCACGGCCGATGGCATCCAGATAGTCGGCGGTCAGGTTGTGCACGTCGATGAAGTGTACGCCCGTGGCCTCGACCACTTCGCGGTACCACTTGCCGTACGAGTCGTTGCGGCGCTCGATGTTCGGACCCTTGCTGTCGTCGGTCGGACGTTTCTCGCCTGGTTCGGGCCAGATGTTGCGCGGCGTCAGACTCAACAAAATCGGCGTAGCGCCCTTCTCGCGGGCATCGTCGATGAACTTGCGCAGATACCAGCCGAAGCTATAGACGGTCAGATATTCGCCTGTGGTCTCGTGCTTATAGACATGGGTCGAATCCTTGCCCGTAGCAATCTCGTTGCGGTCTTTGCCACGGCCGATTTCGTTGCCCGTATCGTTGTGGCCGAACTGGATGAGCACGATGTCGCCCGGTTGCAGCGAGTTATAGACCTTGTCCCATCGGCCCTCACGCAGATAGGTGCGGCAGGAACGTCCGGCCATAGCCTCGTTGGCAAAAGTGACCTTGGTGGAATCGAACACAAGGTATCCCTGGCTGCCCCAGCCCCACATTCCGGTCGAATCCTTGTCGGTGTTCTTGCAGGTGCTGTCGCCGCACAGCCAGACGACGGGTTTGCCGGGTTGACGATTGACATTGGCCGTAACCGGAGTCAGATCGACCAGATAGTCCTTCAACTTGCAGTCGGGGCATTGCTGGATGGCCAATGCTGCGCTGTAGGCATTGTTCTCGGCGCCGAACTTGCTGGTGTGTATTTTATCGACGTAGTAGAACATATAGTCCGTCTTGCGGTGGCCGAACGACTCCAGACGCTTGGCACTCACGTCCTCCAGATCGACGAACGGCACGTTCATCTCTTCGGCGATGGCTTTCTGCCATGCGGTGATGGTCTCCAGTTTGCGTGTGATGGTCGTGTCGTTATCCCATGAATTGCGTGGCGTGAGCGAACAGAGGATGGGGTTCGCCTTCTTGGCCCGCACGTCGCGGATGAACTTGCGCATATATTCGCCGTAGCTATAGACGGTGTCCTTGCGGCCGTTGTCCTTCGGGTTGCGGCAGTCGTGCAGGGTGACATAGGCCACAGTGTCGGGGTCGATGCCACGGATGCTGTTGCGCGCGGTGAATGTGTCCAATGGACCGTTGTCGTTGTGACCCAACTGGATGAGCACGTAGTCGCCCTTCTTCACGCCTTTGAGCACGTCCGGCCAAAGCTGGTTGTAGAATGTGCGGGTCGAGGTGCCGCCCAGGGCGTGGTTTTCGACCGAAATCCGCGTAGTGTCGAACCATTGGTAGGCGAATGCGCCCCAGCCCCATTGGCCGTTGCTGCCGTTGCCCTTTGTGCCCGTGCGCATTGTGCTGTCGCCGATGAGCAGCAGCACCGGATTCTTGCCCTTTCGGCTCGAACCGGCCACGGGACGGGCGTATTTGTTGCCCACGTCGTCCGATTTCTTGTACTTATCGACGGTCGTGTCGTTCACGCCGTTCGCATCTTTCTTTTCTTGTCCGATGGCACTCGCCGACAGCAGCAGGCTCAGCGCCAGAATGAAGTATTTTTTCATATTGATAGATTTGCCCCCCTTCCATCCTCCCCGAGGGGAGGGGCTTGACCATGCGGCCGCAGGGGTATTTATTCGGGAATAAATGATGTTAGTTTCCGTCCGGCTTGGTCATGTTCACGAACGGGCTGTTGTTCCACTTGAACGACTCGACGGGGTCGGGCAGAGCTGGGTTGAAGCCCTTGAAATCGTTGCTGATGTGCTTCTTCAAATCGTCGAGATTCGACTGCATGATGGCCTGTGCCACCATTTTGGCGATTTCGTATGCACCGTAGGGGTTGAAGTGGGTGTTATCGGCCAATGCCTTAGGCTGATCCGGCCAAGTGTTGGCGGGGTAGTGGACGAATGCCTGGGTCGATTTCTCGGGTCCCATCGCCTCGTAGAAAGCCTTTGTCATGTCCTGCAGGTCGATGCAGAGCAGACCCTCGCGTTTGGCGATGTCGCGCACAGCGGCCGGATAGTCCTTGTGGGTGTTGACCACGACGTTGCCCTCGAAGCTGCGGCGCATGGTCGGCGTGCAGATGATGAACGTCGCACCCTTCGTGCGGCATTGGTCAAGAATCTGCTTCACCTGATGGCTGAACGCATAGTAGGCGCCGTTGCCCACATGGCCGTCGGCCTTCTGGTCGTTGTGGCCGAACTCCAGAATCACGTAGTCGCCCTTTTTCAGCAGGCTGTAGATTTTTGCCCAACGGTTCTGCGCGAGGAACGACGATGCGGCCAATCCGCTTTCCGCGTAGTTGGCCACGCTGAGGCTGTCGTCGAGGAAGCGGGGAATCATCTGGCCCCATGAGGCCCAAGGCTCGTTCGACTGGTCAACTACGGTGCTGTTGCCGCACAGGTAGAGCGTCGGCGAAACTGTGTCGCGTTCAATCCTGATGCTCTGGATGGCTGGCGCATTGCCATTGATTTCAAATGTCAACTTGTTGTCCCAATGCAGTTTGCCGTCTTCATTCTTCTTCAGTTTGACGCGGTCGGCCTGGCCTTTCTCGTTGACGAAGTTCACGTCGCGCTTGTTGACGATGAATGTCTTGGTGACCAGTTCGCCTTTCTTGGTGGCCAGATTTTCGATGAAGAGGCGGCGGCTCTCGCAGCGGATTGTGGTCTCGGCGGCGCGTTTCTTGCTGCCGATGGTCACCGTCACGCGGTAGTTGCCGTCAGGTACATTGGCCGAAATGAAAAACGGAGTGCTGGACTTGCCGTCCCACGAGGTTTCGAGGTCGTAGCCGTAGCCTACCTCGTTGGTGAAGGCGGGGATTTTCGGCAGGTTCATCTCCAGTTCTGTAAACTCGGCGCCGCGTGCATTCCAGCCAAAGGCGCTCATAAGCAGCATCAAAAGTGTTAATCTTCTCATAATCGATCAGGTGTTCAAAAATTAAGGTTTATCGGCCGCAAAGGTAGTCGTTTTTTGCTATTTATCCAACTTTTTTCTCCATTTTGTTTATGGCCGATGCATTTTCCCGCCGGCCATGAACCCACGGAAAACCATTGGCCATGAAAACGACAATAACCCGCCGGATTGTCCAGCCCATTGGATAGTCCGCGCAGCATCGGCACCGAAAAGGACGGAAATCGGCAAAAATCCGGGAGAATCGTTGGCCAATTCCTCGAAAATCATTATATTTGCGCCCACAAGAGATTTACTAATTCTGTTAATAAGGTATGAATTATCCTGAAATGACGGCTGAAGAGGCCGCAAGGTTGATTAAGAATGATTATGTCGTAGGTATTGGCGGTTTCTCGTCTGTAGGTGTTCCGAAAGCGGTTCCTGCAGCCATCGCCAAGTATGCAATCGAGGAACATGAGGCCGGTCGCCCGTTTCAGATTGGTTTGATTACCGGCGGAGCAACGGGTCCCGCAGTCGATACGGAGTTGCCGCTTGCCCATGCGGTGAAGTTTCGAACCCCATTCCAGAGCAATGCCAACATGCGTAAGGCCATCAACAGCGGCGAGGTCCAGTATTTTGACTGCCACCTCTCGATGATTGGTCAGGACGTCTATTACGGATTCCTCGGCAAGATGGATGTCGCCATCGTCGAGGCCAGCGAAATCCTTCCCGACGGCAATTTCATCGCCACGACATCGGTGGGCATCGTGCCCGACCTTGTGGCTCATGCCGACAAGATCATCATCGAGCTGAATGCGGCCCACGGCGACCGTCTGAAGGGTATGCACGACATCTATCTGCCCGAAATGCCGCCTTACCGCAAGCCGTTCATGATCACGCACCCTGGCGACCGCATCGGCACCATCGACGTGAAGGTTGACCCGAAGAAGGTCATTGCCGTGGTTCACACCGACCTGCGCGACAATCAGGCTGGCTTCAAGCCATTGGACGACGACACCCGTGCCATCGGCGCCCATGTCTCCAACTTCCTCGTCAACGAGTTGAAGCGCGGCGGTATCCCGAAGGAGTTCCTGCCTCTCCAGAGTGGTGTGGGCAATGTGGCCAATGCCGTTATCGGCGCCCTGGGCGACAATCCAGACGTGCCTGCATTCTCGATGTTCACCGAGGTGATCCAGAACTCGGTCATCGACCTGATCCTGAAGGGCCGATGCAACTACGTGACCGGTTCGTCATTGAGTTTGACCGACGATGCATTGGACGTAATGTACAGCCACATGGATGTCTTTGGCCAACGACTCCTGCTCCGCTCGCAGGAAATCACCAACCATCCTGAGTGCATCCGCCGTCTGGGCATCATCGCCCTGAACACGGCACTGGAGGCCGACATCTTCGGCAACGTCAACTCGACCCACGTGATGGGCACCAAGATGATGAACGGCATCGGCGGTTCGGCCGACTTTGCCCGCAATGCCTTCCTGAGCATCTTCACGACCCCATCGTTGGCCAAGGGCGGCGCCATCTCGTCAATCGTACCGATGGTCACCCACACCGATTCGAGCGAACACAGCGTCCGCGTCCTCGTCACCGAACAGGGTGTCGCCGACTTGCGCGGCAAGTCACCGTCACAGCGCGCCCGCCTCATCATCGAGAACTGCGCCCACCCGGACTACAAGCAGCTTCTGTGGGACTACCTCAAGCTGAGCGAAGGCAAGGGTTTCCATACTCCTCACTCGCTCAAGAACGCCTTCAAGATGCACATCGCCTACGAGGAGACCGGCGACATGCGCAACGCCAAGTTCGAAATCTAAAAGTTGCAGGTTCCTGCTTGCCTTAAAATCAAGAGGGGAAGCAATTCGGAGGGTTTCTTGGCCAATGGATTTAACCCCATCGGCCAAAAAAAAGAGAAAGACAGGACTCTTTCCGGCTCCCCCTCAGACGTTTTTCAAAGCCCTATATTTTCAATTAATCCCAAATGTAAACAGGTGCATGGAATACTCTCAAGAGCGCACCTGACTGATACCAAATGTTTTTGTTTTTTATGAAAAAGTATTTTCTTTTGACTGCTGTGGCTCTGTATGCACTCGTGGCGTCTGCACAGAGCACCGAGAGGAAATTCGTTTTGAAGAATTCAGCAGATGGTGAGTCCGAACTCACCGTTTATCTACCGAAGGCCGAGGCCGCCGCTGCAGCCAATGGCCGCGCCATCGTCTGTTGTCCGGGCGGTGGCTACACCCATCTTTCGATGCAGTTCGAGGGCCACGACTGGGCCGAGTACTACAATGCACAGGGTATCGCCTATGCCGTCCTGAAATACAGGATGCCGAAGGGCGACCGCAATATCCCGCTGGGCGATGCCTACAACGCCATCCGCACGATGCGTGATAGCGCCAAGGTGTGGAACGTCAATCCCGACAATGTGGGCATCCAGGGCTTCTCGGCCGGCGGACATCTGGCATCGGCCGTCTCGACCCATGCGCCATTGGCCGTACGCCCCAATTTCACCATCCTTTTCTATCCCGTCATCTCGATGAACGAGCGCGAGACGCACAAGGGCTCGGTCGTAGGCTTCCTGGGTGATCAGCGCCATGACGAGGCCATGCAGCGCGAGTGGAGTTCGCATCGTGCCGTGCGACGTCACCTGACGCCTCCGGCCATCGTCATCCTGGCCTCGGACGACACGGTGGTGCCTCCCGGAACGAACGGCGGCGCCTATTACGTCAGCATGTGCCGCGCGGGCAACAGCTGTACGATGTATGCCTATCCGTCGGGCGGCCACGGTTTCGGCTTCCGCACTACGTGGAAGTATCACGATATGGCGCTGGAGCAGCTCAAGGCTTGGTTGGATGATTTGAAAATGCCATTGGCCAATGAAAATCATATCAAGGTCGGCTGCATCGGCAACAGCATCACAGATGGGTCAGGCATCGAATATGCCGAATATCGAGGCTATCCCGCCGTGCTGAACCGCCGTCTGGGCAGTCAGTACATTGTGAAGAATTTCGGCGTGAGCGGCCGCACGATGTCGGTGACGGGCAACCTGCCGTATTACAAGGAGCAGGCCTGGCGCGACTGTCTCGACTGGCAGCCCGATGTGGTTGTCATCAAGTTGGGGACCAATGACACGAAAACCGCCAACTGGCCCACGGCCGAGGCCGACTTCATCCCCAGCCTCCAGATGCTCGTCGATTCGTTGAAGGCGCTGCCGACGAACCCGCGCATCGTGCTCTGCACCCCGATTCCGGCCTTCCAGACGGAGTGGACCATCCGCGATTCGGTCATTGTGAACGGTGTCATCCCGCAGCTCGAAAAATATGCTGCCGAAAACAATCTCGAGCTGATCGACTTGCACACGCCGATGCTTGACGCCGTCGAGACGGGTCTCATGACGGGCGACCGCATCCATCCGAACCAGAAGGGTGCCGCCAAGATTGCTGACCTCGTGGCCGAGCAGCTCCGTAAGGACCCGCCCGCACCGGTCAAGAAGGGCAAGACCAAGAAGTCGAAGAAGTAAGGCGCATTGGCCGACAAAAAAATCATCCCCTTTCGAGAGTTGAGGCTCTTCGGAAGGGGATTCTTCGTGGTGTTTTTGGCCAATGCCGTTGCCGACGTGCCATTGGCCAAGAACTAAATTTCGAACTCCTTGTCCACGTAGTTGAAGATGCTTTGGCACACGTGGGCCGAAAAGCGTTGGCCGACGGCGACGAGTTCCCGCCAAGCCTCTTGCGGAAGGGCGGCGAACTGCTTTTTTCCGATGTCGTGGCCGACGATGCCGCACAGGAAGCCGGCGTTGAAGTTGTCGCCCGCGCCGATGGTGCTCACCGTGTGGATGGGTGCGACGGGCACTTCGAGCGTGAATTGGGGCGTGAAAATCCACGTAGCGCGGGGACCGTCGGTGCAGATGAACAGCGGACAGAGCGGCGCGATGTGGCGTTCATAGACTTCGTGCGCGTCGGTCGTGCCGTAGAGGTAGCCGAAATCCTCGGCCGAACCGCGCACGATGGTGCTCAGTCGGCAGTTTTCTTCGATGTTGGCCAATGTGTCGGGAATGTCGGCGATGTGCGAGCGCCGGAAATTGATGTCGTAGTAGAGGATGGCTCCGGCATCGTGCGCCGACTGCAAGAGCGGCCTCGTAAAGTCGCGTAGCACGGGATTGATGGCGAAAAACGAGCCGAACAGCACAAGGTCATCGGCCATGAAACCGCCCGCTACGCGGATTTTTTCGGCTTGCAGCGAGGCGTGTCCGTGGTCTTTGTAGAACTCGTACTGCGCGTCGTTCCTTTCGTCCAGAAACGCCATCGAAACGTGGCTCTGCGTGCCCGGATTGCGCGTCACGGCGGCATCGGACACACCATTTTCGCGCATGAACCGCACGATGATGTCGCCGATGTGGTCGTCGCCCGTCTCGGTCACCATGAGCAGCGGCATTTCGGGGTGTTTGTGGCCGATGGTTCTGCCCAGCGAAATCATTGCATTGAACGTCGAACCACCTGCGACGGCGGCTGTGGGCTGGTCATTCTTGAAAATCACGTCGAGAACAGTCTCGCCAATTCCGATTATTTTGCGTGTCATGATTGTTATTTTTTTTGTAAAAACGGCAAAGCGGAGGGTTTATTTTCCGCCTTGCCGAAATTTGATTTCATTGTCGGCCGATGTCATTGCTTCGCGCCCTTGACGATCTGAATGATTTCGTCTTGCCTGAAGCGCGGATCGACACGTTTTTCCAGCACACGGCCTTGCGGGTCGATGAGGAAGTACGACGGCCAGCTGCTCACACTCAGGAAGTTCTCGATGCGGTTTTGCTTGTCGGCGGGCAGGTTGTAGCAGACGCAGTTCTCGCCCGTCACGCCACAATCCTTCAGGAACGTCTCCATCGAGGCCTGGTCGCTTCGGTTGGCCAGATAGAGATAGACCAGATTCAGGTCGGCAAAGCGTTCAAATTCCTCTTTCGAGTGCTTCAGCCCTTCGCAGCATGGGGCGCACCACAAGCCCCAGATGTCGAGC
>CACZAY010000103.1 GCA_902779265.1 uncultured Bacteroidales bacterium | reverse complement strand
CGGCCTCGGCGTCGTCGGCAGGCAGGCCCTTGTCATCGGCCTTGAAAGTCCAAACGACCTCCATGCGCTCGCGCAGCTTGCCCGACTTGACGAACTCGTCAATCTGCGTGCGTCCGGAAATGAAGGTATAGGTTCCGTCTTCGTTCTCACTCAAGGCGGTGAACCAGTTGTCTGTAAGTTGCATAGCTGAGGTTTGAAATAAGAATTAAAAATATGAAATAAGAGGTTTATGGCCAATGCCTTTGCCCTCAGTCCGGAATCGTGACCACGAGTCCGTCGTAGGCCAGTTCGACACCGGCGGGCAGCTTCCCATTGGCCACAACATGAAGGCCGATGTCATGGCTCATGTGCGTGAAGTAGGTCTGTCGCGGACGGATGCGGGCAACGACCTCCAGCGCCTGCTCGACGGTATAGTGCGTCGGGTGTTCCGTCCATCGCAGGGCGTCGATGATGAGCGTATCGACATTGGCCAATTTCTCCCACTCGCCCTCAACGATTTCCGTGCAGTCGGTCAGGTAGGCCAACCGGCCGATGCGCCAGCCGAAGATGGGCAGCTTGCCATGCTTCAGACGGACGGGACGCACGGGACATTGGCCAATGAGCAGCTCCTCGTCACCCTGCAGCTCGTGCAGGTCCATCTTGGGCGTACCCGGATAGCGGTGCACGAAGATGTAGTCATACTTCTCGATGAAGTTGCGCGTTACAATCGGGTCGCAGTAGGTGGCCAATGGCGTTTCGAAACAGAGCGCGCGCAGGTCGTCCAGACCGGCCACATGGTCGAAATGGTTGTGCGTGACAAGCAGGGCATCGAGCCGCCGGATGCCGGCGCGCAGGGCCTGCAGGCGGAAGTCGGGACCACAGTCGATGAGGATGTTCTGCCCGTCGGCCGTCTCGACCAGACAAGAGCAGCGCAGACGGTTGTCGCGCGGGTCGGCCGATGTGCATACTTCACACCGGCAAGTGGGCATCGGCACGCCACACGATGTTCCTGTGCCAAGAAAAGTAACTGTCATCTGACGAGTCAAGAATGAAAAATATTAAATACTAAATATTAAAGGGAGTAAAAAGGACATTTGCTCCGGATTGTGACTCTTGTTTTTTATACTCAGAAAGGAATCGTCCCTTTTACTTCTTTTTTGAGCCATTCCCAACCTTCAACTTGAGCTTACGGAAGTTGTGTCCTTGGCCTCAAATAAAGTTCACCTCCGGCTCAAGCTCGATGCCGTAGCGTTCGCGCACGGTCTCGACGATGATTCGGGCAAGCTGGATAATGTCATTGGCCGATGCCTTTCCCCGATTGACGATGACCAGGCACTGCAGCGGATAGACACCGGCATCACCCACGCGGCGGTCACGGCATCCGGCATGTTCGATGAGCCATCCGGCAGGCACCTTGACGTGCGTCTCGTCGACGTCGTATTTCGGCATGTCAGGGTCATTGGCCAATAGCGCATCGTAACGTTCCCTCGCGATGATGGGATTCTTGAAGAAACTGCCCGCATTGCCCATCACCTTGGGGTCGGGCAGCTTCGAGTCGCGCACCGAGAGGATGGCCTCGCGCATGGCTCGCAGGGTTATCGCCTTGGCTCGCTCGGCACGGGCCGGCTTGCGCTTCTCGCTGCCTTGCAGGAGGGTGAACCCACGTTCCAGCAGGGCGGCCTTGATGTTGCCGTAGTCGAGCTTGAACTGCGCCTTACGTGCCAGACTGAGCAGGGTGCCCGTCACGACGAAGCGGCGTTTGCATTCGGCCTGCTTGAAGAGGCTGGTGCGGTAGCCATACTGGCACTGCTCTGCACTGACGATGACGTGCTTGTCCTGCTCGATATCATAGACCGAGACGGCCACGACGACGTCCTTGAACTCCACGCCATAGGCCCCGATGTTCTGTACGGCAGCAGCACCCACCTCGCCCGGAATGCCGGACAGGTTCTCCACGCCGTAGAAGCCATGCTCCACGCACCACTCGCAGACGTAGTCCCACGTCTCGCCCGCGCCGCATTCCAGCAGGACGACCTCTTCGCCCTGGGACGTGGGACGGATGCCCTTGATGGCGCTGTGCAGGACGACGCCATGATAGTCATCGGTAAAAAGCAGATTACTTCCTTGGCCAATGTGGAGGAATGGCTTTCTGGCCACGCGCTCGTCGTGGAAGATGGCGCGCAGATCCTCCTCGGCGCTGTATTCGACAAACAAATCGGCCTTGACATCAAGACCGAAGGTATTATAGGGACGCAACGAGGCGTTTTCGACAAATTTTATCATGGTGTTCTTTAAATAATCTCGGGCGCAAATATAATCATTTTCGGCGATTTTTCCAAAAATCGGATTTCAAAGGGCGCTATTCTGCCGCGAAAATCGGAACAAATGGTGCAGAATCGGGACATTGGCCATAAAAACACGACCCTCTCACTTGAACCTCTCGCCCCACAGGCAGTTCAGATACGCCTTGAGCTTGTCCTCCTGCGCATTGGGCTGCGGATGGTAGAAAAGGCTCTGGCGCAGGCCGCCCTCCTGGACGAGCGCGTCGGGCAGATACTGCTGGTAGGCGAAGTGGCCGGGGAAGTCGTGTGCGTACTTGTAGCCCTTGCCGTAGCCCTCTTTGGCCATCAGCTGGGTCGGGGCATTGCGCAGGTGGAGCGGAACGGGCAGGTTGCCGGTATCGCGGACCTTCTGGAGCGCGCTGTTGATGGCGTTGTACGAGGCGTTGCTCTTGGGCGACGAGGCGAGATAGACGCAGGCTTCGGCCAATGGAATCCGTCCCTCGGGCCAGCCGATCTTCTGGACCGCGTCGAATGCGGCATTGGCCAACAACAAGGCATTCGGATTGGCCAACCCGATGTCTTCCGAGGCCGAGATGACCAGACGCCGCGCGATGAAGGCCGGATCCTCACCGCCCTCGATCATGCGCGCCATATAGTAGATGGCCGCGTCGGGGTCGCTGCCCCGTATGGACTTGATCATGGCCGAGACAAGGTCATAGTGCATCTCGCCGTCCTTGTCGTAGGCCATCGGGTTCTCTTGCAGGACGCTGGTGACCAGCTCGTCGGTGATTACGCCGCCCTGACGCTTTTCGGGTTGACTTGGGACATTGGCCAATGCCTCGTCCTCATCTTCTTCGTCATCCTCCTCCTCCACGTAGTCGAAATCGTCGGTCTGGTCCGTGAACGTATTTGTGACCAATTCGATGATGTTCAGGAACTTGCGGCAGTCTCCGCCCGCATAGCGCAGCAGGGCCGTCGTCTCCGCGACCTTCACGTCGAGCCGCGAAATAACCTCGTCTTCGTGCAGCACACGGTCGAGCAACGCCAGCAAGTCATCGTCGCCGATGGGCCGCAACGTATAGACCTGGCAACGGCTCAAGAGCGGCCGGATGACCTCGAACGAAGGATTCTCCGTCGTCGCTCCGATGAGGGTCACGACACCGCGCTCCACGGCCTCAAGCAGCGAATCCTGCTGCGACTTGGAGAAACGGTGGATTTCGTCGATGAAGAGCAGCGGCGAACGGTCGGGATGGAAGAAACTGTCCTTCTTGGCCCGCTCAATGACCTCGCGCACCTCCTTCACGCCGCTGCTCACGGCGCTCAGCGTATAGAACGGCAGGTCGAGTGTCTGGGCTATAATCTTGGCCAATGTCGTTTTTCCCACACCCGGAGGCCCCCACAGGATGAACGACGAGATGCGCCCCGACTCGATCATACGGCGCAGCACACCTCCCTCACCGACCAGATGTCGTTGGCCGATGTACCCGTCAAGCGTCCTGGGACGCATTCTTTCTGCAAGTGGTGATGACATATTCTTACGGAACAATACTCAGATTAAGGCCGATGCCGTCATACTCCATGGCGTCGTCGAACCCGACCGACAGACCCACGCGCATCGACTTGTCAAGCTGCCAGCCGTACGAGGCCTCCAGATGCGTGGCAAAGTCATTGGCCAAAAAATGAAGCTGTACGTATTGGCCAATGTCCCCGCTGAAATAGCGCCGCATGTACTCGCCATGCGCCTCAATCCAGTCACGCCTGGCCGATGCCTCATAGTTGGTCAGCAGGGCGAACCACGTCAGGCTGCTCTCCATCGAGTCAATCCACGGGAAGTGCGACGCGTTGAAGTGGCGGCGGTCCTGCAGGCCGACGTTTTCCCCTCCATTGAAGAATCCGGCCGATGCAAAATAGGCCACATTATATTTTTTACGGCCAATGCGCTGTTCGATACTGAAATCGGCACAGAGGTAACGCAGGCCGAGGTCCGACTCAACACTCTCCAGCGGCGTATAGTCAGCCGGCGTGCCGCCCCATTGGCCATCGCCATTGTCCCACGCCGTCTTGAGCTTCAGGCGCATGGTCGGCGCGGTGGACTTGCCCTCGGCGTGAAGGTCATCGGCCACAACAAGCACACGATGGGGCGTATATTCGAGCGTCAGGTCGGCGCGCCACAGGTGGTCTTCCTGCCAGTGGAGGAGCGGGATCTGCTGCCAGTTGCCTTCGGCATAGAAGTCTGCGTTGTCATATTCCAGGCTTGAACTGTAACTGTAGCCGCTGCCATAAACATTATAAGGGAAATACTGCGCCGCATCATAGAGGTGGCAGTGCGGCACGTTGCTCGACGGACGCTTGCCGAAGAAGCTCGTGTGGCGGTGATTGGCCATCTCATAGCGGCCCTCGTACCAGAATGCGCCCTCGATGGCCCAGTCGCGTGACATCCAACGTCTTGCTTTGAGGCCAATGCGCATCGCCTCGTAGAGTTTCCCGCCGTTCCAGGCAAAGAGTCCGGCGGCGACATCGCGCTGCGAACGCGACAGGAGCGGTTCCGGGTCATAGTCCGTGGTGCGTCGGCCACCGAAGAGCTCCACCCAGCTGTCTTCCGATGGCGGCAGGATGTAGCGCAGTGCCCCCTCACCCATCCAGGCATGACGGCTCGCGGCGTACTCGACATTGGCCAACAACTCCCAGCGGCTCTGGTTTTCAGTCACATAGCCGAGAGTGACTTCAGGGCCGATGGTCAGTCCGTTGACGAAATCCATGCGCAGCAGGCTGCCGGTTCCGGGTTCGAGTTTCATGTAGTGCGAGCCGGTGCGTTGGCCATCAACACCTTTCGTACGTATCAGGCCACCCTTCCACAGGACGTTGCCCCAACCTTTCGAGCGGTAGGGCGTGGCCAACTGGAGCTCTTTAGATGCAGAGGTCTGCCCATCGGCCACCAGAGGCGACATCGAGAGCAGACCATATATCACAGAACAGACGAAACCTTCTTTACGCATCGTAAAACTGTTTTCCAGTTGCATCCTGCGGACGTTCGACACCGGGATATTCACAACAGAAACTATTTTTGAGCCGTTCGACGTAGCGCTTGGCCTCCCATTTGGCCATCGGCAGATCGTGCAATAGGTAGTTGCCGCAGGTCGATGGCGTCGTGCCCGGCACCTCCTTGTCGTAGTTGACCACGTAGGTGAACGCCTCAATCATCAGTTCGCGCACCTGCTGGCAGGTCGGCTCGCCCTTCACGATGAGGTAGTTTCCAGTCAGGCATCCCATTGGTCCCCAATAGATTATCGAGTCTTTCCACTCCGGATCGTTGCGCAGGAAGGTGGCCACGATATGTTCGATGGTGTGGATGGCGGCTGGGGCCAATGCAGGCTCCTGGTTGGGTGCCGTCATGCGGATGTCGAACGTCGTGATGCGCTCTTGGCCGATGGTGTCCTGTCGGCTCACGTAGATGCCCGGCTTGAGGTTGGTGTGATCCACCTGAAATGAAGGAATCAAGTCCATAAGAAAAACGACCCCCTTCCTTCTCCCCCGAGGGGGAGAGATAATCCCTCAATAAAAGAGATTGCGGGAGTTTTATCAATTGTCAATTATCAATTTAATTAGCGAAGTCTTCCCCTCCCCTCGGGGAGGTTGGGTGGGGGTCTTTATTTGGCTGCCTCAAATTCGTCGAGGAAACGCTGGTCATTCTCGCTGAAGAGGCGCAGGTCCTTCACACGATACTTGAGGTTGGCGATACGCTCAACGCCCATGCCGAAAGCGTAGCCGGTGTAGGTCTTGCTGTCGATGCCCGATGCCTCGAGGACAGCCGGATCGACCATGCCGCAACCCAGAATTTCGAGCCAGCCTGCGCCCTTGCACATCGCGCAACCCTTGCCCTTGCAGAGCGTACAGCTCACATCCATCTCGGCCGACGGCTCGGTGAACGGGAAGTACGACGGACGGAGGCGGATCTGCGTGTCGGGACCGAACATCTCTTTGGCAAACTGGAGCAGCACCTGCTTGAGGTCGGCAAAACTGACGTTCTTGTCGATATAGAGACCCTCGACCTGATGGAAGAAGCAGTGTGCACGTGCAGAAATGGCCTCGTTGCGATACACGCGACCCGGACAAACGACACGGATAGGTGGCTTCTGCTCGCCCATCACACGGACCTGAACGCTCGAAGTGTGGCTGCGGAGCACGACAATCGGGTTCTGCTGGATGAAGAACGTGTCCTGCATGTCGCGTGCCGGATGGTCGTCGGCGAAGTTGAGTGCGCCATAGACGTGCCAGTCGTCCTCCACTTCAGGACCCTCGGCAATCGAGAAGCCCAGACGGGCAAAAATATCGACAATCTGCTGGCGGACAAGGCTCAACGGGTGACGTGTGCCGACCTCCTCCGGATAGGCCGGGCGGGTAAGGTCGATGCTTTCGTCCACGTGGTCCTCGCTCTGATACTGCTCTTTCAGCGCATTGATTTTGGCCGTAGCCGCATCCTTCAAGGCGTTGAGACGCTGTCCCATTTCGCGCTTCTGCTCGGCGGCGACGTTACGGAAATCGGCCATCAGGCTGCTGATTTCGCCCTTCTTGCTCAGGTATTTGATACGCAGAGCCTCGATGTCCTCTGCATTCTTCGCTTGCAGGCCCTCAATCTCGGCCATGAGCTGGTTGATTTTCTCGATCATATCTTAAATTCCGATGAAATTTCTAATTTTTGCGCGGCAAAGGTAAGAAAAACGAAGGTAAAAAACAAACTTTCGGAAAAAAATAATTACTTTTGCGCTACAGAAACGGCCGTTTAACAACAGCGGCTTTCAAATTCTGTGTCCCATGAGCATGAATCTCGCCGGAAAATACATCCTGATCGGCCTGAGCGGAGGCCCCGACAGTGTGGCCCTGCTGCACCGTCTCGCCTCGTCGCTGCCCCACGAAACACTATTGGCCACCCACTGCAACTTCAACCTGCGCGGCGAAGAGTCGATGCGCGACGAGAGGTTCTGTATCGACCTCTGCAAAAAGCTTGATATAGCACTGACTGTCAAGAGTTTCAACACAAGAAAGGTAATGACCGATGAACATCTTTCACTCGAACTGGCCGCGCGCCGACTGCGTTACGGCTGGTGGGAGACATTGGCCAATGAAAAGCAGCAGGAAACGGGGCGCGAGGTCGTCATCGCCGTCGGCCACCACCGCGACGACAGCATCGAGACGCTGCTGATGAACCTGATGCGCGGGACGGGCATCAAGGGGCTGACGGGCATCCCGCGCGAGAACGGCCGCATCGTCCGCCCGATGAGCGACTGGACACGTGCGGAAATTTTGTCGTATCTCGATGAAAACCAGCTAGATTACATCACGGACAGCAGCAATCTGGAGAACGATACGGTGCGCAACACCATCCGCAACCGGCTACTGCCCCTCATGGAGGAAATCAACCCGAATGCTCGCAGCGGCATCGGACACACTATCAACCTGTTACGGCAGACAATGGCATTGGCCGACACCCAAATCGACGCGATTCTGACCACGACCCGACATTTCTGCGCGGCCGGCGTCGAATGGGACGAATTCCACGTGCCGGAGACATTGGCCAATGGCATTTCCCTGGCCGATGACGCGTGGACGGAAACGCTGTTCCACCACTGGAGCGAACGGCATCCCAACGCGCGGCGCAACGGACGGCTGTTCTATACGGCCATCAGGGACATCGGCCACGAGGAGTACACCATTGGCCCAAAAAAAGAAGAGGGGACGGAGCCGTTCAATTTTCAACTTTCGTTTTTCAATTCGACACCTTTTCCGCCCTTCGCGCGCGACTACGAACTGTTCGACGCAGACTGCATCCAGTGGCCGCTCACGGTGCGTCACTGGCGGCAAGGCGACCGCATCCAACCACTTGGCATGAGCCAGACGCGGCTGGTCTCCGACCTCTTCACCGACGCACATTTTTCGCCCAACCGCAAGGCTACGACGTGGATTGTGGCCGATGCCTCGGGACGCATCCTCTGGGTCGTCGGTCTGCGCGTCGCCGACTGGTGCAAGATTACAGGAGAGACCCAAAGCGTGGCGAAAATCGAACAAGGAAGCGAAGTTTCCAACTTCACAATAAAGATGTAAGTGCGAAGTCAAAAACATCGCCTACATGCAAAAATCCCGCTGTCACATCAGAGGTGACAACGGGATAATTATGTTTAGTGAGGGGTCAAGAGTCCGACCTGTGGACTCCTTACTTC
>CACZAY010000102.1 GCA_902779265.1 uncultured Bacteroidales bacterium | reverse complement strand
TTGCCCGAACCAGCAAACGTCCCTTTTACTCCTTTTTTACTACCCTTTCACTTCTTTTTCACTCCCCTTTAATTCATTAAATAACTATGTATCAGAGACGTAAATCGAGCGTATGCCGCGTGAAGGACGTGCTCATCGGCGGCGACAATCCCATCGTCATACAGAGCATGACCAACACCAACACCAACGATGTGGAGGGCAGTGTGGCGCAAATCCGGCGCATCGTCGATGCCGGAGCCGACCTCGTCCGCCTCACCGCACAGGGCACGCGCGAGGCTCTCAGCCTGAAGAGCATCGAGGAGGAGCTGCACCGCGAGGGATGTCAGGTTCCGCTTGTGGCCGACATCCATTTCAATGCCAATGTGGCCGATGTGGCAGCCGAAATCGTCGAGAAGGTGCGCATCAATCCGGGCAACTACGTCGATCCGGGACGCACGTTCAAGAAGTTGGAATACACCGACGCGGAATATGCCGACGAAATACAGAAAATCCGCAACCGCCTCGTGCCGTTCCTCGACATCTGCCGCAAGCACAACACTGCCGTCCGCATCGGCGTGAATCATGGCAGTCTGAGCGACCGCATCATGTCGCGCTACGGTGACACGCCGGCCGGCATGGTCGAGTCGTGCATGGAGTTCCTGCGCATCTGCCGCGACGTTGACTTCAACGACGTCGTCATCAGCATCAAGGCATCGAACTGCGTCGTCATGGTCAACACGATGCGCCTCCTGGTCAAGCAGATGGACAAGGAGGGCATGGCCTATCCGCTGCACCTTGGCGTGACCGAGGCGGGCGAGGGCGAAGACGGCCGCATCAAGAGTGCTGTGGGCATCGGCGCGCTGTTGTGCGAAGGCATCGGCGACACCATCCGCGTGTCATTGTCCGAGGCTCCTGAACGCGAGATTCCTGTTGCCCGCAAATTGGTCTCGATGATTGAGGAATGTGCCGCACTACGCGAAAAATGCCGCGCTGAGGCATCGGCCGACACCATTACACTCACGCTCCACGAGTCGCAGATGGAGGACCTCCAGCTCAAGGCCGCGATGACCGTCGGCGCACTGCTCATCGACGGCGTGGCGCACAACCTCGTCATCCGCAATGAGGGCTTTTCGGCCGATGAACTTAAATCGTTGGCCGACAGCATCCTGCAAGCCGCCCGTGTCAAGTTCACGCGCACGGAGTTCATCTCATGTCCGGGTTGCGGCCGAACGCTCTACAACCTCGAGGAGACCATCGCCCGCATCAAGTCGGCAATCAAGGCCGCCGCACAAACCGACGTACGCTTCTCGACGCTGAAAATCGGCATCATGGGCTGCATCGTCAATGGTCCGGGCGAAATGGCCGATGCCGACTACGGCTACGTCGGGGCAGGGCCGGGCAAGGTTTCGCTCTACAAGGGCAAGCAGTGCATCGAGCGCAACATCCCGTCGGAAGATG
Organism: uncultured Bacteroidales bacterium; assembly: GCA_902779265.1. GTDB lineage: Bacteria > Bacteroidota > Bacteroidia > Bacteroidales > UBA3663 > Liminaster. The sequence goes on along the minus strand of CACZAY010000102.1, from coordinate 19,286 downwards.
CCGTCGATAGGCTGATCCGGTTCATTAAGGAAGATATTGGATGATTTTTATAACCAAGGTTATGAATAAAAAATCATTTTTTTTAGGTTTTGCAACAGGTGTCATCCTGACATTTGTTAGCTTATTTATCATTGGATTGGCAAGTCAAAACTCTGCAGAAAATGCAATTCAATATCTTGAAAGGCCAGTAAGTTATGAAAATAAAATGGAAACATCTTTCAGGGTGTCTCAAGTTTTTGGAGATGCGGCTTTGGCTCGAGAGACGACTGGGTATAGTAACACTGTCCTCATTCTTGGCAAAGATTTCTACGATGGTCAGATTGTTACAGTCAGGAATCCTCAAAGAGTAGGAACATATAGTTATACTACTAAAAGTGGAATGTCAAAGACTGTCCCCGTAATTAACGGAAATTAGAAATAAAAAATCAAGATTGACAGCAAAACAATTTAACCCACTGATTTCCAGTTGAAATTCTGGTTTTCAGTGGGTTAATTGTAGTGCATAAATAAAAAATCACAAATTCCTGATTCTCCACTCGGTAGGATAAAGCGAGTTGCAGCGGTTGCCGATGTTTTTCACGAAACCGAGCGGCAATCCGTTGAAAGTGAGCAGGATATGTCCGCGTGGTGTGTCGGGCGGAAGGACGATGGCCTCGCGACGCAGATAGTTGAGCGAGGTTTCGAGGTCGAGTTCGGCTTCAGGGAAAGCACCGCGATGCAGGGCGGTCGATAGGGCAAGGGCATGCGCAGGTTGCAGGTCTTTGCCCTTCTGCGTGCCAAGTTCCACACCGGCCGAACGCAGGAAAAGGCCGGCGCGCAGCAGTTTCTGGTGGATGTCGGCCAATGCATCGGGAATGAACGACGCGACACCGGCCGAATCCTGCACTACGCGACCTGCCACGTTCACCCAGTCGGCCATATCGGCCAATGCAGCCGCCTTTTTCTTGTCCGATGCCGCATTCGGCCGCTGTTTGTCACGTTTTTTGTCCGATGGCGTTGATTTTGAGCTGTTTGCGGCCGATGCAGATTTGCGTATCAAGGCCATGAAAAGCCCTTCGCCCTGGGTGTAGTGTGGCATGAAGCGGCAGGCCGATTCGGGTCGGACATCGGGCGCAAAACTGCCCGTCAGCGCGGGGTGGATGTGCCAGTCGGCCGATACGGGAATCGGCAGGATTTCGCCGCCCAGTTCGTCGTGGATGAATTGCAGGTTCTCTTCATCTTCGTGGATGTTGAACGTGCAGGTGCTATAAATCATGTAGCCGCCGTCGCGCAGACAGGGCCAGATGTCGGTCAGAATCTGCCGTTGCAGGGCGGCACATTCGTGCACTTTGGCCGGATTCCATTCTGCGATTGCCCCTGCATCCTTGCGGAACATCCCTTCGCCGGAGCAGGGCACATCGGCCACAATCAGGTCGAACGTTTCGCGCAGGGGGAGGAAATCGGCCGGCGCATTGCACGTCACGCACACGTTCGGCGCACCCCATTTCTGGACGTTTTCGGTGAGGATATGGGCTCGTTTGCGGTCGATTTCGTTGCTCACCAATGCGCAGCCATCGGGCAAGACGGAAAGTACGGCCGTCGATTTTCCGCCGGGCGAGGCGCATAGGTCGAGGCATGTGCGTATGGCATCGGCCGACTCGATTTCGAGAATGTGCTGCATGACGTGGGCGACGAACTGGCTTGACGCCTCCTGCACGTAATAGGCACCGGCGTGGAGCATCGGGTCGAGCGTGAATTGAGGTCGCGTAGTGAGGTATCGGCCCGTCGCACACCAGGGGACGGCAACGCCATCGGCCAACGAAAAACCGCTTTTGGCGGCATTCAGACGTATGGATACGGGTTGTTCGCCTTCAGTGAGCTGGCGTAGGAAGTCGTCGAGTTCCGGTGCGGGAAGCACCTGTTTCATTTCATCGATAAACGCTGCGGGGAGTGCCATAATGTTGGGTTTTATGCGTCGTGGCATGAAAATGCCAGAAAATTCGCGCAAAAGTAGGAATTATATTTCGCATTTCCAAATTTTTTCGTTAATTTTGCACGGTTAAATATGTTTCACTCGGATGCTTGAACCCGCATTATATCTGATTCCCGTGCCGCTCGGCGAGACTTCCATTGGCCAAGTCCTGCCGGCCTACAACCACGATGTCATCGTCGGAATCAGCCATTTCATCGTCGAGAATGTGCGCAGTGCACGCCGTTTCCTGAAGAAGGTAGAGCCGGCCATCGACATTGATCAGCTGACCTTCTATGAACTCAACCAGCACACCGACCGCACGCACATCGACCGCTATCTCAATCCTCTTGTCAAGGAGAAACTGCCCGTCGGCATCATCAGCGAGGCGGGTTGTCCTGCAGTGGCCGATCCTGGGGCCGATGTCGTTGCCATCGCACAGCGCAAAGGGCTGAAAGTCATTCCGTTGGTCGGTCCATCGAGCATGATCATGAGTGTTATGGCATCGGGCCTGAACGGACAGAGCTTCGCCTTCAACGGCTATCTGCCGATCGATGACGGCCAACGCACCGCACGTCTCAAGCAGCTCGAAGCCCGTGCATTGGCCGAAAGCCAGACCCAACTCTTCATCGAGACGCCCTACCGCAACGTGAAGATGATGCAGACGCTGCTCGCCGTGCTCCGGCCTTCGACACGCATCTGTCTGGCCAGCAACATCACCTGTCCCGACGAACAGATCCGCACGCTCACTGTGGCCGAGTGGAAACAGAAACTGCATGGTTTGGCCGATGACCAGTTGCAGCGGGTCGTGCCGCGAGTGCCCAGTATTTTTCTCATTGGCCAATGATATTCATGAGGTTATAAGGCACTCAAAAACTAACAATCAGATAACCTCAAAACCTAAAAACCTCACAACCTCAAAAGAATGCTTCGATTCATGTGTCTTGGCAGTGGCAGCAGCGGAAACTGCTACTATCTGGGGACCGAGCAATATGCCATCCTGATTGACGCGGGACTTGCCGGGCGCAACCTGCGGAATATCCTGAGAGACAGGCATTTGTCCGATGTTCCGATACGTGCCCTGCTCATCACGCACGACCATACGGATCACATCCGCGGCGCATCGATGGTCTCCAGCATGGAGGGCTGTCCCGTCTATGCGACCGAGGAGGTCCACAAGGGCATGGACCGCAACTACGGGCTCCAGAAGAAGATTTCATCGGCCAGCCGCCGCTATGTGAGCTACGACACGCCGTTCGACCTGCCGCTGACGCACTTCCGCGTGACGCCGTTCAAGGTGCCGCACGACAGCAGCGACAATGTAGGCTATTACATTGATTGGCAGGAGGGTAGCGAAAAAATCCGCTTCTGTCTCGTGACCGATTGCGGGATTGTTACGGCCGATGTGCGCCACTACGTCTCACGGGCAGAATATCTCATCGTCGAGTCGAACCACGACACGGAAATGCTGCTCAACGGTCCGTATCCAGCCCGGCTGAAGGCCCGCGTGCGCGGCGAGGGTGGCCACCTGAGCAACGAGGAGTGCGCAGCGCTATTGGCCGAAACCTATCATACGGGCATCCGCTATGTCTTCCTGTGCCACCTTTCGGCCGACAACAACACGCCCGACAAGGCCTATCAGACGGCTCAAAGGGCATTGGCCAAAAGCGGCGCCACAGTGGGAGCGGGGGGCGTGACACTCATGCCGTTGCAGCGCACCGAACCGTCGGACATCTTCACGTTTGCACCATCGGCCACACCCGTCTATAGCGAAGACCTGTTTGCAGAACTTTGATGTCCTTTGATACGCAAAATCAAGGTTTCAAGACTCTCATAATAACCAAAATATCAACCTTTTAAACCAAAAATCTTATGTACAGCGATCCAAAAGACTGTCTCTATTGCACGAACAATGAGACCCTCCACAACCTCATGATTGAAATCTGCCACCTGCGCGTCTCGCGTCTTTTCCTCTTCAAGGAGCAGACCTATCGCGGCCGTTGCCTCGTCGCCTACGATGGCCATGTGAACGACCTGAACGAGCTGAACGACCAGCAGCGCAACGACTTTATGGCCGATGTCGCCCAGGCAACCCGCGCCATGCAGCGTGCCTTCAATCCCGAGAAGATCAACTACGGTGCCTACAGCGACAAGTTGAGCCACCTGCATTTCCACCTCGCTCCGAAGTATGTGGATGGTCCTGACTACGGTGGCGTATTCCAGATGAATCCCGGCAAAGTTTATCTGTCGGATGCAGAATATCAGGAACTTATCGCAAAAATCAAGAAGGAACTGTAAACCCAGTTCTTGAACACAAGTTAAACGCATTCCGGAAAGATGGCATTTCGTCTTTTCGGAATTTTTTTTATGGCCAATGTTGTTATCGAAATCTCCGTTAAAAATTCCCCTTCTTTCCCCTGTTTTTCATTTTTTCTTCCTCTTTTTATTGCCGAAAATCATTTTTTCAGCATTGTCTATACCGATATTGTAAAATTTTATCTACATTTGCACACGTTTAGTGCCACATCGGTGGAATAACACTAACTTTTATCAACAAAAGACGCTTAACACGTCGTTGCCTTCACTCCTTTGAAAGCTTCGCAAACTTTTCGTATCGAGGGTAATGTAACGGTTGAAGTGTTTACATTTGTGGATTGTATCATCCGCTTGTCTGCGTATATGCGTGGATAATAAGTTGGTATATACATCCTATAGATGTGGGCTTTCAAACGTTGCTTACTTGATACAAGGGCAATGCGAAGGCCTCAAAGGATGGGTAAGCAACCAAAGTTTGGAAGCTCTCGTCTTTTTTTGTGTCTAAACCGCTAATGCCGAATCTGGAGCGAGGAGGCAACTCTTAAAGTTATGAAAAATTTTATGAATGTGACGTTATTGTTACGTATGGTACAAAAGATTGGCAATTCCTTGATTGAAATCTACGGCACGGGATTCACTCCTTCATTGAAAAAAACAATGGCACTTGCCGGTTTGATGTCACTGGCTTCAGTCGGAGCTTATGCATCAACTAAATCAGCAGCAGAAAGTGAAGTTAACACACCTGTAGAAGCATTAATCCCGATGGCCAAAGATTATGTAGCTAATAACAACATAGACGCAGATAGCAGCGCTACTATTAACAATAGTGAAGAATTAGCTAGATTATTATCAGGTACACTTTCCGGCTCAATTGAAGAATTAACATCAGAAGATATCAGCAAAAAACTTGCTGAAAAAGATGCAGACAAAATCTTTACAACTTTTATGACAACAAATAACCCAGAGCAAGCTAAAAATAATACAGATATTTTGAATGCAGGTATGAATACGATTTCTGATACTTATAAAAATATACAACTGGATTTAACTAAAGCAGATGCCTTCATGAGATATCTCCATGCGCCTTTGGAACAATGTATAAGACTAACTGTGGCAGTAAATAAAGCTATAGAAGAAGGTGACATAGACACTGCACTTGGTTGTCTTGATATGAGAACGAATAATCACAAAGAAGTAATATCATATTATCAAGAGGCTATTGATACATTAGGAAATGTTAATACAACATATAAAGATATCACCGGTCAAGATTATACTCTTTTGTTGCATCAAAAAGAACGACTTGAAAATGCAAAACAATATCTGGAAGAAGTAGTATGGGACGAAGAAGGTATAAATAAAGTACAAGGATATTTAGATGAATGTGCGCAAGCGAAGTCAGAACTTGAATACCAACTATTACCACAGATTAAAAACCTAAAAGAAAACGATCTTGCGTTGTTAAAAATGTTACAGCAACAACAAGCAAAATTTAATGAAGACGGCAAGAGCAGCGCAGAAGAACAAGCAGCATCAAAAGAATTGTTAAAGGGACTCGTTGAAAATGCAAGCCCTATGACAAGAAACTATATTATTAAACTTGCAGAGGAACAATACAAACCGGAAAACGATCCGACAGGAATCGTTGACATTAGCGCTGGAGCATTGTCCAAAATGTGTTTTGATTTGACGGGCAAACAGCTGGCGAAACCTCGCGAGGGTTTGAATATCGTGAAATCGGCTGAAGGTACTGTGCAAAAGGTTATAGTGCAGTAACCATCGGCCAAGACTGAAATGAAACATCCGGCGAACTTCTCGATAAGTCCGTCGGATGAATTCTTTCAGCTTCAAGACAATGAGATGAATGCCCTCCGCATAAGGGAAATAGTTTTGAGTTATGGACACTTCTCCACCTTATTGTTTTTCAGCGTCAGCTCGCCATTGGCAATCATCTCGCGCAGGAGTTTGGGCAGGATGTCAGGATGGCCAAGTCTGGAGAGCAGCAGGAAGGTCGTTGTCGCACCGTTGTTGGCCAGATAGGATAGAATCATGGCGCGTAAGGTGTCTCGTTCTGGGGCATTGGCCAATGGATCTTGTCCCGCGGTGCAGACGTCGCATCGGCCACAACGCTGCTCCGATTGCTCGCCGAAGTAGTGCAAAAGTTTCAAGAGACGGCATTCGTCATTGTTGAAGGCATAGTCAATCATTGCCTCGGCACGCACCTTGTCGCGCTCCATGCGGTCCTCGTAGATGTTGTGCGGGATGACGACCTCGTCGGTGTCGAGCCTCGGCCGCGGATAATAGATGCAGGGCAACTGCCGCGCGGGGACGTAGTGGAGCACATGGAAACGCGACAGCAGCAGCAGCTTCTGATAGACATCCTCGCGGTCAAGATGGGCATAGGCCGCAATCCGGTCTTCGCTGAAACGCACGAAATCGGCAAAAAGGCCCGTGTAGAGACGCAGCAGGGCGGTGATGATGCGCTGGCACTCGGCGTCGAACTGCTCCAAGTGATACAGCCGTTCCTTGCCGCAGGTGAACATGATGCGGCTGCGCGATTCGGGCTCCTCGACGTAGCGGATATAGCCTGCCATTGTCAAGATTCTCAGTGCATTATAGACTTCGTGGGCTTGCAGGCGATAGGCTGCACAGAACTTGAAGATGTCGAACTCGAACGTGCGGTTCATCCCGTAGCCCGGTTCGAGCTGGAAGAAATAGGCCAATCGTTCATAGACCATGCGGATGCGGTCTCGCTCGGGATAGGAGGACTGGACGTTGTTCATGAGGCCGGCCAATGCTTCGGGTGAGGCCAACAGATAGGCCGTTGCGGGCAATCCGTCGCGTCCGGCACGTCCCGCCTCCTGGAAATATTCCTCGGGCGAAGGGGGCAGGTCCAGATGGATGACGACGCGCACATTGGGCTTGTCGATGCCCATGCCGAAGGCGTTGGTCGCTACGATGACGGGAATTTCCCCCTGCATCCAGGCCTCCTGGCGTTCCTCCTTCTGCTGGGCCGTCAGTCCGGCGTGGTAGAAGGTCGCCGGAATACCCCACAAGGTCAGCGAATCGGCCACAGCCTGCGTCTTCTTGCGCGAACGGACATAGACGATGGCCGAGCCTCGCTGTCCGGGCGTTTCGGCGGTTTCATCGGCCAATGTTCTGAACTTGTCGAGGAAGGTGCGCAGTTCGTTGATGGGGTTGTCGGTGCGGACGACGGTATAGGTCAGGTTGGGTCTCACGAACGATGCCTGATGCACCTCGAAACCGGGTCGGAACTTGAGTTTTTGGCCGATGTCCATGACCACATCGGGCGTGGCGGTGGCGGTCAGTGCGATGCAAGGGACATTGGCCGAAAACCTCTCAAGCTGCGCGCGGAAATCGGCAATCTGGAGGTACGGCGGCCGGAAATCGTAGCCCCATTGCGAGATGCAATGTGCCTCATCGACCACAAGCAGGCGGATATCAAGGTAGGGCAGTTTGGTGAGCAGCATCTGTGTCTGGAGGCGCTCGGGCGAGACATACAAGAAATTGTAGTGTTGGCCAATGACCTTATCGTAGGTCTCCTGCACCTCGTCGCGCGTCATGCCCATGTAGATGGCGGCCGCCTTGATGCCGCGCTCCACGAGATGGTCGGCCTGGTCTTTCATGAGCGAGATGAGCGGCGTAACGACCAATGTAAGACCGCCCAAGGCCAATCCAGGCACCTGGAACGTGATGCTCTTGCCGCCACCCGTGGGCAGCAGTCCCAGGGTGTCATGCCCAGCAAGCACCGAGGCTACGATCTCTTCCTGTAACGGACGGAAGGAATCGTAGCCCCAATATTCTTTCAAGATTTCGCGTGCGGTCATTTTGGCAATTGATTTGAATTGACATCTTACCACATCAATTCATTTATCTTTTATTTCCCATAGGTGTATATATGAGGTGTGGCCTATGTTTATGTCCCCTTTTTCTCTTTGATTTTAATTCTGGATGTAATCTTTCATTCTCACTTTTTGCAAGAATTTTCGACACCAGGGGTTTGGCGGCACCAGCATTTTCCCTTTTCTCTTGCTCATCGATAATATGATCTATGAATTTTTCTCTAAGAAATATCTCTGCCAAGAGCTTATATCTTTCGTGTGTTATTCGTTTTGTCTGGATGGCTTTAGACAAGACTAACAAAACGATAGTTGGGATGCAAACATAGTAAATGTATATAGGGTTTTTATCTATGTCTCTAAATAAGATGCATGGATCCTCGACTTTTGCCGAGATACGTAAATCTTTCTTTGTAAAAACATAATCACTACCAAAAATGGGGCTCAAATAATTAAATAATGACCTTCGGTGCGTGCTATGTTCATAAAGAGCATTAAGGGCCACAATTGCCTCGCTGATTGACAATTCCATTGTCATCGCTTCAGTTATTTTGCCCGCATCGTATGCCTCTACAACTTTATTCACCATGAATCTTGAATTTAAAGAGATAAAAGACTCACTCGTGCAGGTCGCCCAAGCCAGAGTCGATATCGACGGCGTCGTCCTTCGATCGGATGAGCTGGGCCAATACCGATGCGATGGTGTTCGTCTCGCTCATCTTTATGTCCTTGACCAGCAATTGGATATTGTTGCTGTTGTAGCTGTTTTCCTCGATGCTGAAGACAATGTCGAACGGCTTTCCACTCTTCACGATGTCAAACTTTTCGGCCAAGTTGAAGGCGATGCCGTTGTGCGTGAAGTTGGTCTCCGGATCAATCATTTCGAGGCGGATGTGTTCATTATCTCGGCCCACGAGACGGCTGTTGCCGTGATCCTTGATACGGCGCGCCACAAACAGCGGCTTCGAGTTGCCCGGTCCGAATGGGGCCAATGGCTTCAGATTGCGGTACAGGCGTGGCGTGACCTCGCGGAACTTGACCTCCATGTCGATGTCCAGATGCTGCTTCTGCTGAGTGGGAGTGATGTGCTCCTCAACCCATTGTTCAAAGCGGCGGGTCAGCTCGGGGATGTTGCTCTCAGGCAGCGTCAGTCCGGCTGCATAGGTGTGTCCGCCGAAGTTCTCGACCAGATCGCGACAGCTGTCGATCGCGCTATAGACGTCAAATCCCTGGATGCTACGCGCCGAACCCGATGCGAAACCGCAGGCCGTAGTGAGCACGACCGCCGGACGATAATAATGCTCCGTAAGGCGGCTGGCCACGATGCCGATGACGCCCTTGTGCCACGACGGATTGTAGACCAGGATTGACTTCTTGTCGGCGATGTCCATGCCATCGACCATCGTGAAGGCCTCTTCAGTGACGCGCTTGTCGAGGTCCTTGCGGCTCTCGTTGTATTCAGCGATGCGGGTGGCCACTTTTTGGGCCAATGTCTCATCCTTGGCCGTCAAGAGATCCACAGCCTCCTTGCCGCACATCATACGGCCGGCGGCATTGATACGTGGGCCGATCTTGAAGACAATGTCCGAGTTGCTCAGTTCCTTGCCCTCCAGACCGCACTGCTTGATGATGGCCTTCAGTCCGTAGCAGGGCGAGTCGTTCAGCCGGCGCAGGCCGTAATAGGAGAGGACGCGGTTCTCGCCCGTGATGGGCACGATATCGGTCGCAATGCTGATGGCACACAGGTCCAGCAACGGGTAGAGCATGGCCATTTCGTTCATGCCGTTGTCGCGAGCAAAAGCCTGCATGAACTTGAAGCCCACGCCGCAGGCCGAAAGGTGCGGGTAGGGATATTCGTCGTCTGAACGTTTGGGATCGAGCACGGCCACGGCATTGGGCAGCACTTCGTCGGGCTTGTGGTGGTCACAGATGATGAAGTCGATGCCCTTTTCCTTGGCATAATCGACCATGTCATTGGCCTTGATGCCGCAATCGAGTGCGATGATGAGCTTTACGCCTGTATCGGCCGCATAGTCAACACCTTTTTCCGAGATTCCGTAGCCGTCATCGTAACGGTCGGGGATGTAATAGTCGAGCGCACTGTAGAATCCGCGCAGGAAACGATAGACGAGAGCCACGCTCGACGTGCCATCGACGTCATAGTCGCCATAGATCAGGATGCGTTCACGTCCGCCTATTGCCTCGTTCAGTCGGGCCACGGCCTTGTCCATATCCTTCATCAGGAATGGGTCATGCAGCCCTTGGTTACGCTGCGGGCGGAAGAACGCGTGTACCTCTTCCGGTGTCGTCACTCCACGTTGGACCAACAGCTGGGCGACGACGGGATTCAAGTTCAGTTGCGCGACAATCTCATCCTTGGTCTCTTTCTGTTGTTCGGTTAAGGTGCGACAATTCCATTGGTAATTGGTCATTATCTTTATTTTTTATATTATACGAAAGAGGGTGAGCCTCACCGCGCACGGCCAGCAGCCACGCATCGCTGAATGTTGTTGTCGCACGCAGGTCGTTCAGATAGCTGACAGCCTCGGCCTTGGCGACAAACTGCTCGATATAGACACGGAAGCGTCCGTCACGCTCCAGGATTTCCAGCCCGTCGTAGCCTTTGCGCTCCAGCCGGCGGATAAGCCGTTCGGCGCCTTCACGCGTCTCGCAGCTTCCCACGATGATGAGATAAGTTTTCCCGTTGTTGGCCAATGCCTTACGGGTCGTTTTCTGTACGGGCTGTGACTGGATATCATGGGCCGACACTTCGTCCTTCACTTCGGTCGGAGCGGTAGTCGTATTGGCCGATGTCGTTTCCGTCCGGTCTTCTTTTGTGATATCTGTGGCCAATGGCGCCTGTTCCTCAAACGGAGCGGCGCTGATGCCGGCGTCGTGGTGGAACAGGCCGGTATCGACCAGGTTGGCGTAGTTGGCATTCTCATTGGCCGAACCGCCCCAAGGCATGAACTTCACCAGTACGAAGGTGATGACCAGGGCGATGACGGCGGCACGCAGCAGCCAGCGGAACGGCAATTCGACAATGCCCTCGCCGCGCTTGATGACGGGCTTCTTCGGCTTGTCTGTGGCCGATGGCGCATTGGCCGAAACCACACTGCCACCACGGCGGATGCGCTCCTCGTCACGCCACGAGCGCACGTTGAGCTGCGCCATGCCGTAATAGACGGGGTCCTGATCGACCTGGTCGGCCGCACGGAAGGCGATGTGGCAGTCCTCGTCGGCAAAGATGAATCCCAGCCGGCCCAAGGCACATCGGCCCTCATGCTGCACACTGTTGAGCACATCGGCCACCGAGAGGCGAATCGACTGGTTGGCCTCGTCGTAGGAGAGCCCCTCGGCGCGCATAATGACATTGGCCAACATCCCGTCGTCATGATCCATGAGACGGCTGTATTTGAGCAGGCGCAACGGGGGCATCAGACGGCCGCCCAGCATCATGCGTGAGGGTTCCTCCTGGAACATGAAACCACCGAGGCCCGGCACAAAAGCATAGTGTCGGGTCATGAGCAGAAACTCGATGTAGGTTGAAAGCGGCCTCATGTAGTCCAAGTTTGTCAATTATCCTCGAAATAATCGCGCAAATATAGGTTTTTTTTCACAAATTTCCAAATTCTGACGCGTTTTTTTGGGGATTTATCTATAATTTTCTACCAGTTTCGACACGACCTCCGGCGAAATGCCCTTCTCGATGGCGGTATTCAGGTCGCGGCGGGCATATTCACGGTCGCCACGGGCATAGCGTATTTGGGCGCGCAGCACGTACGACATGGGGTCGTTCGGATTCTTGCCGATGGAGGCGTTGATGTCTTCGAGCGCGGCACCGATGCGCTTGCTCAGGTAATAGACCTCGGCCCGGTCGCGCAGGAGGCTCCAGCTGTTCGGATTGGCCTCAATCAGCGCATTGTAGAGTTCTTCGGCCAATGCATATTCCCGCATCGTCTTATAGACCACAGCCATGCCGAGGCGCGATTTGGCGCTGTGGGGATTGAACGTGTCGATGAACTCGAGATCGCGGCGTGCGCCGGTCGTATCGGCCGACATCAGGCGGCACAGGGCCCGCTCGTAGAGCCACGTCTCGTTGTGCGGCTCGTCGTCGAGCAGGGCGGTGTAATCGTCAATGGCGTCGGCGTAACGCTCCATCTCGGCATAGAGCTGGGCCCGGTTGGCGCGCACCTTGGGCAGGTCGGGCAGCATGGCGATGGCGCAGTTGTAGCTGATTTCGGCTTCGGCCAATTTCCCCTGCCGGCGCTGCAGGGTGCCCAGGTTCTGGAAGAGCAGGCCGTTGCGGGCGTTGGCCGGTTCGAGGCGCATGGCCTGCTTGAGGCATTCCTCGGCCTGGGCGAGGCTGTCGTGGTCCACGAAATCGAAGCTGCGCGACACCCATTCGTCATAGCTCTGCGATTTCACGCCATTGGCCATGAAAAAGAGGTTCATTGCGGCCAGAAATATGATTTTCTTCAGCATAATCAAAAATTTTGCGTGCAAAGATAGTGCATTTTTCCCGAAATTATTTATCTTTGCGCCAACTTTTAGACTTTTTTATAATTTGCACGGGCGAGCGCCCGACTTCACAATGAAAGAACTCACCGAACAGCAGAAACAGCAATTTGCGGCACTGCCCGCGCTCTATGCCGAGTGGACCGCCAAGATCAACGTCATCTCGCGCAAGGACATCGACCAGATAGAACTGCATCACGTGCAACATTCATTGGCCATCGCGCATTTCGTGGAGGACGAATTAGGTGGTTGGCCGATGGGGACGACGGTCGTCGATGTGGGCTGCGGCGGCGGCTTCCCGGGCATCCCATTGGCCATCATGTACCCCGAAGTGCAGTTTCTGCTCGTGGACCGCATCGGCAAGAAGGTTAAGGTGGCGCAGGCTGTGGCCGATGCCATCGGTCTCAAGAATGTCGAGACGCGCCATGCCGGCATCGAGGAGGTCAAGCTGAAGTTCGACTACGCCGTCTCGCGCGCCGTGATGAACCTGCCCGACCTACTGAAGCTCGTCAAGCGCTGTACGGCCAAGGGGCTGATCTGCCTGAAGGGTGGGGATTTGGCCGATGAATTGAAGCCCGCCATCTGTTGCGGTACTCGGCTGGAGCCGGTCACGAGGTGGTTGGCCGATGCCTTTTTTGAAGAGAAATACGTCGTTTACACACCGTTCAAATGATTGTCAAACAGTTTGTTTTCAACGCGTTCCAGGAGAACTGCTATCTTGTGGCCGATGAGGAGACGCGCCATTGCGCCATCTTCACGCTCGAACGGGTGCTGCTGACGCACTGCCATCTGGATCACGTGCTCGGGACGGGGTGGTTGGCCGATGTCTGGCCCGAGGTGCCCATCGGCGGACCGGTGGAGGATGGCGAACGTCTGCCATCGGCCGAAATGCAGTCAAGGATGTTCGGGATGCCCGTGGCGCACAAGACAGTGCCGTTGACGGCCAATGTGAACGAGGGCGACCGGCTGAAAATCGGACAGATTGAGGTGCAGGTCTATGACATCCCCGGCCACAGCTTTCACGGGCTGTGCTACTATCTGCCGAGCGAGGGTGTGCTCTTCACGGGCGACGTGCTGTTCTGCTGCAGTGTGGGACGGTCGGACTTCGGCCCGGGATTCGGCTGCGACGGCGAGGCATTGGTCGATGGCATCCGCTGCAAGCTGATGTCGCTGCCGCCCGAGACGACCATATATCCCGGACACGGTCCATCGAGCACCATTGGCCAAGAAATTACGTATAACCCTTATATTTAACAAGATAGATGATAAAAGATCCGTTCATGCTCCTGAGCATGGTGAACATGAAGCTGCGCGACCAGTACGACTCGCTCGATGAACTGTGCGCCGGCGAAGACCTTGACAAACAAGAACTTGTGTCGCGCCTGCATGATGCTGGGTTCGACTATGTACCCGAAAATAACCAATTCAAATGATAGAAAACGAACTGAAAGCCGCCCGTCAGGCCAGCTTCGCGCTGCTTGACTTGAGCGAAGAGGAAACGAACCGCGTGTTGGTGCAATTGGCCGATGCGCTTGAACAGAATGCCGAACAGATTACATCGGCCAATGCCCTAGACCTGAGCAAGATGGACCCTGCCGATTCGCGCTACGACCGTCTGCTCCTCAATGGCGAACGTATCGCCGGAATTGCCTCGGACACACGCAATGTGGCAGCCCTGCCGTCGCCCTTGAACCGCACGTTGAGCGAATCGGTTCGTCCGAACGGCATGAAGATCCGCAAGGTGAGTGTGCCGTTCGGCGTCATCGGCGTCATCTACGAGGCGCGCCCCAATGTCACCATCGACGTCTTTTCGCTCTGTTTCAAGGCTGGAAGTGCCGTCCTGCTGAAAGGCGGCAAGGAGGCGGCCGAGAGCAATATGGCATTGGTCAAGATAATTCATAATGTTTTGTCGGCCAATGGATTGCCAGCGTCACTCTGTACACTGTTGCCCAATGACCACGAGGCCACGACCGAGATGCTCTGCGCCGTCGGTCAGGTCGATCTGGTCATCCCGCGCGGCAGCCGTCGCCTCATCGACTATGTGCGCGACAATGCCCGCGTGCCTGTCATCGAGACGGGAGCCGGCATCTGCCATACGTACATTGACCGTGACGCCGACGTCGAAATGGCATCGGCCATCGTCACGAACGGAAAGACACGCCGCATCTCGGTGTGCAACGCGTTGGATTGCGTTGTCATTCATCGAGATAGGTTGGCCGACCTGCCGGCAATCTGCAAGCCTATGGCATTGGCCAATGACCCGGCCAAACGCGTCATCATCTACGCCGATGAACGGGCCTATGCGGCATTGACCGGAAAATATCCCGAAGAACTGCTTGAACACGCTCAGCCAGAGCACTTTGGCATGGAATTCCAGGCCTACAAACTGGCCATCCGCACGGTCGATTCGTTCGACGAGGCGGTCGAGTATGTCCAGTCGCACACCAGCCACCACAGCGAGAGCATCGTGAGCCGCGACGAGAAGGCCTGCGAACGTTTCCTGCGCCTCATCGATGCTGCCTGCGTCTATCAGAACCTGCCGACGTCGTGGACCGATGGCGCGCAATTCGGATTCGGTGCGGAAATCGGCATTTCGACCCAGAAACTCCATGCCCGCGGCCCGATGGCCCTGCCCGAAATCACGACCTACAAGTATCAGGTCATCGGCCAAGGACAGATTCGTAAATAATTCATAATCAATCGTTAAAATATGAAAGTCTATATTTTACTTGCACAGGGTTTTGAGATTGCCGAGGCTATTCTGCCGCTGGACATCCTGCGTCGTGCCCGGGTCGAGGTCTGCACGGTTTCTATTGGCCAAGAACGCACCGTAACGGCCAGCAATGGCACTCCGGTTGTGGCCGACAAGACATTGGCCGACAGCGACTTGACCGATGGCGATATGCTGTTCCTGCCGGGCGGAATGCCGGGTTCGATCAACCTGCGTGACAGTAAGGCTGTGGCCGATGTCATCCGTGCGTATCACGAGTCGGGAAAATGGTTGGCCGCAGTCTGCGCCGCGCCGATGGTCTTCGGCCTGATGGGCATCCTGAAAGGGGAGGAGGCCACCTGTTTCCCGGGGTTCGAGAAGGATCTGCTCGGTGCAACGCCGGTCAAAAAGACCTGCGTACGTTCGGGACACTTCATCACGGGATGCGGCGCCGGTGCCGGATTTGCCCTGGGCCGCGAAATGGCCGCTGTGCTCGTCGGTGAGGATACGGCCGATGCCGTCCTGCGCCAGATGATGTTCCAAGTCTATGAATGACAGATGATTGAGCCATTTGCCGACCTGATTGAACTATTGGCCGATGACCAGCTGCCGATACGCAGCCGCTACGACGGTCTGTATCGCATTCTGGTCGCTGCGCTGAACTGGAATACCCGGGAACTCACCATCGAGTTTTCGGGTGCTTTTGCGCGTCTCGACTATCTGTGCAGGGAGTTGAGCTACAAGGAGTTGCATCCGTTGGCCTATCGGCAGATATGCGCGTTCCGCAGCCGTTGCACGCATCTCGCGCAATATGACGACGGGGCATTGGCCACAAACCTCGACACCGACCTGCGCGCCGTGGTCGAATTCCTGGCCAAGTTGCACAACGTGCCGATCCCTGAGCCCTTGCAGCCGCTCCTGAAGACGGACTACCCGAAGTTGGAGCGCAAGAGCCGCATCGCCGATTCCCTGCGCTGTCTCGTGGCCCGCGTGGACGATGCCGGAATGTGGCTCACAGGGCCATTGGCCGAAGATTTCTTCCTTCCATGGAGCTTTATGGCCAATGACCGACACACGAAAGACTTGTCCTACCTGCGGCCGATGGTCCGTATCGGCACACCGCTCAATCTCGTGCGTCCGTGGGAGGAAGACGGCGAGTTGCGCGCCGAACAGGTCATCTATGAGCCCGATCTGCTGGTCGATATCAGCTCAATTGTCAGTTGTTTTGCGCTCAATGGCACATCGGTCAACAACTACCTGTTGCACCTGCTGGACAATGGGCCGGCCAACAGTGCGCGCCTGCTGGGTAATCTGGCAGGTCAGATGCTCGATGAAGAGGTCCATGCCTTGGGCAGCGAAGAACCGACGACCTACGCCGAGAGTGTCAAGCATTTCTTTGCCGACAATGCCCTCCAGCTCGTCACGTGCAGCGATTTGGCCGATGAGGAGCAGCGCCGGGACTTCCATGAGAAGGCCAGGCAGCAGCAGCAGAACCTGCGTCACATGGTGCAGACAGCCTTTGTGCAAGACCGCACCATTAAGTTGCAGAAGGTTGTCCTGGAACCGTCATTCTATTGCGAAATGCTTGGCATTCAAGGTCGTATGGACCTGCTGCAATCGGACAAACACGTTCTGATGGAACAGAAGTCGGGCAAGATGGACGAGTTCCACCACACGCATGACAAGCGCCATTTCATCCAGATTCTGCTCTATCAGGCGATGTTGCACTACGCCTATCACGACTCTGAAGGTCGCGAACTGCGCAACGACGACATCGCCAGCTATCTGCTCTATTCGCGCTATCCCGACGGCCTGCTCAAGGAGGCGCCAGCACCGCTCCTGTTGGAAGAAGCATTGGACATGCGCAACAGGATTGCCTATCTGCAATTGCAGATGAGTCGGGGAGGGGCACGCGACATACTCGAAAGTCTGACGCCCGAACAGCTCAAGACCGAAAATATCTCGGAAAAACTGTGGCTGGGCTATCTCCGGCCACGCATCGAGGCCATCCTGAACCGGTTGCACGGCGCATCGGCCATAGAAAAAGACTATTTCTACCGGATGATGACTTTCGAGGCGCGTGAACATATCTTGGCCAAGGTCGGTTCGTCGCAGAAGGAGGCCAGCGGATTTGCCGCACTATGGAACTGCACATCGGCCGAAAAACGAGAAGCCGGCGACC
The DNA here is from genome assembly GCA_902779265.1 of uncultured Bacteroidales bacterium. GTDB lineage: Bacteria > Bacteroidota > Bacteroidia > Bacteroidales > UBA3663 > Liminaster. Next base: position 1,752 of record CACZAY010000102.1, on the reverse strand, counting down.
TGATGGACCACCTGCAAATCACTGATATTGAAGACGATCACCGCACGCTCACGCTGATGACCTGCGCCAGTGCATCGGCCGAAAACCAGATGGTCCTGCCCAATTTCCGTACGGGCGACATCGTGGTGCTCTTCGCCTATCCGGCCGAAGCCGAACCCGACGCTCGCCGCGACATTGTGTTCCGTGCCAGTATTGTCGAAATCAACTCCGAGGGACTCATCATCCGCCTGCGCGCACCGCAACGCAATCTGTCACTTTTTCGGCCGATGGGAGAGGTCTACTGGGCTGTGGAACACGACTTTATGGAGTCGTCACACACGGACCTGTACCGCAGCCTGTATGCCTTCCTCGACGCCACGCCCGAACGACGAGCGCTGCTCCTTGGCCAACGTGCCCCACGCATCGACCGACGGCTCAGGTTAAAAGGCGACTATGGCGTATTCAACGACTTGGTTCTCAAGGCGAAACAGGCTAAGGACTATTTCTTGCTGGTCGGCCCTCCAGGTACGGGCAAAACCTCATGCGGTCTGGTCAATATACTGGCCGAGACATTGGCCACAAACAGCGAAAGCAACGTTCTGCTGGTCTCGTTCACCAACCGCGCCGTCGATGAAATCTGCTCCAAACTGGTAAAGATGGGCGAACCGTTCCTGCGCATCGGCTCACATCTTTCCTGTGCCGAGGAATATCGCGAACGGCTCCTGGTCGAACAGTGCCGGCAATGCCGCAATGATGCCGAAATCCGCCAGCTGATACAGTCGTGCCGCGTGGTGGTCGGGACAACGGCGGCTGTGACGGCCAATAGTGCCATCTTCCAGCTCAAGCGTTTTGACCTCTGCATCATTGACGAGGCATCGCAGATACTTGAACCGCAGCTTCTGGCTATCCTTGGGGCCAAGGTCGATGGGCTGGATGCCATCCGCAAGTTTGTCATGATCGGCGACCACAAGCAGCTGCCCGCCGTTGTCATGCAGACAGAACGTGAATCGTTGGTCAAAGAGCCGGAACTGCGGAAAATCGGCCTTCAGAACTGCCGCCAATCGCTGTTTGAACGCCTTCTGCGCATGAATTGCGGCCGACGGAGCTTCACATCGGCCAAGTCCCCGCTGATACACACACTGTCGGCCCAGGGACGTATGCACCACGACGTTGCGGCCTTCGCCAACCGCGCTTTCTACGGCAACCTGTTGCGAGAAATTCCATTGGCCCATCAACAAAGAGATATTCCGTACAAGACTGCGAATAACGACAAATGGCAGAAATTGCTCACTTCGCAGCGCATTTCGTTCATTCCTGTAAAAAAAGAACGTGTACGCGGAAAAATCACATCGGACAAAATCAATCTTCAGGAGGCCGATGTCATTGCCCAACTCGTACACGCCGTCTGGCAACTATTCGATGAAAACCGGCTGACGTTCGATCCGACGGAATCGGTGGGCGTGATAGTTCCGTACAGGCACCAGATTTCGACCATCAGGAAAGAATTGGAACGATATGGCATTCAACAGCTTACGCAGATTTCCATCGACACGGTCGAACGGTTTCAGGGCAGCCAACGCGACGTTATCATTTACGGATTCACAGTCAGTCGGCCATATCAACTCGATTTCCTGACCAACAACCGGTTTGAAGAAGACGGACACATCATCGACCGCAAACTTAACGTTGCGCTGACTCGAGCTCGCGAAATCCAGATTCTTTTAGGCGATGCCGATTTGCTGCGTCAAGACCCCGTTTTCGCCTCTTTGATAG
>CACZAY010000101.1 GCA_902779265.1 uncultured Bacteroidales bacterium | reverse complement strand
TAAGGCTACTCCACTCGGTGCTATCGCTCAGTTCGCTGCACAGGGTAAGCGTATCAAGAAGAAGGACCTCGGTATGATCGCTACAACTTACGGCTACGTTTACGTTGCTCAGGTTGCTATGGGTGCTGACAACGCTCAGTGTCTCAAGGCATTCCGCGAGGCAGAGGCATACCACGGACCATCACTCGTCATCGCTTACGCTCCATGTATCAACCACGGTTTGAAGGCTGGTATGGGCAAGAGCCAGGCAGAAGAGGCTAAGGCTGTAGAGTGCGGTTACTGGCACCTGTGGCGCTTCAACCCAGAGTTGGAGGCCGAGGGCAAGAACCCATTCTCACTCGACTCTAAGGAGCCACAGTGGGATAAGTTCCAGGACTTCCTCAAGGGCGAGGTTCGTTACGCATCTGTTGCCAAGCAGTTCCCAGCTGAAGCTGCTGAGCTCTTCTCTCAGGCAGAGGAGATGGCTAAGAAGCGTTATCAGACCTATGTACGTCAGACCAAGTTGGAGTATTAAATCGTAAGATTTAGAACATGATAAGGTGAGCCGCATTTTTGCGGCTCGCTTTTTTTGATTGTTTGTGCGAAAAAACAAAATGTAATGCTTTTCAACTCTTTTGAATTTTTGGTGTTTTTACCTGTGGTTTATGTCTTGTATTGGTTTGTATTCAAGGACAGGAAACCGCAAAACTTGCTCATTGTTTTGGCAAGTTACATTTTTTATGGTTGGTGGGATTGGCGTTTCTTGTTTTTGATTGCGCTCACTTCCGTATGCAGTTTCGTTGGTGGTCTGCTATCTGAAAAGTTTTCGTCAATACCAAAGAAACAAAAGTTTGTTTGTGCAGCCAATGTTGTTTTTAACTTGCTGATTCTCAGCGTGTTTAAGTATTACAACTTTTTTGTCGGAACTTTGCAGGAGATGCTTGGAATGTTCGGTATTGAGACGGATTGGGCGACTTTGAACATTATATTGCCCGTTGGAATCAGTTTTTACACGTTTCAGGCTTTGAGTTACACGATTGACGTTTACAAAAAGAAAATTGCTGCAACTCATGATGTTATAGATTTTTTTGCATACATCAGTTTCTTTCCGCAGTTGGTCGCTGGTCCTATTGAAAGGGCGACTAACCTTCTGCCTCAGTTTCAGAACGACCGCCGTTTCGACTATGCAAAGGCTGTTGACGGTTGCCGACAAATGTTGTGGGGATTTTTTAAGAAAATGGTAATCGCCGATAGTTGTGCGGCGGCTGTAAATGATCATTGGTCTGAATATCATAGTCTTCCAACAATAACGCTGTTGCTTTTAGCATTCTTGTTCACGATGCAGATTTACTGCGACTTTTCTGGATATTCCGACATTGCGATTGGCTGTGCTCGGCTTTTGGGTTTCGACTTAAAACGGAATTTCAACTTTCCGTATTTTTCGCGTAGTATTCCCGAATTTTGGCGACGTTGGCATATTTCGCTGATGACGTGGTTTCGGGATTACGTTTATATTCCACTCGGTGGCAGCTGTTGCGGCAAGTGGACGATTGTCCGCAATGTATTTATTGTATGGGCAGTAAGTGGACTTTGGCATGGCGCAAATTGGACATTCGTTTGTTGGGGTCTGTTTCACGCGGTTCTCTTGTCCATTTATAATTTACTGAATATCAAAACAAAATGCGAGAGTGACGTAACGCTGAGTTTTAAGAGTTTCTTTCAGATTTGCCTGACGTTTTTATTGGCAATGTTTGGATGGATAATTTTTAGGGCGGAAAGTCTTGGTCAGTCTGTCGGTTTTTTTGAGTCGATGATTTCAAACCAGATCTTTGATCCTTCAATGCTTTACGGCAAGACCGCTGTTGCCTTTGCTGCGATGATGCTGTTTGTTGAGTGGCTGCAACGAAAGAAGGAACATGCGCTGCAATTTTCTGAAAACAAGGTGTTTAAATCGGCTGTAGTAAGGTGGTGCGTGTATTATTCGCTCATTTTTCTGATTGTGAGGTTCGCTGGTTCAGGTCAGACATTTATTTACTTTCAATTCTAAAGGTCATGAAGAGGTTTGTAATGCGCGTTCTTCTTTTCGTTCTGCCGCTTTTTGTGATTCTATGCGCATCGGAATATATACTTCGACAGGTTCCTAATCCATATAAATACAAATATGACTGGATGCAGGAGAATGCCGATTCTGTTGAAACGCTTGTTATTGGAAGTTCTCATGCCTTTTATGGTATTCGCCCCGAGTTTTTGGACGGGAATGCATTCAATCTGGCCAATGTCAGCCAGACTTGGATGCAGGATTTATTCCTTTTGAAATATTGGTCGGACAGATATAAGAAGTTGAAAACGGTCATCTGTCCAGTTTCCTATTTTTCATTCTTTGATTGTGCGATGGACGATGCCGGCGAACGGTACCGATGCCGTTATTATAGAATTTATATGGATTGCGACCTTTATAATTCGTTAAGAGATCGTTTGGAAGTGTCCGATATTGTTACCGCCCGAGAAAAAATGAGCAAATTCTTCCGCAAAGAGTCGGCGGATTTTGACCGTTTGGCTTGGGGTATGGCCTATGAATTGTCCAAAAAAGATATGGTGGCCTGGAACGACACTGCGGAAGTAGTGGCAACGGTCGCCCGTCATACGGCGGAAAATGATTACTATGTTGATTATAACTATTCCAGTTTGAAAGGAATCGCAGACTTCTGCCGTAGTCATAACATAAGATTGGTTTTGGTGACGACTCCATGTTGGCACTCTTATTGTGAAAGGTTGAAGAAGGCGCAACTTGAAAAAATGTACGGATTGATGCAATCCCTACAGGAGGAATACGGCTTGCAATATTTTAATTGTCTGGAGGATAGTAATTTTTCAGCAGATGATTATTATGACTTCGATCATTTGTCAGATGTCGGTGCGGAAAAATTTACAAAGATGCTGAATGATGCTCTGAAAATGGAGTAACCAGATTCTTCTCATCAATCACATATTCGGTGGTGTTGGTCAATGCCCTTTCGATGCGACCCTGATTGTCAAATTAAAATCCGCGACCTTAACAATAAAGTCGCGGATTGTGCGTTTTATAGGTGAACCTCTCTGGAGAGGAGAGGTCTTTTCTCAATGTCAAACTTATTCAAACCTAAAACAATGTGCCTATGCAGCATCGTTCTACACCTTTCGCAGCACCTTTGTGCGCTTCTCTTCCATCGGTAGGTCCAAGTCTGGAAACAATCTGCATGTTGCAGATGTTTGCCCGGGTTTACAAGCCTGTCGCCTCAAAAAATGGTCGGTTCAATAACCATTCGTTGACCTGAGAAGCCGTCCAGATCGGTGAGCCGCACGCCATGTTGCAGGTGCAACAGCTGGATGTGCGAGACGTCGTCGGTAATTATGTGAGTCAGTGTCGTGTCGTCGGTTTCGGCGGGCGTGACAAGCACATAGTTATCGGCGACGTTGTTTTTGTCCTTCAGCCGCAGGGAGAGTGTGGTGTGTTCTTTAAGTTGGCCAATGAACCCCGCGAGACCGCCCCGCTCGGCATAGACGGCGCTCATGCGCTGTGTGATAATTTGGCCGATGACGGGTGGTAGTGTGCCATCGGTCACCCTGGACTTGAGATACAGGTCGATTTCGTCGCCGTATTGCGTGATGATGCGGGCAATGAGTTCTTCGCCATTGGCCACAGCCTGACGTCCTGCGAATAATGGCATGAGCCGCTGGTAATGTGACAGGAAATGGTTGGTGTCGCGGGGCAGTTCATTGGCCGCAATCTCAACCTGCTGTTGGCTGAAGTTGCCCAATATGGCCGATGGCGAGGCTTCGGCTGCGTCGCGTTCGGCAATAGAGATGGCCTCGTCAAGCACTTTACGCGCCGTCTCGATGCCGTCTTGCAGGGCCTGCACGCTGGGAATCAGTTCGTTGAGCATTTTGATGGCGAACAGGAAGCCCTGCTGCTGTGTGCGTTGCGTGTAGAGCACGGCGAGCTGTCGCGTGAATTCGTCCAGGATGGCGTCGTCGCGCTTCATGATGCGTGCGAAGAACTTCATCGAGTTCCAGCGGCTTGTGATGTCGGCCAATGTCGTTTCCGTCACTGCGAGCGATGTGTTACGTTCGTCGGCGAGCGACTGGAGTTCCAGCACCTTCTGTTGCAGGAGGTTCACGATGGCGCGTATAATGGTCTTCTGGGCCTCGGGAGAGTAGGGATGGCTCTGGGTCGTGCGTAGGAATTCTTGGCCAATGATAGCCTGTAGAATTTCTACGTAAGTGCTTGTCTTTCTGGCTTGTGACGAGAAAAACGCCTCGACGCCGACATCACGGAAACGCGTCTGGTAGATGCCCTCGATGCGCTGTCGGATTTTCATCGGCCAATCCCGATGCGGAATGTCGTTCATGCCCTGCGACTGGCTGGCTGTACACTCGTGCCAGAATGCCTCGACGGGCTTCCATTGCGTTGCCGGTGCATTGGCCGTATTGAGGAAAGCCTCCTCCTGAAGGCAGAGGCGGGCGTTCTGGATGGGGATGAACGAGAGGATGCGGCGCGCCTCGTCGTTGCAGGTCTCGATGCTGGTGGGATTGGCCTCGGGCAGGCTGCAACGCAACAGGGCGACGATATAGAGCTTGCGCAGGTAGTCGCGTACCTCGGCCTCGGGATAGGTAACACCGGCGGTGCTGAAGGCGGCGAAGATGGGTGGCCACTCGCTGTGTCCGGCTGGGGATTCTTCTTCTTGGCCAATGTCGATGCGCGCGCAGATGGTCTCATGGAGGAATTCGGCCAATGAGCATTGCGAAGCGTCGTGATAGAGATAGACGCGGTCGATGAGCCGGAAGTCATTGTATTCGGCCGCAGCGTTGTTGGTCACGACGAGGTTGTTCCAGACGGTCTTGACCTGTGGTTCGGGGCATTGGCCAATGTCGGGCATCAGGGCGTAGGCGAGACAGCGGTAGCAATGCTGGGCATCGGCCAAAAAAAGACGCCGGATCATGCGGACGGTGCAGGCAAGGCTCTCGCCGTCACGGTCGCGGGAGAAGTCGGCACAGATGTGGAAGGTCACGTCGCTCAGTGCGCCCTTCTCCTTGCGGCGCAGGTCGGCCACTTCGTGCACGAGTTCGCGCTCCTCGAGCGGTCGGGGCAGGAAGAGCAAAGTAACGTCCCGTCGATCGGCCGGACATTTGGAGAACTGGCGATAGACGGGATTTTCGAGCCGCGAACGGCAGAAGTTCAGGAAGATGATGAGATGCTTCATTTCTGTTTCATCTCCTGGTAGCAGCATCGGCACAGGGGCATGTATTCCTGACGTTCGCCCAGCATGACCTGCTGGTCGCCCTCGGCGATACGGTAGGAGAAGGTGGCCAATCGGCCGCAGCGCATACAGATGGCACGGGTCTTGGTCACTTCATCGGCCACAGCCATGAGTGCAGGCATCGGCCCGAACGGATGGCCCAGGTAGTCCATGTCGAGACCGGCAACGATGACGCGCTTGCCGGCATTGGCCAACACATTGCACACCTCGATGATGCCGTCGTCGAAGAACTGCGCCTCGTCGATGGCGACCACGTCGTAATCCATGCCTCGGCGCTGGATGAGCCGTGAATGCTCGACGGGGAAGGCCGGAATCGAAATCTGGTCGTGCGAGACGACGTCCTCGCGGCTGTAGCGCACGTCGATGGTCGGCTTGAAGATGCAGATTTTCTGTCGGGCGATGACGGCACGTTTGGCGCGGCGTATCAGCTCTTCGGTCTTGCCGGAGAACATCGAACCGCAGATGACCTCGATGCTGCCCACCTTGACAGTTTCGTGAATGCTGTTTTCAATATTCTTCATAGATATCCTTTTATATCATTGTCTTCTGGTTGACGGACGGCTGTGGAGACGGGTGGAAGGCGTCGCGATGGACGTAATCTTGTGTAAATAAGTTGTTTCCATGCCACAAAACGGGCTGCTCCCAGTGTCAGAATCGAGTGCAAAGGTACAAAAAATCTTTCAAACTTGTGCCGTTTTCCGTGGAAAAAATATGTGGTAATTTCGAACTGTGTGATATTCAGTCCTTTGTGCGGATGGTGTCACGGTATTTTCGGCCAACGGGGATTTCTGTGCCGTCGGTAAGCGTGAGGGTGTGGGCCGATGCATCGGCAATCCGCTGCCTGTTGACGACAAACGAGCGGTGGACGCGCTGGAAAATGTCATTGGCCAATAGCTTTTCCACACTCCCCAGGGTCTCCAGCACGAGCCGCTTCTGGCCATCGGCCGTCACGACGCGCACGTAGTCCTTCACTGCCTCGAGATAGAGGATTTCCTCCTGCCGCAGAACTTCGTTCTTGCCGTCGCTTCGCAGCGAAATCTGGTGCGCCAGACTCGACTGCTCCAGCTGTTGCAGGCGGATGACCTTCTTTCCCTTCTCGACCGCCATCTTGAGCCGCTCCAGCGTGTAGGGCTTCAGCAGGTAGTCCGTCACGTTGAGGCTGAACGAGTCGATGGCATACTGGTCATAGGCCGATGTGACGATGACGGGCAGTTCGTTGAGCCGAGGCAGGATTTCCATGCCCGTGAGCCCCGGCATCTGGATGTCGAGGAAGAGCAGGTCGGGGCGTTCCCGTTCGATGGCGGCCAATGCGCTTACACCATCGGCCCAGACCGAGATGTCGCCGCCTTCCCCCAGTTTTTCGAGGAAAAGCTTCAGTTTGGCTGCGGCCAATGGTTCGTCTTCGGCGATGTAGATTTTCATAGGAATCTTCTGGCTGACAGAATGTTCTGACTTTTGGAGCAGGGCAGAGACCTGCGCTCCGTTGTCCGTTTTTGTGGCCAAGGCCGATTCTGTCGCCGCGAAGATACTGCATCCCGACGATAAATCCAAATGTTTTCGGACAAAAAGTCGTTCTGCAAAGTCTTTTTTAAATATGTCATTGAAATAAAACCGGAAATTCTGCGTTAATATTTGGGGTGTTGTCCAATGGCCTTGTCGGGCGAGACGAAACATCCTGAACAATCAATCCAAGAACTGAATAACTGGAAACTATAATATTATGCGTCAGATATTTACATCTTTTTTACTGGCCCTATCGGCCGCAACCATTGTGCAGGCACGGCAGGTCATCGACTTGCAGGGCTTCCGTCTGTCTCCGCACGCGCAAGCGCCATCGGCCACAACCCAATGGACTTACGAGAACTACAGCAAGGAGTTTTTCGACAACCCGCAGTTTGCGCCGTGGCGTGCCGACTCGTCGTTCCAGATGCCCTATTTCCTCACACCGAAAACCTATTTCGTGGGCGAAGAGGTCTATGAACAGACGGTCGCCGTGCCGCAGGATTGGGCGAATCTGGTGGCGACGCTCGTGCTCGAACGCGTCCACATCGTGAGCCATGTGTTCGTCAACGGTGTGGAGGCAACGGCATTGGCCAAGACCCCGCAAGTCGGCAAGGGATGCCGCACATTGGCCGCACCGCACCGCTACGACTTGACGGGACTGCTGCGCGCGGGGCAGACCGACACGTTGCGCATCGTGGTTGACAACAGGTTGGCCGATGTGCCCGTGGGACACAACAGCTACAGCGTGAGCGACGACGACCAAGGGAACTGGAACGGCTTCATCGGCGAGGCAAGAATCATCGGCCAAAAAGCCACGCGGCTGATTTATGGCGCTACGCGGATTTTCCCTTCGTTAGGCGATTCATCGGCCATGGTGCAGATGACGTTGGGCTGGGGCGGAGGCAAGAAGCCGGAAAAGATGCGCCTACGTCTGCAAAGCGAGGCCGGCACGGTGGAGCAGCCTGTGGTGTTGGCCAATGACAGCCAGCGGGTCGAGGTGCGCCTGTCGGGACTGACGCGGACGTGGGATGAACATCGGCCACAACTCTACCACCTGAGGGTCGAACTATTGGACAAGAAGGGTCGATCCGTTGACCAACAGCAACTTACGTTCGGAATGCGTGAGGTCATGGCCGATGAGCATTTCGTGCGCATCAATGGCCGACGGGTCCTGCTGCGCGGCACGGTGGACGGTGCGCAGTTCCCGATGACGGGCTATCCGCCGATGGACGAAGCGTTCTGGCTGGAATATTTCCGTCGATTGAAGCAGTGGGGCACGAATCTGGTGCGATTCCACAGCTGGTGTCCGCCCGAAGCCGCCTTTGCCGCAGCCGACAGCGTTGGCATGTATCTGCATGTGGAATGTTCGTCGTGGCCGAATCATGACGTGCTGCTGACGGCCGACAATGCGACGGCGCAATACCTGTGGCAGGAGAGCGACCAGATTCTGGACACCTACGGCAACCATCCGTCGTTCATCCTGCTGGCTGCCGGCAACGAGCCGAAGGGCAGGTCGTGGACGTCGTTCGCCGAGCAATGGGTCGATTCGTGCGTGCACAGGGACGGCCGACGTCTCTATACGGCATTTTCGGTGGGCGGCAGCTGGCCGTGGACGAAGAACAATCAGGTGCAGGTGCGCGCAGGGTGGCGCGGCGTGGAGTGGGACAGACGCAGGCCGGAGGGTCGGAGCGACTTTTCATCGGCCATCGACACGCTGAAAGTGCCTCTCATCGGCCATGAAGTCGGCCAATGGGGCAGCTATCCGGCACTACGCGACATTCCGAAG
>CACZAY010000100.1 GCA_902779265.1 uncultured Bacteroidales bacterium | reverse complement strand
ATAGTGGCCGATGGCGCAAATTTTCACTAATTTTAATAAAAAAACATATATTTTTAGGCTGCGCAATCGTTTTTCGTGTTGTAGAACATGTTAAAAAATTTGCACGGACGCAAAAATGCCCCTATCTTTGCGGCACCTTAAAGACATAACCATAACACATACCTTAAATAACACAACCTGAAACCTTAAATGTCTAATATCGCTTCCGTTGGGAGGCGCAATTGAAAAACACAGAGTCACTTGCGACTTAGCAAGCAAGAGAAAAAGGGCAGAGCGTGACGTTCTTCCCTTTTTTCGTTGTATATAGGTACTACTTCATTTGTTTTTTTGGCCAATGGCGCATCGCCGCACGACCTCGGTACCCTTTTTTTGTCAATTTTCGCCCCGTTTCCTTGCATACCTCAAATAATTGCAGTAAATTTGCACCGATTATGCTTATAAAGAGACATTTAACACACATAACCCTATGACATTGAATCGAAACCATACTCTGGTCATCGTCGCCAGCGCAGCGGCATTGGCCATCACCACAGCCTGCACGGAAGAGACCATCATCACGCCCCAGGCCGCGTCACGCACACCCATGACGTTTTCCTCCTATCTTCCGGGACACACGCGCGGCTTCTCGTCCGTCGCCGACATCCAGACCCTCGCCGAAAGCGGCTTCAAGCTCTATGCCACCTACGACAACGGGGGAACGGCCACGACGCTCCTCGACGAGAAGTTCAACGTCAATGCCACCACGGGCGTCTGCAGCAGTACAAGCGGCGAGCAGCCCTATTGGCCGTCGGACAAGAGCGCCACGGTCAGTTTCATCGGCATGTATCCCTCGAACTATTTCAACGTGGACAATCTGGCCAAGAACGTTGACGACCAATACGAACTGAAGATTGAGACGGCGGGCAACAAGGACGTCCTGGTGGCCTGCGTGACGCAGAGCGAATCGGCCTCACAGGAGGGCAATGTCGAGCTTACGTTCAAGCACGTCATGACCCACGCCATCCTGAAGGTCTCTTCGGCCGATGCCGCCGACTATGCCATCACGCTGACCCAAGCCAACCTGATCTACGTGCCGGAATCCAGCACGCTCAATTGTTCGACGGGAGCGATTGTGGCCAATGCCGATCGGAAGACCAGCTTCTTCTTCATTGCCGAAGAGACGTCCGTCACAGATGAGGCCGTAGCGGTCGGTTCCGTCATGGTGCCGGCATCGGACGGAACGGGCACCGAGGTCGGCCTCGCGCTTACCTATCAATATAACTACGGCAACGATGTCGTGCGCACCTACAAGGATACGGCCTATGTCACCCTCGTGGCCGGCTATCAGACCAATATCAACGTCAAGATTTCGGGCGACAAGCCGCTGGTGGTCAGTGGCTCGATTGACGAATGGATTGCCCGTCACGATTATGTCGATCTCGGCTTGCCCAGCCGCCTGCTTTGGGCAACATGCAACATCGGCGCTGAAAGCCCCGAAGAATACGGCAATTATTTTGCGTGGGGCGAAACAGTACCCAACATCAACGTTTCTTGGGGAAGCTACTCTTGGTGTGATGGGACTATGTACGTAATGACAAAATACTGTGCGACTGAAAATTTTGGTACGGTTGACGATTTGGTTCGGTTGGAGTTGGATGATGACGCCGCTCATGTCAATTGGGGCGGTAGTTGGAGAATGCCGACAAGCGAAGAATATGCGGAACTCATCAACAGCAGCTACACCACGTGGGAGTGGACGACCTTTAATGATGTAAATGGTATCTTGATTACGAGCAAGGCCAATGGAAATAGTATTTTTCTGCCTGCGGCGGGATATTACTACAGTGGTAATAACTCACTAGGGGATCGCGGACAGTACTGGTCATCATCGCTCTACGCGGCTAGTTCAAGTTCTGCGCGCTTCTTGGAGTTCTATGACACCTTTTGTTCCATGCTCAACAATACACGCGTTCACGCTAGTTCTATTCGTCCTGTTCGAGAGCCGTAAGGTTCATTGGCCAACACCAAAAATCAATTTTTTCGCTCCTTAAACTACATTATTATAATGAATAAGACTCTTTTTATCGCATTTGCATCGGCCATCGCGCTGGGCAGCTGCACCAACAATGAGATTGACAGCCCGACCGGCGGCACGGATGGCCTGATTCCCATCAACGTCACGAGCTACGTGCCGCGCGAGACGCGTCTGGCTTCGACGGCCGACATCTGGGATTTGATAAACAACGGTTTTACATTCACCGCGATAAATGATGTGTCCCGCCGTACGCATATTGCCAGCACGACATTCTATGTAAAAGAAGAAGAGACCGGAGAGTGTGGCGATTGGGCCGCAACGCCGTACTTCTGGCCGCGCGACACCGTCGTCTCGTTCTATGCCGTCTATCCCACGGCCAGCGATGATGAAGAGTCGGGTCGTGTCCGGCTCTATGCGGCCAATGATTCGGTGGTCTTCACGCCGGATGCTATTGAGGACATCCTTGCGGCCTACGCCACGGGCAGTGCCAGCAGCGACAACGGCAATGTGCAGTTGAACTTCAAGCACGTGTCCGCCAGGGTGGTTCTGGCCGTCGGTTGCGACAATGCCGACTATGGTTATAAGTTGAATTCGGTCGTCCTCACCGCGCCCAGTAAGGCATATTTCAAGTTCTCGACCCAGGAAATCCATGTGGTGGACGGAGAGGACAGCCTGGAGTACGAATCTTCTCTTGCCCCTTCTGTAACCATCGGCGAAACGATCACCGGCTTCGATTCGCTTTTCGTAGCGGCCGATGGCACTGCAGGCTCGACTTGCCGTCTGGATGTGTCGTATGTGGCCAAGATTGGCAACATTGAGCGTAGCTACACGAAGTCGACCACGGTGAACATCGTTGCGGGCTATGAGAATACTGTCCGCATGAAGCTGGAGTGCGACAAGCCGCTCTCGATCAGCGTTGTGGCCAATGGTTGGACGGCCGATAATGAAATCGATGCCAATGGCCATGAATATATCGATCTGGGACTGCCCAGTGGTACCCTATGGGCAACCTGCAACATCGGCGCAGGAAGGTCTGAAGATTATGGCGATTATTTTGCATGGGGCGAGACCGAGACAAAGGAGACTTTCACTTGGGATAACTATGCTTTCGGAAAAGAATCTGAACTGACAAAGTATTGCAACAATGCGGAATATGGTACCGTGGACAATCTTCTGACGCTCGATGCGGAAGATGATGCCGCAGTTTTCAAGTGGGGCGGTGATTGGAGAATACCGACATACGAGATTTTCAAGGAGTTGTATGATAATTGTGAACGTGAGCTGACCTCCCAAAGTGGCGTGAACGGTTGCCTATTCACATCAAAAACAAATGGCAACACGCTTTTCTTCCCTGTTGATGCCGATATTTCATCTGATTATGGTATGTATTGGACATCTTCACTCAACACAACCAATCCAAACGGAGCGTGGTATTTAATAATTTCGTTTGATGCTACTCTTGGTGAATATTGTGTGCTCAGCGACTATTATAGCACCAACTATAATTCTCGAATGTATATGCTGGCTATTCGTCCAGTGATTCCAGGCGAAGCTATCAATTTCTGACCGTCTGCCATCGGCCGACACAGAAATAAGCAAATCCACTTTGTCCATGCGGCAAGGTGGATTTTTTTTGCACATAACGGATTGTCGGCCAATGCCATTGGCCATAAAACGCACAAAAAATGGAAGCCGCACCTGCATGGCGCGACTTCCGCTTGGGTTAAAATATAATAAAAGTGGTTGGCTCTTTTATTTCTTCTTCTTGGCCGATGGCTCTTTCTTGCCGGCGGCGGCTTCGAGCTTGGCAATCTTGGCCTGGAGACGTTCGATTTCCTTGCCCTGGTTGTCGATGAGCTGCAGCTGGGCGCTGAGGTCGTCGGTGTCGATGCTCGACGGGAACTCCTGGTTCAGGCGTATCTGCATGTCGCTGATGACGTTCATGTAGTTCGTGAAGGCGTCGAACGAGCTGTCGTAGGGTGAGAACGGGACGTAGGCGCCCTGCTTGGTGGACATGAACTTGAAGTGGTCGGCCGAGAGGAGGTAGGCGAAATCCTGTTTCAGGACATCATTCTTCGAGAGACGCAGGCGCTCGGAGATGGAATAGACGGCGCGCAGGGCCTCGTGCTGAAGGTCGTTGCCCATCCATGCGCTCACGTCCTTGTCGTATCCGTCCCAGCTGATGGCGTGGCCTACGGCTGCCGGTGCGACCGACGGGATGTTGTCGAATGCCTCCAGCGGGGTGATGAAGCGCAGGCCCTTCTGTGCGGCGAAGGCCGGCAGTGCCTTGAAGAACTCGAAGATGCCGGTCGAGGCTGGATGCAGGCCACCGATGACGTCGAAGTTCATCGCGATGACGTAGAGCGATTCCTGTTCAGGTCCATTGGCCAACCAGTCGGTATAGGTGTCGGCTTGGCCGTAATGTTGTACATGAAGTTCGGGCTGCGCCAGCCCAGGACGTGCTTGGTGCCCTCGGTGATGACGCCACGGAAGCCCATGGCGGCAATCTCCGCGCCGACCTCGTCGTTGTAGATGAGGCCCGTGTTGACGAACGTCTTCGGCTCGTAGCGGAAGGTCTCGTAGATGATTTTTTTGTGCAGCTCGGCCTGGATGCGGAAATCCTCGGCATTGACGAGCGACGAGAGGCAGTGGGAGAAGGTCTCGCAGCACAGCTCGCAGCAGCCTGTATCGACCAGCTCACGCACGCAGTCGAGGAATTCGGGGCAGTACATCTCGAACTGCTCCATCGTGACGCCCGAAATCGACAGGGCGACCTTGAACTCGCGGTGGCTCTTGTTGATCATTTCGAGCAGCATCTTGGCTGCCGGGATGTAGCTCTGGTAGGCATTGCGCTTCAAGATCTCCTCGTTGGCATAGTCGTCGTAATAGTAATGGTCGGCGCCGATGTCGTAGAAGCGGTATTTCTTTAGGCGGAATGGCTGATGAATCTCGAACAGCAAACAAACGTTCTTCATAGTGTTGTTATGTTTAGTGTTTTTATTTCTTGTTAATTTTGTGGGGCTGGGGCATTGGCCAATGATATTCAAATATTAAATGATAAATATTAAATTTTTGGCCAATGGCGTTCAATTCTCAATTTCCTCAACTCCAACCCAGCAGGCGCTTGTAGGCATCGACCACGCGACGGCCCACCTTCTCCCACGTAATCTGGTTGACCTCGTTGCGGCCGGCCTCCTGAAGGTACTTGTGGAGTGTCGGGTAGGTGATGAGCGCGTACATCGCATCGGCCATGGCATCAATGTCCCAATAGTCGCACTTGATGCAGTTGTCGAGGATTTCGCCGCAGCCCGACTGCTTGGAGATGATGCTCGGCACGCCGCACTGCATGGCCTCGAGTGGCGAGATGCCGAACGGCTCGCTGACTGACGGCATGACATAGACGTCGCTCACCTTGAACATCTCATAGACCTGGTTGCCGCGCAGGAAGCCGGTGAAGTGGAATCTGTCGGCCAATCCCTTTTTCGCTACAAGTCGGATCATCGGCTCCATCAGGTCTCCGTTGCCGGCCATGACGACGCGGGCATTGGGCGCCTTCTGAAGACAGCGTGCCGCTGCTTCGACGAAGTATTCGCAGCCCTTCTGTGCCGTGATGCGTCCCAGGAAGGTAATGACTTTCTCGTCGGTGCCGCGCTTGGCCTCCATGTTGAGCACCTCGGGCTTCATCGGCTCGACGGCGTTGTGCATGGCGATACACTTGTCGGGATTCTGGTGATATTTGTTGATGACGGTCTGGCGTGTCAGTTCGGATACGCACATGATGAGGTCGGCGTGGTTCATGCCGTCAAGCTCAATCTGGAATGTCGGGTCGCCTGCGTCACACATACCTCGTGTTCGGTCATACTGCGTGGCGTGCACATGGATGACCAACGGCTTCCCGCTCACCTGCTTGGCGTGGATGCCGGCAGGATAGGTGAGCCAGTCGTGGGCGTGGATGATGTCGAACGATTCCTTGCGCGCGATGACGCCTGCCACAATCGAATAGTTGTTGATTTCCTCCAACAGGTTCTTGGGGTATCGGCCGGAAAACTCGATACAGCCCATATCGTTGGTGTAGAGATGGCTGAAGTCGGCGTAGATGCAGTTGCGCAGGTCGTAATATTCCTGTGGGTCCATGCAGTAGCCGAACCGCTGCTGCACGTAGTTCCAGTCAACGTCACGCCAGACAACAGGCGTATTGGCCGCACCGATGATATGGACAAAGCCTTTTTCCTCGTCGCCCTGAGGCTTTGGCAGGACGAAGGTCACGTCACACTCGCCGGTGTTGACCACACCGCGGACGATGCCGAACGATGCGGGTCCCAGACCGCCCAGGATGTGCGGAGGCCATTCCCAGCCAAACATTAATGCTTTCATGCTATAATTCAGTTTTTAAGATTCTGTTATTACGGGATTGTAGCCCGGTGTCTTCCGCAGGTCGGCCTCGGGTACATAGTCGTCAATGATGCGCATGGCGCGCAGGACCTCAGCCTGGTTGATGGAAAGCGACTGCGCTCCGTGGCCGTTGAAGGGTGGGTTGCCGTCGAAGACTTCGCTCAGCGTGCCGATGCAGTGGCGGTTCATCTCCTCCTCGTAGCTCATCAGACGGCGCTTGATGAAGGCCACGCCCGAGCGCGTGAAGACCGACAGATAGGCCTCGGTGTAGATGCCCAGCAGCCAGGGCCAGCAGGCGCCGTTGTGGTAGGCGTAGTTGCGTTCGCTGGCGTTGCCCACGTAGTACGGACGATAAAGGCCGGCCTTCGGCGTGAGCGAGCGGATGCCCTTTGGCGTGAGCAGCTCCTTGGTCACCATGTCGAGCGCAGCCTTGCGTGCGGGCTTGTCGAGCGGTGTGTATTTGAGGCCAATGGCAAACAGCTGGTTCGGGCGGACGCTGGCATCGGCAAACGTCTCGGTCACATAGTCGTACAGATAGCCGCCCGGAGCGGTGAAGACCTGCTGGAAGTTCTCCTCGTACTTCTCGGCCCATTCCGTCAGTTCTGCGATTCGGGTTTTGGCCGATGGGGCATTGGCCAACGACAGGAGCTCGATGGCAAACTTCAGACCGTTGTACCACAGCGCGTTGAACTCGACGATATAGCCGCTGCGTGGTGTGATGGGACGGCCGAAGTCGGTGGCATTCATCCACGAGACAGCGCGGTCTTCGCCCATCGAATAGACCAGTCCGTTGGGACGCAGGTCAAGTTCGGGCGCGGTGTCACTGACGATGTAGTCGATGATTTCCTGCACGAGAGCGCCGTATTTTTCGTTGGCTTTTTCGGCCGATACATATTTCGCGTATTGCTGTACCGTCCAGAGTGCCCAGAGCGGGATGTCGGGCGCGGTGATTTCCTGGATGGTGTCGTCGATGGTGCCGTCTTTCATGTAGGCGCGCAGGGCATCGGCCGCAGGTTCCATAATCTTCTCGAATTCCGCTTCGTTGCCGATGATGAGCGTCGAGCCGGGCAGTGCGATGAACGTGTCACGGGCACGGATCTTGAACCAGGGCCATCCGGCGATGATATATTCCTTGCCGTTGCGGGTCAGGATATTGCTCTCGGCCGAAATCTTCAGACAGTTGAAGAAACTGTCACGGTGTTTGCGCAGGTTGACGCCGTGGGTGAACATCGCCTTGAGCGCGTTGGGCTTGACGGGTGACAGGCCGGCCGAGAAGATGATGCTCTCGCCCTTCTTGATCTGCACCTCGAAATAGCCTGGCATATAGAGGTCCTCCTTGTATCCGTAGCCGCGCACCTGTTCGCGGGGATATTCCACGCCGATGTTCCAGTCGGGGCAAGACTGGTAGTGACATTCCTTCGAGAGCTGCATGTAGAGCATCGGATAGCCCTTGTAGAGGCAAGAGCCAATGCCGTTTTCGACCGTCTCGTAACTATGGTTGACGTTGTTGTTGCGGTGCGTCAGTTCGTTCACGCTGCGGAAGGCCAACTGCGGGCGCAGCTTCAAGGTCGTCTCGGAATGGGCATCGACCAACGTGTAGCGCAACAGCACGCGCGGCTCGTTCAGGACGAGGAAGCTCTCTCTCGTCAGGATGACGCCGCCCACGCGGTAGGTATTGGTCGAGATGGTCTCACAGTTGAATTCGCGGATATATTTATGCCCGCGCGGGGCAAAATTATCCCCGTCATACTTGTGTATGCCGAGGTTGAACTCTGCGCCATGCTGTACGACCGTCTCGTCGAGCGACGACAGCAGGACGTGGTTCTCGTTGTCCAGTTCCGGCAGCGGCGTGACCAGCAGACCATGATATTTGCGGGTGTTGCAACCGGTCACCGTTGTCGAAGAATAGGCTCCGTACTTGTTCGTTCGCAGATATTCGATGGGCAGCGATTCCTCAAGGTTAGTGAGCAGAGTTTTGTCGAACTTCAGATAGCTCATAGTTTTATATAAGGTTTTTCGGTGTATTAGTTTGTTTACATCGTGGCAAATGTAGGAAATTATATTGAGAATAGCAATTTTTGCCAATGAAAATCTCGGCCACAACGCCGAAAACGCCCGAATTTTGCATTTTTAGTGTCCAAAATCATACTTATGGTGTCAAAATTAGCAAAAATAAAATCTTTTTGCCCCCAAGATGTTGCCACGTCGCGAATAAAATGTATCTTTGCACACAAATTGACAAAATGAGCAACACACGAGCAGATTTGATTGAAGCCGCCCGCCAGCTGTTTGCCAGCAAGGGATTCGACAACACCACGATGAACGAGATTGCGGAGTTGTCGGGCAAGGGCCGCCGCACGCTTTACACCTACTTCAAGTCGAAGTCCGACGTCTTCATGGCCGTCGTCGATCAGGAGACCAGCCGCATCATCGATCACATCGAGGAGATCATGGGGCTGGAGATTTCGGCCGATGAGAAGCTGAAGCGCTACATCCTGTGCCGCCTGGAGCAGGTCAAGGAGACGGTGGTGCGCAACGGCTCGCTGAAGGCCGCCTTCTTCCGTGACGTGCTCAAATTGGAACACGCGCGCCGCCGTCTCGACGTGCGCGAACTGACTATCCTGCGCAGCATCCTGCAACAGGGTCTGGACGAAGGTACGTTCGACATCGACAACGCGTCGGTCGTGGCGGTGACCATCCACTACGCCCTGCGCGGCCTGGATTTGCCCAACATCCGTGGCCAGTTCACCGCGCTCGGCGTGCCGACCAACCGCCTGCGTCAGTCCATCTTCAACATGATTTTCTATGGCATCCTGAGCCAGCCCGTCGTGGGGCATGGACATCGGCCATTAACTGAAGAATAAAATTCACCTAAAACCAATTTATTTATGAAACTGCTTGAAGGAAAAGTAGCACTCATCACTGGTGCTGCACGCGGCATTGGCAACGCCATCGCCCACAAGTTCGCCGCAGAAGGCTGCGACATCGCTTTCACCGACCTCGCCCTCAATGACGAGCATCTCGCCAACATCAACAAGGCTGCCGAGGAGATCGCTGCCCATGGCGTGAAGTGCATCGGCTATGCATCGAATGCGGCCGATTTCGCCCAGACCGAAGAGGTTGTGAACAAAATCAAGGAGGAGTTCGGCCACATTGACATTCTGGTCAACAATGCCGGTATCACGAAGGACGGCCTGATGCTCCGCATGAGCGAGGCTCAGTGGGACGCTGTCATCAACGTCAACCTGAAGTCGGCATTCAACTTCATCCACGCCATCACCCCAATCATGATGCGTCAGAAGGGCGGTTCAATCATCAACATGTCGTCGGTTGTCGGCGTTCACGGCAATGCTGGCCAGTGCAACTACTCGGCATCGAAGGCCGGTATGATTGGCTTGGCCAAGTCCATCGCACAGGAAATGGGTCCTAAGGGCATCCGCGCCAACGCCGTTGCTCCTGGCTTCATCGAGACGGCCATGACTGCCCAGCTGCCACAGGCCGTACGTGACGAGTGGATGAAGAAGATTCCGTTGCGCCGTGGTGGTCAGGTCGAGGATATCGCCAATGTCTGCGTCTTCCTCGCCAGCGACATGTCAAGCTACGTCACCGGCCAGGTCATCCAGATTGACGGCGGCATGAACATGTAATGTGATCTTTTGCGGTCGTAAGGTTATAAGGTCGTTTTTATGGCCAATGACCTTCGGCGCGAAAGACTTCAATCAAGCAATCGCCAGAAACTTGCAAAAAGTTTCTGGCGATTTTATTATTTCAGTAGGTGTAGGTTTCTATTTTGATAATCGGATTGGGATTGCCGGGCCTATAGGTAGGATTTTTTGATTTGTTTAGATAATGTGTAATGCTGTCATGACAAACAGCGTGCAAATGTAGTGAAATATTATGGATTCTGTGGCGTCGGAAAGTTAACAAATGTTAACGGGGGGGGGTAAAACACGTTTTATTTGTATCTTTGCGCCCTGAAAATGCCAATGAGCGCGTGAATCGGGCCGGAACGTGCAGCATTGGCCATGAAAAATCTTACACAAGACATTGGCCCAAAACAAACTTATGAAGAGTTTTTTGTTGACAATCTGCCTGCTGGTGTTTGCGGCGGTTGTGCCATTGTGCGCCCAGGAGACGGGCAAAGATGTGATTGTGTTGAAGAATGGCGTACGCATCGTTGGCCATATCTATAATGAAGATAGCGAGAACTATTATTATCGCCTTGGTGACGAAGATTTTGAATACCTGATTTCGAAACAGAAGGTCAAAGAGGTGCGCCGTGGTAATATTCGCATGGAAAAGGTTCCGGCCGTGGGAGCACCATCGGCCATCACCCGGGCCTACGACCGGATTGAGCAGGTGAACGAAGATTTCTACATCAACCATACGTACTGTGACAAAAGCAGGGAATACAGCCGATTGGTGGACCGGCAGTGGCATCTGAACGGATGGATGCGGTTCTGCAAGATTTATGGTACAATCAGCATCATCGTCGGAATCACTGGTTTGGGTATTTCTTCAAGTCCGCATAACGATTCTAATAATAGTGCGCGTAACAGACTTAAAAACACAAGTATAGCAAGCATCGTGGAGGGTGGTATCAGCTATTATGTAGGCAGCATTTTATATCGAAAATGTGAAAAGACACGCGCGGAAATCATGCACATCAACGAGGTGGGACTGCCTGTGTCGGAATACCGCGTGGGCGGCGTTTCATTGGAGCCAAGCGTGAATTTGCTTTCCGACCGCGAGACGCACGAGCGCGCGATGGGCGTGGGTCTGCGCCTGACGTTCTGAACATAGCACGAAGTGAAAAAAATAATCGGCTGTCAGAGATTGTTCTGATGGCCGATGTTTTTTATGTCCGATGACATTCATCCTGCATGACCCAAGCCAGCACGTAGTCGTCCGTCATGTCGAAATGAATCTGTAGCGGGGCGCATCGGCCATCGACACCCAAAAGCAGCGTGCGGTGCGCCCAGTCGATGTGCTGCACGGTGGTGAGGCGCTGAAGGTCGTAGAAGTCGTTGCCCAACACCTTGAAAGCGGCCTCCTTCGCGCTCCATGCCAGATGGAAGGGCAAAAGCGGTTGGCCGCATTCGCTGGCCGCCAGACGCAGCACGACCTCCTCTTCGGGACGCAGGAAGCGGCTCACGACACGCTCTACGCGACTTCCGATGCGCTCGATGTCGATGCCGACGGGCCTGTCGGCCGCGATGACGGCGGCATATCCGTCGGTGTGGCTGATGCTGATGTGCGGTCCATCGGCCAAGAACGGAGCACCATCGGCCGTATAGAGCACCTCGCGCTCCTCGCCGTAGAGCAGTTCCTTCAGCGCGCGGCGCACGGCCAGCACTTCGAGCATACGGCGGCTGCCCGGCTTAAGGTTGGCAGTCTTGGCTGCGAAGAGTTCGGGGTGTTGCAGTTCAGAGCGGAGCTGCTCTTCGCTCTCAGTGATTTTCCAGATGATGTAGTCGGGCGGTGTTGTCACGCGATTGGAAGATTTGTTGTACGACTTGCAAATGTAGCGGAATTATTCCGTTCGGCCATCGTTTTACGCTGTTTGACGCGCATTTTCATTCCTTATGCTTTTCAACAATTCACCGCTACGCGAGTTGATAACTGTTGAAAAGTGGCATTTCGCGGTGCATAAACGTGTGAATAACGCGAAAAATGGCATTTTTGGCCAACTTATCCACGGCCGATGTGGAAAACTCGGAATCCAGCCTCCCCTCGGGGTGGTTGGAGGGGGTCGCACGCCTCACACGGCGAAATTCTTGCCCGTCCAGCGCATGGAGTGCCAACGGCGCATAAGGACGACGCCACGGATATTCTCGTCGAGCGCAAAGCCGACCCACATGCCGAGCAGTCCAAACCCGAGCGGGATGCCCAACAGATAGCTGATGCCGACAGCCACCGTCCATTGGAAGATGATGCCGATGATGACCGGATAGATGGCATCGCCCGCAGCCCGCAGCGTACCGCAAGCAAAGACGTTGCGCACACGGCCGATTTCCAGAAACCAGTCGATGACCAGCACCCAGACACCCATCTGCACAATCTCGGCATTGTCGGTCAACGCCGTCAGGATGGGATAGCCCAAGGCGGCGATGATGGCCGAGCAGGTCAACGTGACACGCATCGACTGCCGCATGAAAT
Organism: uncultured Bacteroidales bacterium; assembly: GCA_902779265.1. Taxonomy (GTDB): domain Bacteria; phylum Bacteroidota; class Bacteroidia; order Bacteroidales; family UBA3663; genus Liminaster. The sequence continues at coordinate 638 of CACZAY010000100.1, read as the reverse complement.
AGTTACCAAGAGTGTAGGCCGCACGATAGCGGTTCTGGCCGACGAGATGGCCCACCAGAATGTCGCCGCCCTGCGTGATGCTGAGGCAGAAGAGGTAGCCGAACATCACGATGTTGACGCAATAGGTACGCGCGGCCAATGCCTCGTTGCTGATCTGGTTAATGAAGTAGGTGACCACAATCTGCGAAAGGCTGTAGCTCAACTCCTCGCTCATGGCCGGAATGCCGATGTGGAAAAGGTTGCGCAACTCGCGCCACGGGAAGGGACGGAACCACTCTTTCGGATATTTCTGGATGTGAACCCGAGTGTGGATTACGGCCAACAGCACCATCGCCACTACGCGACTCAGAGCCGTGCTCCATGCGGCACCCTCGACGCCCATTGCGGGACAGCCCCAATGTCCGAAGATAAGCGCGTAGTTGCCCACCACGTTGAGCACATTGGCAATCAAGGTGACGACCATCGGCCATGCAGCCTTGTCGGCCGAGCGCAATGATGCACTGAAGGCCAACGAGATTGCCTGACAGAACGACAGTCCGCCCGTGATGCGCAGATAGACCAAGCCATCGGCCATCAGCTCGTCGCGCAGACCCATGAAACGGAGCACGCCCTCGGCATCGGCAAAGAGCCAGAAACTC
>CACZAY010000099.1 GCA_902779265.1 uncultured Bacteroidales bacterium | reverse complement strand
CACGTTGAACAATGAGAGCTACATCCGTCAGCTCGGACTCACCATCGGCAGCTACGTCTTCGTGCAGAAGGCCGGCGAGGTCATCCCGCAGGTCACGGGGCTGGACGACGCGCGAAATGCGGCCGAAGCGGTCGAGACATCGGCCATAACCTTCCCGACCACGTGTCCATGCTGCGGCACGGCACTGGAGCGCAAGGGCGAATACTGGATCTGTCCGAACCACCATTGCCGCGAACAGGCCATCCAGCGGCTCGAATACTGGTGCGGCAAGGACTGCGCCAACATCAAGGGACTCGGGCCAGAGGTCTTGGCCGACCTCTACGACCGTCTCGATGTGGCCTCGGTCAACGACCTCTACCGCGTGTTTGTGGCTGATGCGAAGTCGTTCGAGGGCGACATCTTCTGCGCCAGCTACGCGGATTTCCTGCAAGAGAAATTGGGCGACGGCTATGCCGAAAAGAAGATCGCGCAGATGCTCGACGGCGTGCAGCAGAGCGTCCAGACGCTGACGCTCGACCGCATCATCGGCGGACTCGGCATCGACGGCGTCGGCAAGATTACGGGCAAACAGCTGGCCGAGCATTTCGGTTCGCTCGACGCCTTCCGCCACGCCACGTTGGACGAACTACTGCTCATCGACGGCATCGGCGAAATCATGGCCAATAACATCCTGGAGGCCGATTTGAGCGACTATTCATGCTTGTGGGACGGCACATTGGCCATCAACACGACCTATCAGGCAGCCGAAAAGCTCGGCACGTCGCTCGACGGTCTGACCATCATCTTCACCGGCACGTCATACCGCTTCAAGCGCGACGAGATCAAGGACTTCTTCATCGGCCACGGCGCGAAATATGTCGGCTCGGTGTCGGGCAAGGTGAACTACGTCGTTACGGGCGATGCTCCCGGCCAGAACAAGCTCGACAAGGCGCGGCAACTGGGCGTCGAGGTCATCGCCGAACGCGACTTCTACGCGAAGTTCGGGCTGTAAGGGACATTGGCCAATGACACACGAAACAAAGACGAGACGTCACTCAGATGGAGCGACGTCTCGTTATTTTTGGCGGGTTCAGGATTCCTCAGCTGCGGTAGTCCTTAGGCGTGCGGCCCTCGATGGCGCGGAAGAACCGGCAGAAATGCGCCTGGGTCATGAATCCGAGCTTGATGGAGATTTCCTGCACCGTCAGGCGGGTCGATTCGAGCAGGACCTTGGCCTCGTGCATGAGATAGCCATCGATGACCTGTTTCGGGGTCTGGGCCGAGACATTGGCCGTAATCTTCGACAGATAGCGCGTCGAAATGTTGAGCCGGTCGGCGTAGAACTGGACATTATGCGCCGTGGCATAATACTGGGAAACGAGGTCAAGAAACTGGTCGTAGAGGTCGGCAGGACGGAGTCGGTCCCCGGCATTGGCCGAAGAAAAAATCACCTGATTGTGCATGTAATCGTGCGCGCGGTGTACGGCGGTCGGAACATCGTCGCCCATGGCAAGCCGTGTAGCTATGGCCGATGACATGGCTCCACCCACGCCGTGCTGCATCCAGCCCTCGGTATTGAGCGACGAAAAGAATCGGCCATTGCCCTCACCATACAGGAGAGCCGTGAGTCGGTCCTGATAGTGCCGTCCGCCGCGCAAGAGGACCCACCTTGCCCCCATCTCGTTGAGTGTCCGGGCGGCCCTCAACATATCCTCATCGCTCTGGATGCGCGTGTCAAGCAACATTTCGACCTCGTCACACCGCATGATGGCCAATGTCGCTTCGGGCAACAGATAACGGCGGAAGGCGCTGACGGCATCGGCTCCGACAAGATGCGTACCACGCACGGAGAGCAGACCCGGGTCACACACCAGCTGACGGCATCCGGCCAGTTCGTCGCGTAAGGCCCGTATCGTCTCAGCATCACGCACCAGGCCGACCTTGACAACCGCAGGATGGAAGGTCGTAATGAGAGCCTGGACTTGGCCAATGACCAGTTCCGTCGGGACGTCGTGAAGGGCGAGACCCTGCGTCGGATGCAGCACCGACAGGCACGTCACGGCCGACAAGGCCCTGCCGCCCATCGCCGTGATGGTCTGCACGTCGGCCTGAACGCCTGCGCCGCCCGTGCCGTCGCTGCCCGTGATGCTGAGTACGGTTACCATATTATCGGTTCCTGTCCATGTTGTTGCAGATATTCATTGGCCAACAAAAAGTGCCTGCACCCGAAAAAGCCGCGATAGGCCGACAACGGCGACGGATGCGGGGCTTCGAGCACAAGATGGCGCCGGCGGTCAATGACGCGACCCTTCTGCCGCGCATAACTGCCCCACAGGAGGAAAACAATGTGTTCGCGCTGACGGGCGAGCGCCTCGATGGCCGCATCGGTAAAGGTCTCCCAACCCTTACCCTGATGACTTCCGGCCATACCGGCCTGGACCGTGAGCGTCGCGTTGAGCAGCAGGACGCCCTGGTCGGCCCAATGCGTCAGGTCGCCGTTCCGACGGCTGTAGTCGAGATGAAATTCATCGGCCAACTCCTTATATATATTGACCAACGACGGCGGAACCTGCACGCCGGGCTGAACCGAAAAACAGAGGCCGTGCGCCTGCCCGGGCTCGTGATAAGGGTCTTGGCCAATGATGACCACCTTGACCTTGTCGAACGGCGTGCGGTTGAATGCCTCGAAAATCTTCCCTGCCGGCGGATAGACCACACTCGTCTGGTAGGCGCGGCGCACATAGTCGGTCAACAACTCGAAATAGGCGCTGTCGAACTGTGGTTGCAGAACGCGCCGCCACGACTCTTCGATTCTGACTTGCATAAGGATGGAGATTGTTTGGGTTGTATCAAAAAAGGCATATCAAAACTCGTTGATATGCCTTCCTTCATTGTTCATTATTGTGACCTCGGAGGGATTCAAACCCGCGACCTTCAGAACCGGAATCTGACGCTCTATTCAGCTAAGCTACGAGGCCAATGTCTTTATTTCGGCCGCAAAGATACGTCTTTTTTGTGACAGTTCCAAATCTTACGTGCGTTTTTTTGGCCAATGTCACTCGACCAACGTAAATTTCGCGAATTTCAGCAGCAGCGTCTTGTCGCCCATCGTGTCAAAATGGACCGTGATGCGCTCGTTACCGCCACCGCCCGACAGGGCCGTAATTGTCCCCTGTCCGAAACGGTCGTGCTGGATGCGGGTACCCGACTGGAGCCGTTGGCCGCCATAGGTCAGCGCAGTGACCTCGGGAATCGGGTCGCTGTAGGTGGCTACCTTGCGCGGATGGTCCAGATCAAGCGGCGAGCGGCGGGGCTGGATTGTGGCATTGGCCGATGCGACAGACCTCTTCGACTCGAACGGATTGGCGTAGCTGCCGTTGCTGAACGTGCGCGACGAACGGCTGGTGTAGTCGTCGAACGAGCCGCCACCATTGGCCGCATAATCCGGCAGGGACGACGCCCCCTCGCGCTGGATGTACCGCGCATCGATGTCCTTCAGGAAGCGCGACGGTTGGCTGATCTGGCTCTTGCCGTTGCGGAACCGGCTTGTGGCATAGGATAGGTAGCAGTTCTCCTCGGCACGGGTGATGGCCACGTAGAAGAGTCGCCGTTCCTCCTCCACTCCGCTCGGCTCGTCGATTGACATGTCGGACGGCAGCAGGTTTTCCTCCACACCGACGATGAATACGTTCTTGAATTCCAGACCCTTGGCCTGGTGGATGGTCATGAGAGAGACATAGTCCTGCACCGTCTCTTCGCCCTGCGGGTCGGGTTCGTCGAGAGAGATGGTCGAGAGATATTCCGTGATGGTCAAGTCGCCGTCGCCGGCCTCGCGCTGGTCAATGACGGCCTGCTGGATGGAGTCGAGCAGCTCCTGCACATTCTCCTTGCGCGACATTCCCTCGATGGAGGTGTCTGCGGCCAATACCTCGTTGTAGCGGAACCTCCGCACGGCCTCCACCGCCGTGTCATAGACGTTGTTCTTCCCGGCAAATACGCGGCAATCGGCGAGCGTCTCGTAAAAACGTGCCAACTTGCTCTTCGTGCCGCTATTGACGGCGACGTAGGCATCCGGATTGGCCAAGACATCAAAGAAACTGAGCGGTTGGTTTTGGGCATTGGCCAATGACACAGCCTGCCCGATCTTGCCGATGGTCGTCTCGCCGATGCCGAACGGGACAGCCTTCAACACGCGCCGGAACGACTCTTCGTCGCTCGGATTGACGATGAGGCGCAGGATGGCAACGACATCCTTGACCTCAGCGCGCTGGTAGAACGAGAGGCCGCCGAAGACGCGGTATTCGATGCTCCGTTTGCGCAGAGCTTCCTGCTGCGCACGGCTCTGCGCGTTGGTGCGGTACAGGATGGCGATGTCGCGGAAGGGCGTTCCCCCATCGTCGTGCAGGGACTGGATGCGCTGGGCCGTCTGGTAGCTCTCCTCCAGGTCGCTGTAACAGCGCGTGAGCCGCAGCAATGACCCTCGTTCCTTCTCACTGAAGATGGTCTTCTGTATCTGCTCGCGGTTCTTGGCAATAAGGCTATTGGCCGCATCCACAATATTCTGTGTACTGCGATAATTCTGTTCGAGCTTGAATAGGCGCGTCTCGGGAATCTGCGTGCGAAGGTCAAGGATGTTGCGGATATTGGCCCCACGGAACGAATAGATGGACTGCGCGTCGTCGCCCACGACCATCAGATGCTTGTGGGTGCGTACCAGCTGCTCGACGATGAGGTGCTGCGCGCGGTTCGTGTCCTGATACTCATCGACCAGGACGTACTTGAAGTAATCCTGATAGAACTGGAGCACGTCTGGATGGTCGCGGAACAGGATGTTCGTATAGAGCAACAGGTCGTCAAAGTCCATTGCTCCGGCCTGTCGGCAGCGCATCCAGTAGCGCTGGTAGATTTCGTGTATCAATGGCCGACGTGCCTGCGCATCATAACGGATCAGCTCTGCATTGGCCGAATACATCCCGGGCGTAATCAGATTGTTCTTCGCATTGCTGATCTGGCCGTGGACGGAATTGGTCTTGTACTGCTGTTTTTCGTCCAATCCCATCTCCTTGATGATTGTCTTGACGAGATTGCGCGAATCCTGCTGGTCATAGATCGTAAAGTCCGACTTGAAGCCCAGGCGCTCGGCCTCTCGGCGCAGGATGCGGCTGAACAGCGAGTGGAACGTCCCCATCCACAGCCGATGGGACAACTTGCCGCCCACCATGGCCTGGATACGCTCCTGCATCTCGGTCGCCGCCTTCTTCGTGAAGGTCAGCGCGATGATTTCGTTCGGCTGATAGCCGTTTTTCAACAGGTGGGCAATCTTGACCGTCAGCACACGCGTCTTGCCCGAACCTGCGCCTGCAATAACCAACTGCGGGCCGTCGCAGTACTCTACGGCGGCCCTCTGTGATGGGTTAAGTGTATCTAGATAATTTTCCACGCGAACTCTACTCTTTTCCTAAAACTTCAGTCCGATGGTCAGATCCCACGCCAGCGTGCGGCTCTTCATCTTGCAGTGTGTGGCCAATGTTGCTCCCGCACTCGGATCATCATTCAGGAAGAGCACGTCCTCGTTGGGATCATAATCCAACGCATAGGTTGTCGGGAAGGCAGCAATCTTCTCGTGACGGATATGGCCCATGCACGAAAGGTCGATGTGCCACCAGTTACCCGTCCAGCCGACACCGGCAGTATAATACTCCTGCGCACCCAGCAGATTGTAGTTCGGCTTCGACCAGCTGTCAAAGATCAGCGTGTTGTCATCGCCCATATAGTCGTCATTCTCCCACTTGCGGAAATACTCCGGGTGGTCATACAGCTCGCTCTTGTAGGGCGACGTTCTGTAGGCCATGCCCAATCGTGCGCTGAACACGTCGGTCACACGGTATTCGCCACCTATCTTGTAGGTCATCTGCCACTTGTTGTAGTCCTTGACAGCACTGTTCAGGTCGGCATACGGGTTGTCACTCTTCCACTCTCCGTCCTGAGCCTTGAAGCGGTGCGTCTCGAAGTCCTTCATATCGGCCTCAATGCTTACAATACCCTTTTTGCCAATGACCCATGCGGAACTCACCTGCATCTGCCACGGCGACTGATAGCGGTATTTGTAGTTTTCGACCCCACTGCTCGCATAGTCATCGTTGCCAAATGCTTTCTGATAGTTTGGATTCCAGGCATTGTAACCGGCCATCTTGCCATAAAAGAAGTCCTGCATCCTGTACCACGTAGGCGTGTGGGCCGCAAAACCGATGCGCCAGAAATAGACCGGCTTAACAATTACACCCAGTTTAAGGCCAATGCCCGTCGCCTTCGTTTCGAGACCATTCAGATAATTCGTGTATTCGTTCGCATAATCATAGTCATAGTCCTCGTTCATGTCACTCTCGATGACCGAATTCATATCATTGATTGTGAGCGTGAAACCGCCATAGACGACATCATCCCAGTTGCCCGAAAAGTTCAGGTTATACTCGTCGTTACGGTTCTTTTCCGTGACGGCCAATCGCTGGAAACTAGCGAATTGGTTGGCCATATCATACGACTGGACGCCACCCGTGGCATTGCCATTCGCATCCTTCGCGTCATTGATGGCGTAGCAGTCGTATGCCTCATTGAGTGGGGCGTGTAATCGTACCTGAACTGGTCTGGATATTTGCGCTTCGCTTTGACAATGTATTTGGCAAAGATTTCTTCGACGCATGAAACAGTCATTTGTTCATGTGTTTGGCTGGAAAAAACATGCGCTCCGAAATCGTTGGCCAGGCCTCTGTGAACTATATATTTCTTTAACATTAAAGACGCCTCAAGGGGGATGCCGATTCTGCGTATTTTCTGTCCTTTCCCGTGTATGTTGATGCCGGCCCTGTCGGGGTAGAACTGAATATCACCAACTGTCAGGTCACAAGCCTCCTTGGCTCTTGTCCCACTGGCATACATGAAGCACAGCAGAGTCTTGTCCCTCAGGCCTATTTCCGTCCTGGAGTTGGGAAGCTCAAAGAGGACCTTGACCTCGTCCCGCGTGAAGGAGCTCCTGCGTTTTTGGGGAGCTTTCTTCCTCGGCACTTTAAGGACGCTGTTCCTGAATCCTGCCGCCGCATCAAAGTCCCTGTTCTGCGCATACATGGAGAATGCAGCAATGGCAGAAAGCCTCTGGTTACGGGTTGAAATACTGCATCCCCGTGCTATCTCAAGCCAGTTCAGAAACTCAATGATGAGCTTCTCATCAAGCATGCTGAAACTCACTTTGTCTGCGGGAACACCCTTTACCAGGTACATAAATTCCATTAGTATACGGAACGTTGCTTTGTAGGAGACAATAGTAGCATCCGACAAACCCTTTGCCTTCGGGAGATAGGTGCTAAGATAGGATTCAAGGTGGTCTAAGAACGAATTCTTTTTACGTCTCATAATCCACCTCCGGCAGCAGCCCGCTTATAAAATCCCCGAAGGCGTCGATGGATTCCGGAAACAGCTCGTTGCTGAATTTCAGATACTTGGCAGTTTCGTTGATCCCTTCATGCCCAAGATATATGGACAGGAACGGAATGGAGTCATCCAGATGTCTTCCCTGCCGTTCTGCCTGGGAGAACGACTTGAACGCGAAGACGTGTCGAAAACAGTGCAGACATGGGCCTCTCTCACGCTTTTTACGATTTTCCAGACGGATGCCATTAGCCATAAGTATCGCACTAAACCTGCGCTTGACCGCTTCGGCCGATATATGCTTGTTGTTCCTTGAGGAAGGAAAAAGCCATCCGGAGTCTTTACCATAGAGTCCCATAGCCATACAGTATCTGGTCAGGATGTCCGCCATAGCAGATGACATCGGTACGAGGCGGTGTTTGTCGCCCTTTGTGTTCAGCATCCTGAGAATACCGTTATCCAGGTCGACATCCAGCATACTTATTTTTACCGTTTCGCCAACTCTAAGGCCGCAGCTGTAGAGTAATCTGATGATTACCGGGAACTCTATCGTCATGTATGGGTCCGCTTTCGGATCTTTCAGAACGATGTTATCCGCCGAAGTAAAAATGATGCTGAGCTCCTCGTCACTGAAAATGTAAGGTACATAGTCATCACGTACCTTTGGGACAACTGGCAGGCAGACACATTCGCCGGATACTCCAAGGTAAGATAGGAACTGACGTATGACGACCACTTCATTTTCGACAGAGCCGCTTTTCCCCGAAAGCGATCCCACCCACTCGTTAACGAAGTCTTCCGTAATACCTCCATATGTTTTCAGCTGTTCGGCGACATATGCGTCGAACCGGCGAAGGTAACACAACTCATGTTTTCTTGCACTATCGCTAAGAGTGTCACTCCTCAAGCTGTAATACCGTGACAAATGATCCGCGTAGATACTATTAAACATGGGGTACCACCTCCTTGCCGGAGAGGTAATTTCCAAAGCGTCCGGTTGGGGCCGGCGGGTCTATTGAGCACATCCTCAGGTTTTCAATGTCGACTTTTGCATAATGCTTGATGACGTCAGGGTCAGAATGCCCCAGTATTCTTCTGACCACCTCATATGGAGTGCCATCGTTCACCATAGAACTTGCAAGTGATGAACGGAAAGCATGCGGTCCATGCTTTTTACCAGCTGTGTCGACTTTTGCCGCAGAGAAACTGTCATTAACGGCATGTCGTATTATACTCGTGGATACACGTCCATACGGAGCCACCATGCAGTGGAAGACATACCCGTCAACCGTTGCACGTATATCATTTTTAACATGTGCCGCAAGGGTATCGTATACGTCGGAAGGCATCTTCAGGGAGACGGGCAGTCCCGTCTTTTCCTGAGTTATGTTGATAATTCCAAGGCCAAAGTCTATTTCTGTCAA
>CACZAY010000098.1 GCA_902779265.1 uncultured Bacteroidales bacterium | reverse complement strand
ACCATAGCCAAGAAGACGATGTACATCAGGTTGATCATCTTCTGGCGCGGGCTCAGACGGTTGCTGTTTGCGCTCATAACGGATTATTTCATGTTTGTAGTCATGGCCTGCAACATACGGGCATATACCTCGTTGAGCTGTTGCAAGTTACGGGCCAATTGGTCGCTCTCCTGACGGATCTTGTAACTATCGTTGGCACCATTCTCGTAGAGCGAACGGATATTGTTCAGGCCACGGTTCACCTCCTCGATGGTAGAAAGCTGCGATGAAACGCTCTTCAGCTGGATTTCGTAGATGGTGTTCAGACCCTGGATGTTGCGGTTCAGCTGGCCTATCTGCTCTGCATAGTTCTCGTTGCCGCCCACGCCCGACATAGCCACGGAAAGTTTCTCCAATGCGGCATTGATGTCGTTCAACTGCTTGACATACTTCTCGGTAGCTGCGGTCACTTGGTCGGCCTGCTCGGGTGTCACGCCGATGTTTCCGCTGGCGACAAGTGGTGCATTGGTCATGGCCGATGCATTGGCCGTAACGGACTCCGTTGTGCCCGATGGAGCATTGGCCACCACCCCACCGCCGATGACGATGGTTCCGCCCGCAGGCAAGTTGCCACCACCGATGATGGTCGCACCGCCGCCCACATTATTATTATTGCTACGCGAACCGGCATTGGCCGCAACCTGTTCGAGGGCAGCCTCCTGCTTGGCACGACGCTCGGCAATGGTGGCCTTCTCCTCGCCCGTGAGGGTCTGGTTGTAGATGCCAGGATAGACATTCTCCCAGTTCGGTTCGCGCGATGGTTCGTCGAAGGCCGACATGAAGAAGATGAACGCCTCGGTGCCCATGCCCAACACGAGCATGATGTCGGCACCCGTGACGTGCAACAACTTGAACAATGCGCCCAAGATGACGATGGAGGCACCGATGCTATAGAGATAATTGAACGTTTTCGGATTCAACAACGATTTTTTCTTGATTTTCATGACAATGATGTATTTATGGTCAGGATTTTTCTGTTATCTGTAGGTTATGGCCGATGGCATTATCGACGCACGCTACGGCCACCGCCACCTGCGGCTGAACGCTGCGGACGCTGCTTGGGCGCGCTGGACGAGCCTTTCGACGACTTCTTGGCGGAATTGGTCTTCACATTGGCCTTGCTGTTGCCCAAATAGGTACGCACGCAACGGAAGCCGATGAACGAGCGCTGCTCATTCTGATACTCCCACGTACGCACATCCGCACGCACGTAGTGGCTGGCATCCTTCCACGAACCGCCACGAATGACCTTGCGCTTCAGTCGGTAAGGATCCTCCTTGGCCGCATTGTATTGATAATCAGGGTTGATGTCGGCCGCACTATGTACGCCAGACTCGCTCCATGCGGTCGATGTCCACTCGGCCACGTTGCCCGACATGTCGTACAGGCCGAAATCGTTCGAGCTATAGGCGCCGACGGGCGAAGTGATGATGTAACCATCCTTTGAATAGTTGCCATCGCCCGGCTTGAAATTACCGTTGAAGCAACCCTTCTCCGAGCGTGCTACGTCGGTTTTCCAACTGTAGTTCTGGTCGTTGTTGCCAGCACGTGCGGCATATTCCCATTCGGCCTCGGTGGGCAGACGGAACGGCTCGACATCCACGCCACGCATACCGTAGCTCTGTTTCAGATACTCCGTGCGCCACACACAGAAAGCATTAGCCTGCTCCCAGCTCACGCCCACCACGGGATAATCGTCGTAAATCGGGCTGGAGAAATAATAGCGGGCATACTGCTCGGTGTAGGCATTGGCAAAATCGTTCACCCAGACGGTCGTGTCGGGGAAAATATTGACGATGTAGGTGTTCAGGAAGTCGTATTCGCTGGACAGCGGACGTTCGATGGTCTCGCGCTTGATGTTGCCCTCATCATCGATGTAGGCCGTATCCTTGGAAATCATCACCTGCTCGTCGTAGTTCACCGGAATGTCGGTGTTCAGATTGCGGCGTTCGGGGTCAAGACGGTAGCGGCGTTGGGCCGATGCCTTGTAGTCATAGACCTCATATCGGTAGTTCATCTGCTTGGCATCCAGATACTTCTTGCCCGTGATGGGGTCGGTCTTATAGACGCTTTCGATGGCGCGCTGCTCGTCCTCGTTGGGTTTGCGCCACGGGATGGGCTTCGACCAGTTGAGGTGCGGCGTGACGGGTTCGCCGTACTTGTCCTCCTCAATCTTATATTCATCGTTGCCGCCGTAGGCAGGGTCGGCCAGACGCTCGCGAATAATGGAGTCGCGCACATAGTAAACAAATTGGCGATAGACGGCATTGGACACCTCCTTCTCGTCCATCCAGAAAGCATCGACCGAAATGCCCTTGGCCTCGGGCAGATCGCCCCACAAGCTGTCCTGCTTCTGTGCGCCCATCTCCATGGAACCGCGCTTGACGAGCACCATTCCGTATGGCTGCGGTTCGTTCCACGCGCGACCACGCACACCTGTCACTTCTCCACCGCCGCCACCGCTCAGCGACTTGGAACACGACGTTCCGAGCCAACTCACAGCGACTGCCGACATTGTAATCAGAAGAATCTTCTTCATTATCTTGTTTCAGTTTGATTTTCACGATTAAAGTATGCGGATGGACTTGTGTGCATGTTGCTTCTGTTTGTCCAGATCCAGCTTGTAGGAATAGGTCACCATCAGTTCGTGACTTCCATTTGAGGCTTTGGCCAATGGCGATATCCCGATATCGTAGGCATATCCCAGGCGGATGGCACCCACATCGGCCCCAACCATCAGGACCACAGCATCCTTCGGCCGATAGGTCATGCCACCCCAGAACTTGTGGTCATAGGTGGCCCGCAACGTGTAGTCATACTGCACGGCCTGCAGCGTCGTCTTGACCAAAAGCGAGGGATGCACCGTAAATAACGACCGTTTTACGGGAATATTGCATCCGGCAGAAAAATAATATGCACGTTTCAGCTGTGTGTAGGCATATTCGTCCAGTTCGATAGTACTTTCTGCCAAGTGCTGGACGCCCAAGCCTCCATAAAGCCAGCGCCATTCATAATAGGCACCGAAGCCGCAGTCGAACGCCATGGCCGATACATCTCCAGACGGAAGCCCATCGGCCGACGGGTCCCAGGCATCGCCATCGGGGATGTAGATTTCGCCACCCGAAAAGCCCTGGTTGACCATACCAGCCTGCAGGCCCAATGCTAATCGGCCATAAACAAGATTCAAACTGTAGGAATATTGCAGGCCAAGCTGGGTCGTATTGAAAAGGCCAGCCTTGTCGTTCATCACCATCGCTCCCACGCCATTGCGCACCTTTTTAAATTTAAAGGGCATGTCCAATGACGCAAAAAACGTCCGCGGCGCATTCTTCACACCCACCCACTGCATCCGGTCGAAGGCAGACACATGCAACGCCGAATCACAGCCCACGGCCGCCGGATTATAGAGTGTCGGCACAGCCCAATACATGCTCGTCTGCGGTTCGTTCTGAGCACATACGACCATACTGCTACCGGCCCAAGCCGACAGCAGACACACAATCAAAATATGTATGCGTGAAATTGATTTCATCGAATTTTTCGGCCGCAAATTTACAAAAAAATTGGGTATGAAACAAGATTTTAGCCGCAAAAATTTGCAAACTGAAACTTTCAAACCAACCTTTTCAAGGCGGCCGCCCGAATAGAATAACGAAATATAGTCGGTTTTCGTGTCCGCAGTGGTAAAAAATGACTATCTTCGCGCCGCGAACGATATAAGAATCGCGGAAAAACCGTATCCTTTGAAAACTATTTTCGCCAACTAATTTTCCATTCAATCAATAAACAAATGGCAAGTTTAATTAAGCTTAACAAAGGTCTGGACATCAACCTCGCCGGAGCAGCAGAACAGAAAATCGTCAGTGTGAAGGCAGCCGACAAGGTTACCATCGTACCCGACGATTTCGTTGGTTCAACTCCAAAGGTAGTTGTCAAGGCTGGTGAAGCCGTGAAGGCCGGTGACGTGCTCTTTACAGACAAACTTCACCCAGAGATTAAGTTCGTAAGCCCTGTCAGCGGCACCGTCGAGGATGTCGTGCGTGGCGAGCGACGCAAAGTGCTTGGCGTTGTCGTTGTGAACGACGGCAAGGGCACCAGTGTAGAACTTCCCGCTGTTAATCCCGCCAGTGCCTCGGCCGACGAAATCAAGTCTGCCCTTCTGAATGCTGGTGTTTGGCCATTCATCAAGCAACGTCCATACAACGTTGTGGCCAATCCGGAGGTACAGCCACGTGACATCTTCGTCACCGCTATGGACACTGCACCCCTCGCCCCTGACTTCGCTTTCGTCGTCAAGGGTCAGGAGGAAGACCTCCAGCGCGGCATCAGCGCCCTCGCCAAGCTCACCGCTGGCAAGGTATATGTTGGCGCCAAGGCTGGCAGCAAGCTCCAGTTGAACAACGCTGAGGTCGTCGAGTTTGCAGGTCCTCACCCAGCAGGTAACGTCGGTGTACAGATTAACCACATCAAGCCTATCAACAAGGGCGAGCAGGTGTGGACCGTCAGCGCCTTCGACGTCATCGTCATGGGTCGTGCTTTGGCTGGCAAGGTCGATTTCACCCGCACCATTACCGTAGCAGGTTCCGAAGTTGTTACTCCAGCTTATGCCAAGGTTCTGCCTGGTCAGACATTGGCAAGCATCCTGGATGGCAACGTCAAGCACGTCGAGTACACCCAGCGCTACATCGCCGGCAACGTACTCACCGGTCAGAATGCAGGCAAGGATGGTGTCGTAGGTTTCTTCGACAACACCGTTACCGTCATCCCTGATGGTGGAGATACCGACGAGCTGTTCGGCTGGATCACCCCAGGCTTGAACCGCTATTCTACCAGCAACACAGGTTTGAGCGGTCTCTTCGGCTTGTTCAAGAGCAAGAAGTGGACACTCGACGCCCGTCTCAAGGGTGGCCCACGTGCCCTCATCGTAAGTGGCACCTGGGAGAAGGTTTTCCCAATGGATATCTATCCAGAGGAGCTCTACAAGGCTGTCCTGACCTACAACATCGACAAGATGGAGGCTCTGGGCATCTACGAGGTTGCTCCTGAAGACTTCGCCCTCTGTGAGTTTGTTGATGCCTCCAAGACACCTGTTCAGCAGGTAATTGCCGATGGCCTTGTTAAACTCAGAAAAGAAATGGAGTAATATGAGCAATAAGTTAAATAATTTCATCCACGAAAAGATTGCCCCCAACTTCGAGAAGGGTGGCAAGTTCGAGAGCCTGTGGTCGGTCTATGACTCGTTCCACACTTTCCTCTTCGTACCACGCCAGACCGCTGGCCGCAAGGGTGTACAGGTACACGACTCGGTCGATTCGAAGCGTGTCATCATCATGGTCATCCTTGCCCTGGTTCCTGCCCTCCTGATGGGTTGCTGGAACGTAGGTTTGCAACATGACCGTGCCCTCGGCATCGACGACGGCTGGTTCATGCAGTTCCTCTATGGCTTCGTAGCCTTCCTGCCTAAGGTAGTTGTCAGCTACGTCGTAGGTCTCGGCATCGAAATGGCCGTAGCTGCCTACAAGCGTGAGGAGGTTGCCGAAGGTTTCCTCGCCACCGGTCTCTTGATTCCTATGATTGTTCCTGTCAACACTCCACTCTGGATGATTGCCGTAGCAACAGCTTTCTCAGTTGTCTTTGCCAAGGAGATCTTCGGTGGTACGGGCATGAACGTCTTCAATCCTGCGCTCGTTACCCGCGCGTTCCTATTCTTTGCCTATCCGAAGGCCATGTCGGGCGATGCCGTATTCGTACGTACCGGCTCGGCTCTGTGCGACTCTCCTATCGAGGGCACACAGGTCGTTGACGGCTTCTCGGGTGCAACGCCATTGGCCGCAGTTGCCGACAACACCTTCAACCCAGAGACATTCTCTACGTTCGATGCCTTCATCGGTACCATCCCTGGTTCCATCGCCGAGACCTCGACCGCAGCCATCCTCTTGGGTGCCCTGTTGTTGCTCGTCACCAAGGTTGCCTCATGGCGCATCATGCTCAGCGTATTTGCCGGCGGTGCAGTCATGTCGGCCATCGTAGGCGCATTCAGCGAGAATGCTCCGACTGTAGCACAGCAGCTCTGCCTCGGCGGATTCGCATTTGCCGCTGTCTTCATGGCCACCGACCCAGTGACGGGTTGCCGCACCAATACGGGCAAGTTCATCTACGGCTGTTTCATCGGCGTGATGGTAATCATCATCCGTATGTACAACACCGGTTATCCTGAGGGTGCAATGATGGCCGTCCTGTTGGGCAATGCCGTAGCACCGCTCATCGACCATTATGTAGTAGAAGCTAATATCAACAAGCGCGCAAAGCGCATTAAAGCATAACGTATTATGAATCGCAACAGTAACGTATATACCGTGATTTATGCTGCCTTGCTTTGTGCGCTTGTGGCAGTATTGCTGACGGTGGCAGCCGTAGGTCTTGCTCCACAGCAGAAGGCCAACAGCGACAACGAGAAGAAGCAGCAGATCCTCTCCTCTATCAGCAGCGTGCTGGGCAAGGAGGTGACTTTCGAGAATGCCGCCCAGATCTGGGACGAGCTTGACATGGACAACAACATGAGCGTTGTGAACGTGAAGGGCGATGAGGTCGCCGGCGTCAATGCCTTCGACATCGTAGCCAAGCAGCAGTTCAAGGCAGGCGTGGTTAAAGACGATGCCAATCTGCCACTCTTCATCGCCAACGTGAACGGCAAGCCCTACTACATCATGTGCCTTTACGGTTCAGGCTTGTGGGATGCCGTCTGGGGCTATATCTCAGTTGAAAGCGACGGCTCTACCATCGCAGGTGCATCGTTCGACCATGCTTCAGAAACCGCAGGCTTGGGCGCCAAGATCAAGGACGACCCAGCGTTTGCAGCAGCCTTCGTAGGCAAGCACGTGTTCCAAAATGGCCAGTTCGCCCCTGTCCAGGTGCTCAAGCAGGGCAAGACCGCAGCCAACGGTGCCGATCAGGTAGATGCCATCACCGGCGCTACCAAGACATCCGACTGCGTCAGCCTTATCGTCAACAACTCATTGACCGGCTACAAGGCCGCACTTGAGAAGATTGGCACACTGAGCAACATGGTTCAGGATTGCGCAGCCGACAGCACCGTATGTGATTCTATCCAGAATGTTGAACCTGTAATTGCAGAATAACTATGGCAGCAGAAAAGAAACCCGGTATCTTCACCGGTCCGCTTTGGACAAACAACCCTGTCGTCGTACAGGTTCTCGGTATCTGCTCGGCGCTCGCCGTCACTACCCAAATGAAGCCAGCCCTCGTGATGGGCATCTCCCTCACCTGCGTATTGGCCTTCGCAAACGTGATTATCTCACTGATGCGCAACACAATTCCTAACCGTATCCGAATCATCGTTCAGTTGGTAGTCGTAGCCGCATTGGTTATCTTGGTCAACCAGATTCTGAAAGCCTACGCGTTTGAAGTGAGCAAGCAGCTTTCGGTCTATGTCGGCCTCATCATCACCAACTGTATCCTGATGGGTCGTCTGGAGGCTTTCGCCCTCGGCAACAAGCCTTGGCCAGCATTGCTCGATGGTCTTGGCAACGGACTTGGCTATGCCATCATCCTGTTTGTCGTGGCTACGTTCCGCGAGTTCTTCGGTTCGGGCACACTCTTCGGCATCGACGTCATTGCACGCTTTGTCAACGAGTCGGGCTACGACGGCTATCAGAACTGCGGCATCTTTGTCATGCCTACTTCGGCCCTGATTCTGATCGGTTGCATCATCTGGTATCTGCGTAGCAAGAATCCTGACCTTCAGGAGAAATAATAATCATATACCCTTAATACAGAAAGCAAAATGGAATATTTGAATCTATTCGTCAAGTCGATTTTCATCGACAATATGATCTTTGCGCTCTTCCTGGGTATGTGCTCTTACCTTGCAGTGTCAAAGACCGTCAAGACAGCCGTTGGCCTCGGTGCCGCAGTTACATTCGTGCTGCTCGTCACACTTCCGGTCAACTACCTGTTGGACAAGTATGTCCCTGCCCTCTACGGCTCACTCGGCATCTTCCTGCCACTGATCGCCGTGAACTGCGCCATCCTTGGCGGTTCGCTCTTCATGCAGCAGAAGGAGTTCGAGAATGTCGGATTTGCAGCCGTCTATGCCTTGGGCAGCGGTCTCGGCTGGCTCTTCGCCATTGCCTGCATTGCAGCCATCCGCGAAAAATTGGCCTATAGCAACATTCCTGCACCACTCAAGGGCTTGGGCATCACCTTCATCGCCACTGGCTTGATGGCAATTGCCTTCTTGAGTTTCTCGGGCATACAGTTATAATTTTAATCGAAATACTAAACTTAAAATCGTAAATTAAGATTATGACACAAACTATCATATACGCAATCGTAGTATTTCTGATTGTAATTTTATTACTCGTAGCCCTGCTGCTCGTCGTCAAGGCCTGGCTCGTTCCATCGGGCAACATCACCATCGACGTGAACGGCAAGAAGCAGATTGAGGCCGGTATCGGCACTTCTGCCCTTGCTGCCCTGCAGAGTGGCGGTATCTTCCTTTCATCAGCCTGCGGTGGCGGCGGTAAGTGCGGTCAGTGCAAGTGTATCATTGAAGAGGGCGCCGGCGACATCCTGCCAACTGAGGTCGGTTTCTTCAGCCGCAAGCAGATCAAGCAGCACTATCGTCTCGCCTGCCAGTCGAAGATCAAGGAGAATGCCAAGATTATCGTTCCTGACGACGTATTCGGCGTCAAGGAGTGGGAGTGCACCGTTATTGGCAACAAGAACGTGGCAACCTTCATCAAGGAGTACAAAGTGGCTCTGCCAGCTGGCGAGCACATGCACTTCGAGCCAGGTTCATACGCTCAGATCCGCATCCCTGCATTCGACTGCATCGACTATGACAAGGACTTCGACAAGTCACTCATTGGCGACACCTACTTGCCAGCATGGCAGAAGTTCGGTCTCTTCCCTCTCAAGTGTAAGAACCCAGAGCCAACCGTCCGTGCTTACTCTATGGCCAACTATCCTGACGAGGGCGATATCATTACCCTGAACGTCCGTATCGCTACTCCTCCATTCAAACCGAAGGAGCAAGGTCCTGGCTTCCAGGATGTTAACCCAGGTATTGCATCATCTTACATCTTCTCGCTCAAGCCGGGTGACAAGGTTATCATGTCAGGCCCTTACGGTGAGTTCCGTCCACAGTATGGTACGGGGCGCGAGATGATTTGGGTAGGTGGTGGTGCCGGTATGGCTCCTCTCCGTGCGCAGATCATGCACATGCTCAAGGGTCACGGCATTTCCGATGAGGATCGCAAGCGCCCAATGCACTACTTCTATGGTGCGCGCGCCTTGGAGGAGATTCCATTCCTCGACGACTTCCTCCAGTTGGAGAAGGACTTCCCGAACTTCCACTTCCACTTGGCACTCGACCGTCCAGATCCAAAGGCCGATGCAGCAGGCATCAAATATACTCCAGGCTTCGTAGCACCTGTCATGGGCGACACCTACCTGAAGCAGCATGAGGCACCAGAGGATTGTGAATACTACCTCTGCGGACCTCCGATGATGTCTAAGACCGTGCTCGACCTCCTGCACTCTCTCGGTGTTGAGGACGACATGATCCGCTTCGATAACTTCGGTGGCTAATTTTACCAAGTGACTATAAAAGAATCCCCGACTTGCACTCGCAGGCCGGGGATTTTTCTTGGCATTTTTTCTCATAAGATTCGCTAGATTTCTTTCTAGACTATTAGACCAAAAAATTGTGCCACACCATTGCCGCGTACTCCAAAAACCAAAAGAAGTCCGATGCATCACGCACAGGACTTCTTTCAAACAAAAGTTTATCTTAACTTATACAGTGACTTAAACTCTAACTTTGGTTTTCGTGGCCAATGGTTTACAAGACCTTCTTGTAAAGGGCGACGATATCGGCACGAGTAACCTTGCGAGGATTTCCTGGCGTGCAGACATCGGCGATTGCCTGGTCGGCCAATGCATCGATATCCTTCTCGAAGATTCCGATTTCCGACAGATGCTGTGGGATGCCTACCTCAACGGCCAACTGACGGACAGCGTCGCAAGCCGCCTGAGCAGCCTCAATCTTGGTCATGCCCTCCTTATATGCACCCATTGCCTTTGCAATTTCGACATATTTGTCGCGGCATACCGGAGCATTGAATTCCATGATGGTCGGCAACAACAAAGCATTGGCCACACCGTGAGGAATGTTGTGCAATGAACCCATCGGGTGAGCCATGCCATGCACAACGCCCAGACCGACGTTCGAGAATGCCATACCTGCAACATACTGGGCCAATGCCATGCCCTCGCGGCCGACTGGATTCGATGGGTCGAACACTGCCAGACGCAAGTATTTGTTGATGAGGCGGATAGCTTCGATTTCGAACATATCAGACAACTCCCAGGCAGCCTTGGTGATATAGCCTTCGATGGCATGAGTCAACGCATCAAGACCCGTTGCTGCGGTGGTTCCCTTTGGCAGAGAATACATCAGCTCGGCGTCGATGATGGCGCAATATGGAATGTCGTTCGGATCGACGCAGACCATCTTCTTGTGCTTCTCCTCGTCGATGATGACGTAGTTGATGGTCGTCTCGGCTGCGGTGCCTGCGGTGGTCGGGAAACAGATGATCGGAACAGTCTTCTTCTTGGTCGGAGCAACGCCCTCAAGACTTACGACGTCCGAGAACTCAGGGTTGTTGGTCACAATGCCGATGCCCTTGGCCGTATCGATGCTTGAGCCACCGCCAATTGCAACGAGGAAGTCAGCACCGCTCTTGGCCAATGCAGCCACGCCGTTCTTTACATTGGTGACAGTCGGATTGGGCACAACGTCGCTATAAATTTCGTACGGGATGCCAGCCTCGTCCATCACGTCGGTGACCATCTTGCACACGCCGAACTTGACCAGATCCTTGTCGGTCACGACGAGAGCCTTCTTGTAGCCCAGGCGGTTAACAACTCCAGGCAGTTCCTTGCGGCTGCCTGCTCCAAAATAACTCAGTTCGTTAAGAATAAAACGATTGACCATGATTGTGTTATGGTAAATTTTAAAGGTTATTGATTGTGTTGATACTATTAGCTATGGATGTGTTTTTCACAACCACGGGGGCAAAGATATAAATAAAATCTTTTTCCACCAAATATTTTCTGGAAAATTATGAAAAAATAACACGGTGAAAATGGTTGACGGGACATTGGCCAACGTAATGGACTTATTGTCTATGGCCAATGCAATGCGAATCCGCATTCAGAATAGCGCGGAGAAATGGCCGATGGTCACCATCGGCCAAAAACAAAAAACCGATGCAATGAACTTGCACCGGCTTTTTTCTTGTGAATCAGAGCAGCGTCACGACGATGTCGTCACCGGCTGCCTCGATAGCGATCTTACCTTCACGAGCCAACCATCCGAGGGCGGCGTAGAGGTCTTTATCCTTCAACTTAGTCGCCTTTTTCAAAGCCTTACCAGTCTGGCCATTGGCGGCACTGAGGGCGGTCCAGACGAGGCCTGCATTACTTCCGATAATCTCAATCATAACACGGTTAATTTTAAATTAGTTAAGAGTTTAGTCGCTGCAAAGGTAGGCTGCGCAATCGAAAACAAAAAAGAAAAACCCATTTTTTTTCAAAAATTAAGGTTGAAAGTTGAAAAATGGCTCTTTTTGCAAATCTGGCTTGACAATCAAATCTCCGCCTACGTGCGTAATGGGCGTCCAGTCGGTATCAAGGCTCTCTTCAGGCGGTCCGGCAAGGGAAATGAGCTCGACGCGGCCGCCCGTCTGGGTGTAGCATCCCTCCTTGCCATAGTTCGTATCAAGACCGTCGTTGTGCGTGCTCAACGCATAAATTTCGCCACCCGTGATGAGTATCGGGCCATTGCTGTTGAGACCGTCGTCATAGGCCTCGATGTGAATCTTGCCGCCAGTGATTGTGATTCCGCTCTTGGCTTCAAATCCTTCGGCTCCGGGCGAAGAGGTGCTGACCTTCAGTTCGCCGCCCGCGATAAGCGCCGTCCCCATACAGCGTTGGCGGTGGCGGAGGAGGTGCGACAGAATCGCCATTGGCCATAGTAACGACAGGAACGGGTGGTCGTTGGCCAATGTTCCTCGGTGGCTTGCGGACGGTGATTTCGCGCAGGTAGTTGCCCGTAGTCGTGATTTTCAATCGGCCGGACCGCATCTCGAAGTCGGCGTAACATTTCATGCCCTTGCTGCCCGTGTGGGTCGCCTTGAGCTGGAGTTCGCCGTCGCCCGTGATGACTAGGTCGCCCTTGCAACGCATACAGTCTTTGGCCGATGTCGAGTCATCGGGCTGGGCACCATCATGCAGTTTGTTGACCGTCCCACGAAGCAAATGGAGTGTCGTGGTCCGCCTGTTCTTGATGTTGAGGGGCGTCTTGCCTGCCTTGGCCGAGAGATTCAGACCATCGAGGATAATGGTGCTCGTGTGTTCGGCCTTGTAGGTGAAACTGCCCTTTGACTTGCCGCGCAGACGGATGACCGGACATTCGCCGGGCGGAAGGTTGCATTCGAGGGTGACATTGGCCCCCTTGTCAATCTCGACAAGGAACGTGCGGTCGCCCTTGACCTGCGTGGTCACGACCTTGCCGTCGTTCCACGTGATGGTCACACTGGACTTGCTGCACGATGTGAAAAATAACACAGCCAAAAATAGATTAAACAGCTTTCTCATAAAATCTTTTATTCAGAGTAGTAAAAGGGGCAAGAACTCTTGATTCTTAATTCTTATTTCATATTTTCTCTCCCCATTTCGGCCAATCCACAACCCTTCAATGTAGGATCAACGAATCCAGCCGAGGATTTCGCGGAAGGTGAACTTGCGGCCGTACATCAGGATGCCCGTACGGTAGATGCGTGCAGAGAGGAACAGCAGCCCGATAGCCGTCGCGTAGAGCAGCACGAGGCTGCCGGCCAATTCGTACCAAGGCAGATCGTAGGGCAAACGTATCATCATCACCACGGGCGAGGTAAACGGAATCATTGAACACCAAAAGGCCAATGGCGCATCTGGATTCTCCATACAGAACATGCCGGCATAGAGGGCAAAGACCATGACCATAACAATCGGGCCCGTGAACTGGGAGGCATCGCTCGCCTGATCGACGGCCGAGCCAAATGCGGCAAACAAACTGGCATACAGCAGGTATCCGCCGATGAAATAAAGGATGAAACAGATCAGAATCTGTGCATAGTCGATGCCAAGCAATATCTCGACAATGTGGTAGAGGCTGCTGTCCTGCGGCAGGGAACTGACAGCCATCGCATCGGCCACACCAGACATCTCTCCCATTGACGCAGCCATCGAAGTGATGCCGAAGACCGCTCCCACAACACTCAGAATGACTGCCCAAAGGGCAATCTGCGTAAGTCCCACAAGGGCGACACCGACTATCTTGCCCAACATCAGCTCGAATGGCTTGCAGGTGGAAACAATCACCTCGACGATGCGGTTGGTCTTCTCTTCCACAACGTTGTTCATGATCATGGCGCCATAGATGATGACAAACATATAGGTAAGGCCGGCCAATCCAAGGCCAATAAACATGCTTATTTCGGCCGATGAGACTGTCTCCTCCCCCTCCTTGCTCCACTTGATATTGGCCGTTGTTATCTCGGGCGTACAATACTTGATTACCTGCTCCAGGCTGTCGATGCCTGAGGTCTGGATGCGCTGCTGACGTACGGCCTTGCGCAGCGAATGGGTAATTTCGCGTTCCAAACCGCCATTCACACTCTTTTCACTGTAGATATGGACTTGTGTGTTCTTGTCAAAATCAGACGGGATTACGACCAAGGCATAGAGGCTCTGCTCACTGCCCCGATAAATGGCGTGATAATCGCATTGGCCATCATCCACACCACCGGCAATCACGTTATAGCGGTATTCCTGACTGTCCTGGATCTGGGCGGCGTAGGGAGAACCCGGAGTCTGGTCGATGACGGCCACGACCTTCTGCTCGTCGCTCTTGGCCTGAGAGAGGAAATGCGGCAACAGACCACACAAGGCGATACTCAGGATGGGGACCAATATCGTTGTGATGATGAATGACTTCTTGCAGACCGCCTGTACATATTCGCGCTTGATGATTAGAAATGTCCTATTCATATCCTTTTATTTTACTGCTTCGACAAAAACATCATGCATGGAAGGCAAGACCTCCTTGAACCCCGCGAGCTCATACTCCTCGTTCAAATGGGCAATGGCATCGTGGGCCGATTCGCCCTCCTTCAACGAATAGTGGAACGTCTCACCGCCGACGGTCGTCACCTCAAAGATATTCTTCTTGTACTGCTGGCGGATGTCCATGACCTTGCCCTGCAAAACGACTTTGGCATGATTGACAAGGGTAATCTCTTGACAGATTTCTTCGACCGATGACATGTTGTGGGTCGAAAAGAGAATGGCGGCACCCTCGTCTCGGAGACGTAGTATTTCCCGCTTCAGGATATCGGCATTGAGCGGGTCGAAGCCCGAAAATGGTTCG
The DNA here is from genome assembly GCA_902779265.1 of uncultured Bacteroidales bacterium. Lineage (GTDB taxonomy): Bacteria > Bacteroidota > Bacteroidia > Bacteroidales > UBA3663 > Liminaster. The sequence goes on along the minus strand of CACZAY010000098.1, from coordinate 6,565 downwards.
TCAAAGATGAGTAATGGTGGCCGATGGATTACGGTCGAGATGAACTGGACCTTCTGGGCCATGCCCTTGGAGAGCTGTTCCAACTTCTTGTCGGCCCATGGCGTGAGGTCAAAACGCTGGAGCCATTCGTCCAATGCCTTGCGGGCATCGGCCTTGGCCATACCGTGCAGCTGTGCCAAATAGAGGACTTGGTCAACGACCTTCATTTTCTTGTAGAGACCACGCTCTTCTGGCATATAGCCGATGTGACGCACGTCGGCATCGGTCATTGGCCGTCCCAACATCAACACCTCGCCACTGTCGGCATGGGTGATGCGGTTGATGATTCGGATAAGAGAGGTCTTGCCTGCACCGTTGGGGCCCAACAGACCATAGATGCTTCCCTCCGGAACAGACATGGATACATGGTCCACAGCTGTATGTCCGGAATACTGCTTGCAGACGTCTATTACTTCAATATAGGGCATTGGTCAATATTCAAAATTGTTATCGTCAATTATTTGGGTCAGACATTCCGTCTCAACTCCTCGACACGCTCGGCAATGCGGTGCAGCTGCTGCGGAATGCGGATATTCTGCGGACAATGCGGGCTACACATGCCACACGAGATGCAATGGTCGGCCTGACGTACCGACGGCACGGCGCGGTCGTAGCTGATGAGGTATTGCTTGCGCAGACGCTGGTACTCGGGGTCCTGCAGATTGTTGGGCACTGTGCCCTCGTTGACCATCTTGTTGTAGTGCAGCAGGATGCCGGGGATGTCCAATCCGTATGGGCACGGCATACAGTATTTACAATCGTTGCACGGAACAATCGGATACTTCAGGTAGAGCTGTGCAATCTCTTCGAGGTAGGCCAAATCGTCGTCGGTGAGCGGTTCCAGCGGACAGAAAGTGCGCAGGTTGTCCTGCAAGTGCTCCATGTAGGTCATGCCCGACAGCGCAGTCAGCACGCCCGGATAGGTGCCGCAGAAACGGAATGCCCACGAGGCCACACTTCCGCGCGAGTCACGTTGGTGCAGATTGTTGACGATGTGGACGGGCATCTTGGTCAGTCGGCCGCCCAAAAGCGGTTCCATGATGACGACCGGGATGTTGCGCTTTGCCAGTTCGCCGTACAGATATTCCGCGTTGACGTTGCGGCGGTTCTGCTCCTTGGCGTGCTTCCAATCCACGTAGTTCATCTGAATCTGCACGAAGTCCCAATGGTATTTGCCTTCGTCCATCCACTTCAGCATCGTGTCGAACACCTCGACGTCGCCATGGAACGAGAATCCGAGGTTGCGGATCAAGCCCTTCTCCTTCTGTTCGACGAGCCAGTCGAGGATGCCGTTGTTCATGTATCGGCTGTTGAAGTTGTCCATGCCGCCTTGGCCGATGGCGTGCAGCAGCAGGTAGTCAACGTAATCGACCTGCAGGAACTTCAGCGAATTGCGGAACATCTGCTGCGATGCCTCGCGCGACCACGTCTGCGGTGCGAAGTTCGACAGCTTCGTGGCCACGTAGTAGCTCTCGCGCGGATGGCGGTGCAGTGCGATACCGGTCGCCTCCTCCGAATGACCCTTGCAATAGGCCGGACTCGTGTCGAAGTAGTTCACGCCGTGCGCGATGGCATAGTCGACAAGTTCGTTGACGCGCTCCTGGTCGATGTCGTTGCCGTCAGGCCGCGTCGAACCGCCCGGCACGGTTGGCAAACGCATCATGCCGTAGCCGAGCAGCGACACCTTTTCGCCCTTCTGATTCAGTCGATAGGTCATTTCGCCGATGGGTTTCTCGCCCGATGTGGCACTTCCCAACATGGCATCGGCCGCAACCTTAGTGCCAGCACCGCCCGTGCAACTTTCAAGAGCTGCCGACGCGCCGACCACAGCAGCCGCAGTGCCGAAACGCTTCAAAAATTCTCGTCTATCAATCTGTTTCATAGCCAATTAGATTTCGCGTTGAACTTCAATACCCTCGACGTGGATGGCCGAGAATGGACGCACCGGACACAAATGTTCGCACGCACCGCAGCCGATGCACCTCTCGTCATCGACCGATGGCACACGCAATGCGTTCGGGCCGGAATCTTCGCCCAACGGAACCATCGTGATTGCGCCCGTCGGACAGTGTGTCGCACAGTTGCCGCACTTCTCATCCATCGCCACCGGCAGGCAGTTTTCGCGGACCCAGACGGCGCGGCCGATCTTCAGGCTCAACTTGCGCTGCATCTTCTCTTCGTGCGTCTTGCCCAACGGCAGGATTGCACCGGCCGGACAGACATCGCTGCACGCATGGCACTCCGGACGGCAATGGTTCACCTCGTAGCTCATCGTCGGCTGCAGATAGTGCAGCAGGCCGGTCGATGGGTGCAGCACGCCATTCGGACATGCCGACACGCACAACTGGCAACCCGTGCAATGCTGTTGCAGGTTCTTGAGCGACAATGCTCCAGGCGGGCATATCGGGGTCTGTCGCTCGTAGCGTTTCTTGTCTTCGATGACGGCCAATCCGCCGTCGGTCACCTTATCGACCGCCTTCAGTTGCGAGGCTGCGGCCAATGTCACAGCCGTGGTCAACATCGTGCGACGGGTGGCATCGACCGTAACCTTTTCATCTTTCGTTGTTGTGGCCGATGCCTTTATCTTGCCGAACGAGATAGCATCCTTGTGGCACACCTCGAGGCAGTTGAAGCAGTCGATGCAACGCGAATTATCGACGAAGCAACGCTTGGAATCGATGGCCATCGACTTGCATTTATGTTCGCACAGACCGCACTTCACGCACTTGTCGGCGTCGATGTGGATGCGCAGCACGGCGCGTCGGCCAAGCAGCCCCAACACCGTGCCGACCGGACAGATGTTGTTGCAGTAGAATCGGCCGCCGACAATCGTGCTCACAATCAGGATGGCCAATGTGACGGCCGATGTGACAAGCAATGCGAGGTCGAACTGCGTCCATGTGACGTGCCAGAACGCGAAACTGTCACGCTCGGCAGCGGCATCGGCCAAAATGTCGTTCACCCAAAGCGCAACGGGACGGAAAATCGACGTAGCGATGCGGCCGTAGGAGCTGTAAGGCGCGAGCCATTGGACAACAAAACCGCCACCCACGACGATGCCGACGCACAGCACTGCCAGAATGGCCAACCGCATCCAATGCGTCCAGCGTGGAGCCCAGAAATGGTATCGGCCGATCTTCTTCTTCGTGCGCAAACGGTACACCCAGTCGGCCATATGAATCATGCCGTCCTGCATGACGCCCAGCGGACAAACCACCGAACAATAGATGCGGCCGATGAGCATCGTGACGACAACCCAAAGGACCGTAACTCCGACGTTGGCCGCCAACACGGCAGGCAAGAACTGGATTTTGGCCATCCAGCCGAACCAAAGTCGCGTAGCACCCGTCAAATCGAGGAAAAGGACGGTGATGCACAGCCAAAAGACGATGGCCAATGCAATTCGAGTTTTTCTTAACATAAGCAAAAGAGCATTGAATGGCGACAGCCTTCCGTCGTACGCAAAAAAGACAAGCAACTACCTGCTACGCGGATTCTGTCTGTCCGTTTTCAAGGTTATTAGAAAAGTGGGAATAAAAAAGTTGGTACTAAAAAAATATCTTTCAATCTGCATCCTCCCGAATTCTCCTCAACACGAGGAGAATTGTTGGGAAAATGCTTTTTTCTGCTTCAAATCAACTGAACATCGAACGCACCTTCTGACGGAACTTGTCGAAGAGCGACGGCGTCGGGTTGATGTTCTTGTGCGACTTCAGTTCGGTGATGAGCTTCTTCTCATCATCGTCGAGCTTCTCCGGCACATAGACGCCGACATTGACAATCAAATCGCCCTTGCCATAGCGGTTGACCGACGGCAGACCCTGTCCGGCCAAACGAATCTGCGTGTTGGGCTGCGTGCCTGGAGCAATCTTGATGGTCTGTGTGCCGTTCACCAACGGGATTTCGACCTCGCCACCCAAAGCGGCCGTCGGGAAGTCGAGCAACAGCGAATAGATCAGCATGTTGTCCTGTCGGATGAAGGTGTCCTGCTTCTCCTCTTCAATCAAGACGAAGAGGTCGCCCTTGCCGCCGCCACGTCGTCCGGCATTGCCATAGCCCTGAAGGTTGAGCTGCATTCCATCCTCCACGCCGGCCGGAATCTTGACGGTAATCGTCTCCTCGCCCATCACTACGCCCTCGCCGTTGCAATGCGAACAGCGCGTCTTGATTCGCTTGCCCGTGCCCTGACAGTCGGGGCAGATGACCTCTGTCTGACCAACGCCGAACAGCGTGCGAACCTGCTTGATGAGACGTCCACGACCTGAGCACTTCGGACAACGCTCCAGTTCCGTGCCGTCTTTCGCGCCCGTACCGTTGCAGTGCTGGCATGACACATATTTCTTGACTTTCAGATGTTTCTCGACACCGTTTTGAACATCGGCCAACGATACTTTGACGCGAACTCGGATGCTCGAACCTCGCGTAGAACCGCCTTCATCCTCATCGCCGAAGAAGCTGCTGAAGCCCCCACCGCCGCCGAAGTTGACCTTAAAACCGCCGCCTGAAGCACCATGAAAGAATGAGTTGAAGATGTCAAACGGATCGAAACCGGCTCCACCGCCGCCACCGAATCCGCCGCCTTCCAGACCTTCGAATCCGAACTGGTCGTAGCGGGCACGCTTGTTCTGGTCGCTCAGCACCTCGTATGCCTCGGCGCACTGCTTGAATTTCTCTTCGGCCTCTTTCTTCTCTTCATCCGACTTGCCCGACTGGCGGTCCGGATGGTATTTGATTGCCAACTTCTTGTAGGCTTTCTTGATTTCCTCTTCAGTGGCGTTTTTGTTCACGCCCAACACCTCATAATAGTCTTGTTTCTGTGCCATAACAGCTATGTTTACCTTAATTCTTTTTCATTTTTTCGGCCAATGGTGCAGCAAAATCAGTGCCATTGGCCATAAACCTTACGAATTGCCCAACGGGACGCGGAACGTGTCACAAAGTTCGGCAAAACGCTCGACCGTGCCAGTCCCGAACTTCCGCATCGAGGCCAGGACGCGCTCCATCGGCTTCTCCTTGTCGGGCGACGACTTCGAATAGAATTTGTCGGCCAGACAGACCAATTTCTCCTCCAACGTCTCGGGCAACAAGTCCCTGTCATGTGGCAGCGGGAGGTCTTGGCCGATGATATCCTCGCGGGTCAGACCGGCCCCAGTGTGCCGCTCGCAGATTCGGGCATACGGCTCCAGATCCACGCCATTTTCGGCCCCAAATTCGCGTAGCATCCGCGCACCGATGGTTCCGTGCAGCAGATACGGTTCCGTCCCCTCGCAATGGATGCTCGGAGCATCGCACCGAATGATGCCGATGTCGTGCAGCATCGCGCCATCGTTGACCAACTGAACATTGATGTCCAGACCCACGAGTTCGGGATTGGACAAAATGGCAAGTGCCTTGTCGCGGACCTGCGTGCTATGTTGGATGAGAAGCCGGCGCAAGGGCGTATCTTCAGGATAAAAATGGCGGATAATTTCGAGTGCGCTCTTCATTTTATCTATTTTTCACACGAGAAATTTTGCAAAATGATTTTTTTTCATTTACTTTGCGGCGCAAATATAGCGAATTTTTTCAAGATTCACAAAATGAATTTCAAGTTTTCCTCTTTTTTGGCTCTTTTGGCTATCATTTTGGTACAGATGACATCCTGCACAGCGCAAAACCGCGAGGCCGCGCCCCCAATCGGGACTTCTGCACCATTGGCCAAGAAACCGCAACCCGGAGCCGAGAGGATGGACGAATATCTCCCCCTGCTGAAAGACAAGAAGGTCGCCCTGCTGGTCAACCAGACATCGGTCGTGCAACGTTTTGATGGCCAATGGGTTTCATTGGCCGACACCCTGATAACGAGAGGCGTTGACGTGCGTTTTCTGATGACGCCCGAACACGGCTTGAAGGGAACGGTGAGCGCAGGCGATGCGGTGTGTGACGGCCAATACGAAAAACAACGGACGCTGCCCGTCTATTCGCTCTATGGCAAGAACAAGAAGCCGCAGCAGGAGTGGCTGCAAGAGGTGGATTGCGTCGTTTTCGATGTGCAAGATGTCGGCTGTCGCTTTTACACCTATCTTTCAACGCTTTACTACCTTTTGCAGGCCTGCGGCGAGAGCGGCACGGAGGTCATCGTACTCGACCGGCCCAACCCGCATGACACGATTGACGGACCAGTGCTCGATCCGCGTTTCCAGTCATTTGTAGGCATGGTCGAAGTGCCGTTGCTGCATGGTTGTACCCTCGGAGAATTGGCCAAAATGATGATTGGAGAGCACTGGACGGGCGACAAGGCCCCACAGCTGACCGTCATTCCCGTATCCGGCTGGCGCCATGGCGACGACTATTCACTGCCGATTGCCCCATCGCCGAACCTGCGCACTGACCACGCCATCCGCCTCTACCCCAGCCTATGTCTGTTTGAGGCGACCGACATCAGCGTGGGACGCGGCACAGACTGGCCGTTTGAGGTCATAGGGCACCCGGATATGCAGGGCGATTTTACCTTCACACCACATGACTGCGAGGCAGCACGCCATCC
>CACZAY010000097.1 GCA_902779265.1 uncultured Bacteroidales bacterium | reverse complement strand
TCGGGCAGCACGCGGCCGATGATGGCGCGCAACCCTTCGCGGGTGATATCCTGATTGTCAGCGAGGATGAATTGCTTTCTCATACCTGTGTAGTTCTTTGAGTTCTTTGTTCGATTTTACTTGATTCACGGCGCAAAGATAGCCTTGTTAGTATGTTTGTTCCAAATCATTGGCCATAAAACAGAATAAATGACAAGTGAACCGCACTTTCTTGGATTATTATTCTATTGGCCAATGCCTTTGCCCCGCCCGACAGACCAAAAAAAAAGGATGCCACGTTGAGTGACATCCTTGTCGTAAGGTTGTTGGCCAATGGCGTTTATCGGATTTCGCGCAGTTTCCACTTGGAGTTGTCCGACTGGAAGTCCCATTTAGCCAGGATTGGGGTACTGTCGGCAACGGAATAGAGGACATATTCCGTATTGTCGGCAGCCGAACCGGGCAGACGTTTTGGCATGATGCGGAACGTGCCATCGGTACATTGCTCAATGCGCCAGAGTTGTTCCTGGGCACCCGTGTATTCGGCTACGGTGGTGAGTTCGCAATCCTCCGAGACAGACAGAGCGCGGTTGGTACCAGCAATGGTGATCTTGAAGTAAGGGTTGCTCAGATAACCGCCCGCTTCGGGCACAGCGGTGACGGTCCACTTCTGGTGAGGACGGAACATATAGTCGCCGGCGCGGACAGCGATATCGCCTTGAGGCCAACCCTTCTGCACATCGGCGAGCGTCTGTTCGGGCAACTTCTTAATCTTTTCGTTCGGGTCGAGACCCCAGTGACGTTGACGGGCGACCTCCTGACGGACGAAATCGACCGCCAACTCCAAGGCATAGCCACGACGCTCCGACTCAATCTCGTAAGTACCTTCACGAAGGCGGTCTCCTGCTACGGGCCAATCCTTGACCCATAACAAAGGACGGATGCCGAGAGTGGAACGACCCGAGAGGTCGTAGTCGGCCTCATAATGGCAAGACATCACCTCGACGCCATCGGCAATGATGGTACGACCAAAGTGCCCCGGACCGGTCTTGCGGTCGCCCGCATTGATGACCATCTTGCCGCCACCCTGCAACATAGGGCGATTGACGTTGTCGATGTAAGGACCTTCGACGCTACGGCTACGGCCAACAACAATATTATAGGTAGAGTTCACACCGTCGCAGCAGGTGCCGTGCGTGCCCAAGAGATAGTACCAGCCATCGCGGTAGATGAGGTCGGTGGCCTCGCAGTCGATGGCGATGTCGATCATCTTGTTACCGTCCTTGCGACCACCCGTCTCGGGATCCAATTCGACCAGACGGATGTGACCAAAGTAAGTACCGTATGATACCCAGAGGCGACCCGTCACAGGATCCAAGAGAAGGCCTGGGTCGATGGCATCGTTGTCCTCGTCACCATCGGAGGCAACAACCTCCTGCGCCTCGGTGTAATGGAAATTCTCGGACGTGGGGTCGAGCGTCTTGTTCCACATGGTGAGGATGCGACCGTTGTGACCGCCACCCAAGCCACCGCCTGTACCGCTGAACGATACAAGGTAACGGTTGCCAATCTTGACGACATCAGGAGCAGCACCTCCACCAGGACGGATGGCACCACCGTGCCAGTTCCAACCATCCTCCGAGATAAGGCCACCGCCACCGGTACCAAAGGTGTACCACTTGCCATCACAATAGGCCAGGGTCGATGGATCGTGAATCCAGGGGGCTCCCGACTGGGCATTCGATAATTGAAAATTGAAAATTGAAATAGCGGCGAGCAGGGCTGCTTTCAGACCGATAGTAGATTCCCTAAACTGCTCTTTTATAATGGTAAACATATCTTGACATTTTTGATTGGTTGGAATTGATCATCTATCAGACGCACGCAGAAGTCGCTCATGCCAGGACCATTGATGATGGCACCCGTGACGACGTTCTTGCCCTTGTGCAAAGTGAGACGGCGTGAAACGGCGTCGTCACGCACCATACGACGGTCGCCAGAAAGGATAGCTGCCTCCTGTCCATCGACCCACCACATGGAGGCAGAGTTCGATCCGATGGCCAGACGCACATCCTTCAACTCCTCATCGCACTCGATGACGGTAGTCACCCAGTAGATGACACCATACTTCTGCTGACCGGTGCAAGTCGAATAGCGGTACAACTTGACATTATAGAGCTGACTATCAAAGCCATGCCATGCCTTGTCCTTCTTCTTCCACTCGATAGGTGCAGGGAAAGTCTCTCGCAAGTAACTATCGACGAAGACCGTGTTCGAGCGGTTCGGTTTGTCGATTGGATCATGAATCAACCAGCGACGCACGAAGCCCTCTTCATCCGTTTTGGCATAGGCACCCTCGACAGGTTTGAGGTAAGTAGGCAACTGTGGAGTACGTTCGATGACACGGTAGTGACCACTCAGATGCATGAAGGCGAAGAGACGCAACAGACCATCATAGTAGGCATCGAAGAAACCGTCGGGCTCTGGCTGGTGAGGCATGGTCCAGAGGTGGTCGATGAACTCGTAACTGATTGGATGCGAGCAACAGATAGAGGCAGCGGCTGCCGTTGCCACGAAGCCGACCGAGTGACGCAACTTCTCGGGGAAGTTGCCGGCACGATAGAGTCGTTCGGGCTTGGTGCCATCCACGTTGTATTGGTCAACGAAAGTGGTCAGACCCTCGCTGTAGAGGAAGTTCTGAATCTTATGGGCATAGTTCTGTTGCCAAACACGGTCGGCACAAGACCAACTATAGTCGAGGGCAATGTTCATAGGCACACGCCAAGAGTCGTAACGGAAGGCGGTATTCATGCCGGCCCATGGATGACGGTTGTTGGCATTCTTTTTCGGGTCGAACAAAGAACTGCCATCATACTTGTTGCAATCGGGGTTGAGACCAGTCAAAGGATGAATACTGCGGTGCAGATACTCACGGCTCTTGCGAGCGCACTCACGCCAATAGGAGGCACGACCATCCTCAGCATAACGCGCCCAGACCTCGTAGAAGGCTGGCAGGTGATAAGAGGGGTCGGTATAGTTGGCACCAGGCACGAAGGTGATGAGCTTCGTTTCAGGATCGATCAACGAGATAGTGCGTTTCACCTTGCGAGGAGTCTCCAACGGACCATTCTCGCCCCAACGTACCTCTTGTTCCACTTCGCGTGGCTGCACCTGGTCGAGGATGTATTGAGCCTCCTTGAGGTAGTTGATTTCGCCGTCATTGCCCCAACGGTTGGAAGCAAAGATGAGCGAGGTGATGAAGTAGAGTTCACCGTCCGAAGCAGGGCCTTGCGCATTGGCGGTACCGTCGGTCTTGCACGACCAACGGAAGTAGCCCTTCATCGGACCCTCCTCCATCTGCATATACTTCTTGCTCCAACGCCACAGGCGGTCGAAGATATCCTTCTCGCCAAACTGGACGGCAATCATCATACCGTAGGACATACCCTCGGTGCGGACATCCTTGTTCTTGATGTCGCTGATGTAGGCCATGTCGTTGCCAACCTCAAAGTAACACTTGTTCTTGCTACGGAAGACATCGTTGAACACCTCCTGAAGCTTCTTTTCGACCTCCTCGGCGGGGTAACCTGCTTCGACAAAGAGGTTCCGGTAACCACCTGTCTCCAATCCGCCACGGGTGGCAGGTTGCAAGGGGCGACGCGCGTTGAGCGAAACCCAATCTACCTCTTGTGGTTGACCTGCTGGGTTCGAGAGTTTCAAGGTAGCGAGACCATTCTTCTGGGGCAATACCTCGAGTTTGAGAGGCGTCTTGTCGATGGTCTGCACTTGTCCGCGACCGAACCAACCGACGGTGCTCACCCACACCTTATAATCACCTTCGGGCACACGCACGTTGCTATAAGTGACCCATCCGCCTGCTGGCAAAATGGTCTTCCAACCCAAGAAGCAGTTGGTGGTGTCGATATAGGCAATCGAGGCACCGCCACCAATGGTGCTGAAGCGGTCCATCTGTACCTGTCCACGACCATCGGTCACACCGACGCCACGACGGGTAGGCTTCACCTCCTGAATAGTGCCGTCGGCATTGAAGAAGAGCGAGTCACAACATACCGAACGGTTCTTGTCGAAGCGTGGTGAATAGTCGTTGTGATGATAGAAGAGGTACCATTGACCCTGATACTCAACGATGGAGTGGTGGTTGGTCCAACAACCGGTTGCCGACTCGGCCATAATGATGCCCTTGAACTCGTAAGGTCCCATCGGGTTGTCGCTCATGGCATAAGCCAACGTCTCGGTCGGATTGTCCGTAGGCTTCTCTTTCTTGCCACGCACCCAAGGGAAGGTGAGGTAGAACTTACCGTTGCGCTCGAAGGCAAAGGGTCCCTCCTTGAATCCCTCTGGCAATCCCTCGATGTTGTGACCGTAGAACTTCATCATACGGGGTGCCTCGGCTGGCGCATCTTTCTTACCCTTCTTGCCCGACTTCTTGTCATCGGCAGCAGGAGCACCTGGCATACGGAACGGCACTTCGGTAGGGTTCTGCAACTCCTCGTCGGCCAGGGCCAACAGGTTGTCGTTCATCTTGGCAACACGGATATTGCCACCGCCCCAGAAGAGGTAACTCTCGCCCTTGCTGGTTTGAAGCACGCATGGGTCGATGCCCATCACACCCTCCAGTTGTTTTGGTTCGGCCACAAAGGGTCCGTAAGGAGTATCGCTGACAGCTACACCCACACCGAAACCACGACCTGGGCCTGCTGGCGCATCGGGGAAGAAGAAATAATACCTTCCGTCCTTGCCCTTCACGCAGTCGGGCGCCCACATCGAGAAGGCCGTTGGGTTGCCCCAGGGCACCTCGGTTTGGTCAAGGATACGACCATGATCTGTCCACTCGGTCAGGTTGGCCGACGAGAAACAATGATAATCGGCCATGCAGAACCAATCCTGCTTCTGATTCGGATTGGCCGATGGATGAATGTCGTGTGACGGGTAGAGGTAGAGCCGCCCGTCAAAGACCCTGGCAGTTGGGTCGGCCGAGAACTGTCCTCCGATGATGGGGTTCTGGCCTTGCGCCGCCACTGCGCCCAGCAATAGGAACGGCACGAGTAATGTTGTTTTGTTCATGTTGTTTTACGTTCTCTCGCAACGAGGAACCTTCCATTCCTCCGAGCGAGCCTTTTGGTTATAGATAGTTTATTTCATTATCTTATTTAAAAATCTCCTCCAGTTTTTGGCCGATTTTCCCACTCAGGTCATGTCCGCGAGCAACGATTCTGCCATCGGGACCGAAGAGGATGAGATGTTGGCCAAGGACACCGTAAAGTTTCTGAGACTCCTCATTGACACCATACATCTGCGGATAGGGGATTTTATTCTTGCGGACATATTCGATGGAACGTTCAGCAGGCTCACCGATGGCGGCACCTACGACCTGTAGCCCTTTGCGCTTGTATTTCTTGTAGGCAGCAACGACGTTCGGCACCTCTTCGGGTAGCCAAGATGCCCAAAAATCGACGAGTACGTATTGGCCACGCCCCACATAGTCGCTCAATTTTGTTGCTTTGCCTTCATGCTCCGTTGAGAAATCCCAGAACATCATGCCCTCCAAAGTCTGTGCCACCTGTCCCAGCATTTTCACTCTCCTTTCTTGAAGCCACGGAGACCTTGCAAGAAACTCCGGATTGAGCATGTCCAGCAGTTCAAGTCCGCGATACGGTGAATATTGCTGGATGTTATCGGCACAATGTTTTAGGTATTTTGCACCGACAATGTCGTTGCCATGAGCCGTCATGATGCGCATAGCGGTACTGTCATCCGAAACGGCCAAAGCCGTCTTTGTGGGCACGCCAAGGCTGTCTGTCAGATAAAACATACGCTCAATTCCGCTGTTTCGTTCCTTCAACATCCAGGTCATTGCTTCGGCCAATGGGTTTCCTGACTGAAGGATATCATATCGTCCGAATTCGTTGAGTTTTCCTTCAAGGTGTGTTGTGCCATCGGCCAGAACAATGTGTTCCAAGTTTTTCTTTCCAAAAGCATAGACCGATGTAGGCTCTGGGAGGGTGCCGGTGAAGGGTACAATCTCGCCATGAACAATATAAAGCGTGCCGATGATGATTCCGCCTTCCATTTCAACATCACTCTGGTCAAGAACTTTGAGCGTGTCGGTCACATCTTGGCCAATGTTCCCCTCCAGACGGAAATGGATTTCTGCCCGTGATGCCGTTGTGGCTCCAAGGGTAAATAACAAGATACTTGTAATAAATGTTTTAGTCATTGATATTTGAATTTTTTTGTGTTTTTCTTCAAATGCAGATGAATTTTCTGCGATTTGCCCATTTTGCAGATGTTCTTCACTTTCCGTCATCCTTCGATGAAGGTATTATGAACCTTCGGTAAAGTTCCTCTCTGCGTAGTGGAAAAATTTTCTGTTGGGTTTGTATGTCGTTTTGGTGGAGTCAGCAGGAGTTAACGGAAAAACAGATATTTGTATCGCCCGTTAACTCCCGTTGACTCCTGAATCACAAGGTCACATCCACGCACTTCAGGTCGCGTGTGGCCGATGACGTTCCGTAGAAGATTTCATACTGTCCCGGCATGACGCGCATCTCGTTGGTCGCCGGGTCGAAGGTCTCGAGCTGTTCCTTGGCCAATGCGATGCGGACCGTCCGGCTCTCGCCCGCCTTGAGGCTGACGCGTGCCCAGCCGCGCAGGGTGCGTATCGGACCCTCGTTGTCGTCCGTGCGGCGCAGATAGACCTGCACCACCTCCGTGCCCTCGCGCTTGCCCGTATTCTGGACCGGGATGGCCAATGTCACTGTCCCGCCCGTGCGCTCCACATTGGCCACACCGATATTGAAACGCGTGTAGCTCAGGCCGTGTCCGAAGGCGAAGAGCGGCTCGTCGGCCATATAGCGGTAGGTTCGCCCTCTCATGCTATAGTCCTGGAAATCGGGAAGTTGGCCAATGTTCTTGTAGAACGTCACGGGCAGCTTGCCCTGCGGGTTGTAGTCGCCGAAAAGGACATCGGCCAATGCCTCACCGCCACGTTCGCCCGGATACCACGCCTGGACGATGGCATCGCAGTTCTCGACCTCGGGCACCAGCGCCATGGCCGAGCCTGAGAAGTTCACGAAGATGACCCGCTTGCCGGCCTCGTGCAGGGCCTTCAGAAAGTTGCGCTGTACGGCCGGAAGCTCGATGTCCGTGCGGTCGCCGCCCTTGAAGCCCGGCAGATTGATGGGCATCTCTTCGCCCTCCAGTCGGGCCGAAATGCCGCCGGCGAAGATGACCGTCTCAACGCCTTTCAGTCGGCCGATAAGTTCTTCATAGTCAACGTCCTCCTCGCGGCCGATATCGACGCGCAGGTTGGCGTTCCAGTTCTCCACCTGGGCATAGAGGATTTCAATCCTGTATTCCTTGCCGGCCTCCACCTGGAGCATCGTGCGCGTGTCGGTCGTGCGCCAGGTGCGTTGGCGCATCTTGCTCTCGCCATCGACCAGGACCTCGAAATACGAACAGCCCTCGACGTTGAGCAGCACCTCGCCGCTCTCCTTCGGGCGGAATGTCGTTTCATATCGGCCGGAAAAGCCTGTCAGGTTCACGCCCGGCGCAAAGGCATAGTTGCCGTAGGTCGTCACGTCGATGGGACGCGTGTGTTGGCGCGTGGCCACGGGCGTTCCCTCGCGTTGGCCGTTATTCCAGAATGTCCCCTTGAAGCCCACTTTGCCGTCGCAGGAACATTGGTCATAAAACGAGACCAGACGCTTGTCGTTCACCAGGTCACAGCCCTTGAACGTCACCACCTTGCCCTTGCCGACCTTCTTCTGGATGCCGGCCAATAGCGTTGTCGTCTGGTTCGGTGTGCCGTTATAGTTGCCCCACATCAGCACGTCGTCGTCCGCATTGGGACCGATGACCGCGATTTTTCCCTTTTTGGCCAATGGCAACGCCTCGCCCCGGTTGTGCAGCAGGACAATCGACTGCCTCGCCATCTCGAGTGCCGTCAGCTGATGCTTCTTGCAGTTCAGTATCTCGGGGCCGAGCTGGGACCATTGGACAAGAGCCGGATCATCCATTTCGCCCAGCTCGAATCGGCCTGAAAGCAGGCGGATCACCTTCTCGTCCACCTCCTGCTCGCTCACCAGACCCGCGCGGACGGCCTCGGGCAGGTGCTTGTAGCCGTAGTTGTAGCCGCACTCCACGTCCGTACCGGCCAGGACGCCCTTGGCGGCAGCCAGTTGTGGGGTCGATGATGTCTTGTGGGTCGTCCAGAAGTCGGTCACCGCGCCGCAGTCCGACACGACCATATACTTGAAGCCCCACTGCTCGCGCAGGATGCGTTGCAGCAATCGGGTGTTGGCGCAACAGGGTTCATCGTCCCATCGCTGGTAGGCGCACATCACCTCGCGCACGTCGCCCTCCTGCACGCAGGCCTTGAATGCCGGCATGTAGGTCTCCCACAGGTCACGCGGCGACACGTTGTTGATGTTGTCCACGTGACGGCCCCACTCCGGACCGCTGTGGATGGCATAGTGCTTGGCGCAGGCATACAGTTTCCTGTATTTTGTGTCCGATGGCCCTTGCAGGCCCTTCACCACCTGCACACCCATGCGCGACGTCAGGTACGGGTCCTCGCCGTAGGTCTCCTGGCCGCGGCCCCAGCGCGGGTCACGGAAGATGTTCACATTCGGCGTCCAGAACGACAGCGAGTGGAATCTCTGGTCACGATGACCATCGGCCATCCACTTGTTGTAGGCCGCACGCGCCTCGTCGCTCGTCTCGTCAAAGACCTCGCGCACCAGCTCCTCGTTCCACGAGGCCGCCATGCCGATCGGTTCGGGATAGACCGTCACGTTCCCCTGGTTGGCCACACCGTGCAGGGCCTCGCTCCACCAGTTGAAGTTCTTGATACCCAGCCGTTCGATGGCCGGCGAGTCGTCCAGCATCAACAGCGACTTCTCCTCCAGCGTCAGGCGGCGGCACAGGTCTTGTGCACGTTCCAGCGGTGAGAGTTCGGGATTCTGATACGGAAGTAGTTCTTGGCCGATGCTCCAAGTCGGGCAGGCGCAGGCGGCTCCGATGAGCAGCGTGTGGATTGTCTTTTTCATTGTACGATTGATGTGTTTTTTAGTGAAGATGCGGTTCATGTTTTTTCGCGGCACAAAGTTACATCCATTTTTTCACTTCCACGTCACAAATTCATACCAAAAACAGATGCTTTTTGATACATTTCGCCTCCTTGACCCTGTAGAGACGTGCCATGGCGCGTCTCTACCCGTTTTCAAGGAGGCGATGCTTCCAGCGTCGCTCATCCTTTGTCGTCCATTTTATAGCGACGTTGGAAACGT
>CACZAY010000096.1 GCA_902779265.1 uncultured Bacteroidales bacterium | reverse complement strand
CCTTTGAGTTCAGCCGGTTTCATTTCTCCAGAACCGACGGAACAGCGGGTCCGTGAGATTTTCGATGCATTTCCCGAATGGGACATCTGTCTGACCGATTCGACGGCGTTCGACACCAGTTTCTACGCCTTGATGAAGCATTTCGTCGCTATGCCGAACGATTGTATGGAAGACAAAGGGACGAAGGATGAACTCTACATTTTTCGGGAAGGAATGGAAGTTTGCGCGTATCGTTCCGACCAATGGGAGAAAAGGGGCATTACCCATCGGCTGATGGTCGATGACATTATGCAGGTTTCCGACAGCCAAGCCTTTGCCTGGGTGCGCTATCAGCATTTGCGAAACAACATTGTCCAAGAGACGGATTATACGACTCTGTGCCTCATCAAGCAGTTTGGCCGATGGGTATTGAGTGATATGGCCTGGCACTCGTATCGTGCGCTCAAGCCACGAGTTGGTGCCCGCTGGGAGATTATTAATCGCATTGTGAACAATCGTGATGGTCTGCATTCCGACGGGTGGAAACGAATGGTTGAAAAGGCTCGTCACTATAACCCCGAATATGTGAAGAAGTACATGGCCGAATGTGAAGCCTACTTCAAGCGCTATCCCGATTTTTATCTGACTGAGGAGGACAAGAAATATGTCGTCATGTGGCGGAACCGGTAGATTTAAAAATGTTCGTATATCCTTTTTTATGAAAAACTTTCCTGTTTTTATGGCCAATGCATTGGCCGCAAGTATAATACTCTTTGCCGGATGCGGCGGTGACGACGAGCTGGAGCCAGAGCCGATTCCCGAGGCAAGTGTCGCGGTGGATCTGGGACTGCCCAGCGGAACGTTGTGGGCCGAATATAACGTCGGAGCCCATCGGCCGGAGGAGGCTGGACAGCTCTTCGCGTGGGCTGAGACATCGGCCAAGACGGACTACACATGGGCGAGCTACAGCCATTGCGAGGGCTCGGCCTATGACTTTACAAAATATTGTACGTCAACGAAATACGGCGTGGTTGACGGCCAACGCGAAGTCGCTACCCATGATGACGCGGCGACCGTCCTGTGGGGCGCACCGTGGCGGATGCCGACGCGCACGGAGATGGACGAATTGCGCACGCGTTGCACGTGGACGGCCGATACGGTGGGCGGCACGGCGGGATTCCGGGTCATCGGCCAGAACGGCAACAGCATCTTCCTGCCCGTAACGGGTTATCGCGAGGAGGGCAGGCTGACGGGCGCCGAGACCTCAGGTTTCTATTGGACAAGCGGACTCGCCGCGAAAGATTCATTGGCCTACAGCCTGTATTTCTACACGCGGCCGTCGGTCGAGAGCACGGAACGGTTCCTCGGCAAGGCAATCCGCGCGGTGAGGATGGCGGAGTGAGGTATCGGCCAATGACCCGGACGAAAAATGCGATGGCGCACGGAAAAATCGGAATCCGTGCGCCATCGCTGTATTCTGTTGGGGTTTCGGCCAATGTCCATCGGCCATAAAAACGGGTCACTTGAAGACCTTGTCCTGTAGCAGGAGGAAATAGACGAGCGCCCAGTCCTGGTCGTTGGCGCAGTGGTTGGCGCGATGGGCCTCCTGGCCGTTGACGTAGTCGGGGTAGATCCATGCGGCACTGCCGAAGCCCTGGTTGTTGAAGAGCTGGAGGTTGCCCATGAGACAGTCCTTGGCGCGGCGCAGGTAGGTGGCATCGTTGGTGCATTGGCCGAAAGTGGCAAAGGCCTGGGCCGTGATGCAGCTCCAATGGTGCGGGAAGGTGTCGCCCCACGTCTGCGGCAGGCCGTTGTAGAAGCCGTCCCAGTGGCGGATGGCGATTTCGTGCAGGTGGCACGAGGGCTGGTGTCCGTTGAAGGCTTCGAGGGCGGGAAGCAGTTCGCGCGCGCCGTTGAGGTATCGGTGGTCGCCCGTGAGCTGGTAGATTTCGCACAGGAACTGGACGGTGGGGGCGACGATGCCTTGGCCATGATTCTCGTCGGACTTGGGGAAGTGCATCCCGTTGCTGACGTAGAGGTCGGCGACGTGGCGGTAGGTGGCGAGCAGGGAGTCGGCCTGGGCTGCCATGCCGTTGTCGTGGAGGAGGCCGTAGAGCTCGGCCGCGGGAACATCAATGGCGTAGAAGCCGATGGAACCGTCGCGGTATTGGGCCTGTTGTGTCCGATAGGCATCGGCCAAAAACTGCTTGTCTTGCGTGAGTTTGAACATCTCGCAATAGAAGTGTGCCACCCACGGGTAGTTGTAGATGCGGATCTTCTCGTTGCGGTAGGGCGTGTCGTAGGTCGTGTAGCTGTCGGACTGCAACGTGCGGACGTACTTGGCGTAGAGGTCAAGCGAGACGTTGAGGAAGTGTGGGGAAATCTCGTCGGTTGCGTCGGGATTCTTCTTGATATATTGTGCGTAGAGGGCCATGAAGAGACCCATGCCGAGGCGTTCGCGGCCTTCGTTCAGATTGGCGCGCTTCTGGGTCGAACGCCAGTTCTGTATCATCTGGCTGTTGCTGCGGTCGTAGGGCAGGTAGGCTCCATAGTGCTCTTCTCCGGCAATCTTATATTGCTGTTTGTCGAGGATGAACTGGGCGCGGCTTTCAAGGAGTCGGTTTATGTCCAATAGACCGAATACGTCGGCGTGGGTGCGTCGGCCCTTGCCAGCGTCGATGCTGATGCGCTGTTCGCCTGTCTGGCGGATGGTGTAGGTCTGCGTCATGGTGCGCTCGCGCGTGATGATTTGCAGGTTGATGTTTTCGCCCATCTGTGCCACATATCTGTCGGCCTTGACCTGGACGCCGCCCTTGGCCACCATCTTGTGGAAGAAGTCCTCCTCATTGGCAAAACTGAAGATGCGCCAGCGGATCATGTAGATGCGGCCGGGGAGGAGGGAGAACTGCTCGGGGATGAGCGAGATGATGCCGCGTGTGGTGGCACCACCCTTGTCCTGCCCGCGCTCGCTGATGGCGTAGGCACCGAATGAGCCTTCCTCGACCATCATGCCGAGGTGCGGACCCTTGCCGCCCATGCGCAGGGCGTAGGTGTAGGTGCAGCGCTCGGCGGGCCAGATGTGCGCATTGCAACGCTGTGTGCGACAGGTGTTTGCGTCGGGGTAGTTGTCGTTCCACGGCGTGTAGAGCTGCACCTGCGAGAGTTCGATGGGCGCATTGGTCGTATTGCGGATGATGTAGGTCTCGATGAGGTCGTTGCCTTCAGTGCGGCGGGTCACCTTGACTGAAAGTCCCTCGGCCTCGGTGCCGTCGATGTTGCGCAGGCGGCCCCACTCGTATTTGCTGTCAATCCACGGATATTGTGACTTGTCGGTGCGCACAAGCCAGTTCATGCCCGTCTCGTCGCCCTCGATCTTGAGCGAAGTGATGGCATCGGTTGCGGCATCGGTCTGATAAATGATTTTTTGTGCAAAAACGGCATTGGCCATGAAAACCAACAAACCTTCAAAGATAAGTGTACGGAACATTTTATGATTTTGAGACATTTGGGGAGGGATTTTTATTTCGCGCCCTCTTGGTTCAGGACGCGCAAAGGTAGGCAAAAATCGGCTTTTTTCCAAGAATTGTGTCGTTAAAAAGACTGAAAACGGTGGGTTTTGTAGCAAAAAGTCGGCGAGTTGCTTGCTCGCCTTTTCATTCGTATTGTTGGCCAATGCGCCAGAGTGGCATATATGCAAGCAACGCAATGGTTAGAGTAACAATACTCAGAGTCCATGCGTTGCTTATATTTAACGTGAGTTCAACGAAATTTTATCAAAACCAGGCATGTTTCTAAAAGAAATTACAAATTCCCTTTCCTGCGGTCAGTTTCAAGGGCTGTCAATTTTCAATTCTCACGTCTTCGCGTGGAATCGCGTCCCAGCGGAAGTGGGGCAGAAGGTCATTGGCCGAAACCTTTTCCTCTCGGTCCGTGAGTCCGGCGATGTGGGCGATGTGGCCAATGATTTCCTCGGCCGAAAACTGCTGTCTCAGGACGCCCATGTCGAGTGACTTGTCCCGCTTGCAGAGTCGTTGGCCGACCTCATTGCACAAGAGCGGAAGGTGGGCAAACCGCGGCGCGCTGTAGCCCAGCACCTCGTACAGATACAGTTGTTGCGGCACGGAAAGCAGCAGGTCACGACCCCGGACGACCTCGGTCACGCCCATCAGCGCGTCATCGACCACCACGGCCAACTGATAGGCCCAAGCGCCATCGGCCCGACGCAGGATGAAGTCGCCGCATTCGTGCGCCAGGTTGACCGCTTGTTCGCCGTAGTGCCCATCGGTGAAGCGTATCTCGCGGTCGGGCACGCGCAGCCGTATCGCCGGTGCGTGCGGACACGAGGCTGCCCTATTGGCCAACCACTCCGTCTTCTCCACCGTCCCGTCGGGGCGGCACGTGCCACGGTACACCACGCGTCCGTCGCTCTCGTGCGGGGCTTGTGTGGCCAATATGTCGGCGCGGCTGCAATAGCAGGGATAGGTGAGGCCGATGGCGCGCAACCGTTCCAGATGTTCGGCATAGATGTCGCCGCGCTGGCTTTGGACATAATCGGGTTGGCCAATGCCCCCAGCGTCCCAAGTGAGTCCCAACCACCGCAGGTCGTCCTCCAGCTGCACGGCATATTCGCG
This sequence comes from uncultured Bacteroidales bacterium, assembly GCA_902779265.1. Taxonomy (GTDB): domain Bacteria; phylum Bacteroidota; class Bacteroidia; order Bacteroidales; family UBA3663; genus Liminaster. The sequence goes on along the minus strand of CACZAY010000096.1, from coordinate 4,821 downwards.
GCGGCAGCGCTGCGGGTCAAGGTCTTCGATGCGCAGGATCCAAGCGCCGTCCTGACTCTTGGCCGAAAGCCACGAAATCAGTGCGCTATAGACGTTGCCCAGATGCATCCGTCCCGATGGAGAAGGTGCGAAACGTCCGGTCATGAAGCGTTATTATGTGTTGATACTATCAATTTTCAACTTTCGATTTCCGCCCGTCACTCCACGCAAAGAGATTGGCCAAGATTGTGCCCGAAATGCTGTGGTAGGCGCACGAGATGGCGCACGGGATGACGGCAATCGGGTCGAAGAACTGCGGGGCGAGGTTTGTGGCCAATCCAGCGTTCTGCATACCCACCTCGATGCTGATGGTGCGCCGTTTGGCCGTGTTGAAGTGGAAAATCGTACCGATGAGATAGCCCAGCGCGTAGCCCAGCGTGTTGTGGCAGAAGACGACGGCCAATGTCAATCCCAGCAGCGCGAATCCGTTGCCCGCCACGCGCAGGTTCGGCATCGCGGCACACACGGCATTGCCCACAATCAGAGCCAGACAGATGACCGAAATGCCTGGCATGCACGACTGGATGTCGCGGAAGTCCCTGCGTCGGCCAAAAAGATAGTTGAACAGACAGCCGACGGCCACTGGAAGCAGCGTCACGACCAGAATGTTCTGGAACATGCCCCACGCATCGACCGCGATTTCGGCATCGGCCAACCAATAGACCAGCATCGGCGTGACCACCGGGGCCAACAGCGTGCTCACCGTCGTCATGCCCACTGAGAAGGCCACATCGCCCCGACACAGGAACGACATGATGTTGCTCGACACGCCGCCTGGACAGCATCCCACCAGGATGATGCCCACCGACAGCTCCGGCGAGAGATGGAAGAGACGGCTCAGACCATAGGCCACAAAAGGCATTACCGTGAATTGGGCCAATGTGCCTAGTAGGATGTCCAGCGGCCTCTGGAACAGGATGCGGAAGTCATCGGTCAAGAGCGTACAGCCCATTGTGAGCATGATGATGCCCAGAATGACATTGGCCAATGACCAATCCTTGACCCACGAAAACGCAACGGGAAAAAACGCCGCGAGGATGGCGGCCAATATGACAACAGCCGAGGTGTAATGACCCATAAACCGGCTGACGGACTGGAAAAATTTCAGCATATCGTGTATTTTTGTCCGCAAAGTTACGTTTTTTTTCGATGGAACGGTGAAATAACGGCGTCAAAAATTGCATTTGCGGTTTATTTTGTCTATCTTTGCGCCGCATTTTTAAATTACCATAATGAGAAAATCCACTACCGCAAGTCCAGTGGAGGCCTCTGCAGCCGAGGAGCAGAAGACTGTCAAGCGCAGTCCTCGTACCCGCAAGAAGGTTCAGGAAGTAGCCCCACAGACTGAAGAAACGGTTGAGGATGCGGCCCAAGAGCAGGCTGGACAAGCCGCTCCAGAACAGCCCACAAAAGAGGCTCCCGTTGAGGCCCCCAAGACCGAAAAAGAGACTGAAAAGAGAGTAAAAAACACGGTGATTCCCCCCATGCCCCGCAATCTTGTAGTGCGCGACATCGTGGATCTTTGGAATGCTCGCATCCCGATGCTGAACGACCAGCAGATTCAACAGATCACCCTTCAGGAGGCCCAGGAAAGACATCTCCTCTTCGAGGCCATCCTTACTCAAGTACTTGACTACGACATTGTCGTCAGCGACACCAACATCTGGTTGGAACTTCTCGTCGGCCATACATCAAGCCACAGCGACCCCAAGGTGAACGCGCGCCTGATGTTCGAACGACAGCTGGAGTTCATCTCCAAGATGATGAAGAAGCGCGGCGGCCGTTTCATGATTATGGCCGAGACCTACGAGGAAATTGACCGCTTCGCCTGCCAGCAGGAGCCTACCAACTATCAGGAGGCCGATTGGACCGACCCGCTCCTGTGCCGCAATGTGTCTGCGAGATTGGCCAAGAGGCTGATTCTCTGCCAGCAGCGCGAAAACCGCCTGCGCATCGAGGGCGTGACCAGCGAGTCGCATCACGGTTCGTTTGCCGATCCGGCCATCATCCGCCGCGTCGTCGAGCTCTTCGCCTCGGGCAAGAAGGTGCTTTTGATGACCAATGACGCATCCGTCGCCATCCGTTCGCTCGGCATGTGTGATGACCTGCAGCGCATCAACGGCATCGATGATGCCACCTGGGACTGCCAGTATGCGCCCCTCCGGCCTATGGCCATCACGATGGATGACCTCAAGCAGCTCGATAACTTCACGCGCCAGTACCATTTCCTTATGTCGGCCGCCGGGGCCACTTGGATGCAGGACCTCAACGTCCAGGAGCCGCGTGAGTCGTTCCCGCAACTGAACCTCGACGAGAATGCGTTCCGTCCGGGTGACAAGCATGAACGCCGCAGTGACAAGGAGGACCGTCAGCGCATCGAGCAGCAGAAGGAACAACGTGCTCAAGAGCAGCAGAAGCTCGAGCAGCAGCGCCAGCAGCTCAAGGCCGAACGTCAGCAGATGGAGCAGCAGCGCCAGCAGATGAAGGCCGAACGCCAGCAGATGGAGCAGCAGCGCCAGCAGCTCAAGGCCGAGCAGCGTCGTAAGCAGCAGCGGTTGGCCGAACAGCAACAGCGTGTTCAAGAGCAGCCTGTAGCCGAGCCTGTCCAGATTGAGACATTGGCCAATGCCCCAACTGAGCCCGCCGAACAGCAGGTCGAGGAGGTTTCGGTTATGGCCAATGCGCCGTCAGAACAGCCCATTGTGGCCGAACCTGTTAGTGAGGCGCCTGCATCTGCATCGGCCGAGAATGAGCCATCGGACAACGATTCCAGCGCCATGACCGAACTGCCGGCCTTCTCGCCGGAGGACATGGAGCTCCTCTCTTCCATGCCGAAGAAACGTACCCATCGCGGCGGTCGTCGCCGTGGCGGCAAGACGAACTCACAGGCTTGATGGCCAATTGATAACGAACAAAAAAGAGACGGTACTCGCGGTGAGTATCGTCTCTCGTTTTATTGCCATTGGCCAAAATCACTTCAGCTTTTCGATGGAATCCATCAGCTCGCGATTCAGAGCCTGTTCTTCTGGAGTCATCTTATAGAACGCAGTGCGGGCAGCTTCAATGTAATGGGCTTTCTTCTGTGCATTGCCCAATGCGTCATATAATTTTACACCGGTAGGCATATCATACCCATATTCCCAATGCGGTTCATTATCTTCAATATATCCAATATATGCGAGATTTGTAACCAGTCCTGGGATTACAGCATAAATGGTTGATGGTGCATTTGCAGTTGTGGAATTCTCTACCGTCAAATCCTGACCTACAAGAACATAATCACCGACGTCCCACAAAGGATTAATCTTGGGAAGTCCATCGGTTTCATTAATTTCTTGCGAAGATATGGATTCTCGGTAGGCTCTTTGCTTACCGCCAACAAGATTATGAAGCTCCAAGGATAACCTATCATTTATTTTCTTGATATTCTTTGTATATTCCGGAGTGACTGTACCTGGAGTATTAAGAACATAATCCGCTTTCGGAAGTTTTAATATTTTATCTTTATAATACAGAAGTTGTCCGTCAGCATTTTTCATACCATCTACTTGTTTATGCGGAATATCCAAGTATACGGAATCATCTGTAATGTCTATTCCAAATACCGCTTCATCACCAAGTTCTGTATCATCAGTAGTGGTATTCTTATTGATATCCGTATGTGCATCCCAAACCATTAAACTACCTGTGGCATCACACCAGGTATCCTTGCCAGACACTTCATACTTTCCTGATTCTGAATTATAGGTACTTTTTCCGGCAAATACATATAATCTATTGGGATGAATACCTGCCTTAGAAATATATGTATCTGATAAAATTTCATTGATATTAAATAGCCGGTCGCCATCAATATACTTTGTTTTATCTGGATTTTGTGTGATAGAACTCTCTACAATAGAACCATTACGGAATGTAAATGTAGCTAGTTTCAGATGACAAGTTACAGCAGTTTCATCCTCCGGAACATCCATTGGTGTAAGAAGTTCATTTTCCGGAAGAATAACAAGTTGTATGCCGGAATACTTATTGTTGTTATTCTCAGCTACCATTGAGCCAGCCATTGTAGCCTCTGTGCTATAATATGCTCGTATACCTATAGCAAGTTTGCCTTTCAATGGCGCCATATTGTGATTTTGCAATTCTGCATTAGCTTCCAGTATATCAATATACATTGGAGCTAAGTTCTCTACAAAGTGGCCATTAACTATTGCCCTTCCAGGGAAAATCTTTAGAGTAGAACGAGATATCGCAGTTTCCGTATCTCCAGTATCGAGTGCCACTTTGTAATCTTCATTACAATGGGTGAATGAATGACCGGCATCAAACTGTATAGATGATGGTGTGCTGACCATCTCTCTGCTACGCAAGTTCCATTCAGATAGTAATTGACCACCAGCAGTTGAATTAGCCAGAGGAAATATATTTGTGCTAGATACTAGAAATGTAGTGAAATTCATATATTAAGTCACCTTTCTATTATGTGCTTGTTGCATTCGCATTTATGTCAGTAGAAGTTACGATTAGAATTCCCGTATATAACGCAGAAGACTTTATTGAGCGTTGTTTGCTATCAACTCTTAATCAGACATTTCTTAATATGGAAATACTGCTTGTTGATGACTGTGGAAAAGATTGTTCCATAGAAATTGTACAGTGTATTGCAAAAAGTCATCCACGAGGTGAGTGTGTTAGAATTGTAAAACATAAGCATAATATGGGAGTAGCTCATGCACGCAATACAATTGTTCGCGAAGCCCATGGAAAATATCTGTATTTTAT
>CACZAY010000095.1 GCA_902779265.1 uncultured Bacteroidales bacterium | reverse complement strand
CACCTGCTTGGGCTCCTCGCCATATCGGCCATGATGGTCAAACCAGAGGTTCTTGAATCCATTGGCCGGAATCGAGCCGAAATCGAACGGCAGGCGGAACTTGTGGCCTTTGGCATCGCCCACATAGCCGTAGCCCAGGAAGACCGACTTTGCGGTCGGATTGTACAGCTCGACCCACGAGCCGTAGTTGAACGACGGATCGATGAAAAGGTCCACGTTGCGCACCTGGATTTCGTTGATTACGACATTGGCCGATGTCATTCCCTCACTCTCGACCTTAACCGTGACGGTGGCCGATTTGCCAGACTCCGTATCGCGGCAAGTGATGGTACACGTACCTGTATCGACACCGATGATGGTGCCATCGCCGCTCACCGCTGCGACCGAGACATTGCTGCTGCTCCACACGAAATTGTATTTGGAGTAGGTCTGCAGCTCCGGTTCGCAGACGGGCACGAGCTGATAGGTCTCGCTGCGTCCCAAGGTGACAGTCTCCTCACTGAATGACAGCGAAGTGAGGATGACGGGCGTACCGTAGTATTCAAGTTTCCAGCCGGTGAAGATGGTCCAGTTCGAATTCTGATAAGTCGCGTTGCGGATGCCCATCTTGAGCTTGCCGTCCGTGACCTCGACCTCCAGCTGGTTCTGGTATTTTCCCTCCTCGAAATAGGAACGTGCCGTCCACATCTGGTTCGGGACATAGGCCAGAACGGTCTGGTCCCTGCCGTCAACGATGCTCACCTCGCCGTTGTAGCCCGTATAGTCCGGTTCGCTGTAGATGCTGGCCACGGGCACGGTGTAGCTGTTGCCGTAGATTTCGGCGGTGATGGTAGCGCTGCCATTGGCCAAAAAGTTTCTGTATTGGGTGGCCGAGTTGTCGGTGGGCCGATGGAAAGCACTCACGCTGATGCGGTACTTTCCATTGGACAAACCCGTGATGGTCTGATACATGTCGAATGTACCGTTCCAAAACTCCTGGCAGCCATAATTGCAGGTAGTGCTGCCTGCGCTGCCCGTCCATGTCCACCCATTGCTGTTGTTGTTTTCGTAATTGGGATTGGCCACAAATCTGTCGGTCACATCGAGCCATTCATCGGCCCATGTCACCGTCGCACAAAACATGATACAAATGGATAATGCTAGTTTTTTCATGAGAAAAAGGATTGTGTTTTATATAGGTTTCGGTTCACTTCTTTATCGCAATAGTCCTTCGGGAACGCAATCGGCCATTGCCTTGTAGGCCGTTTCGCTGGGGTGCAGGTGGTCGCCCGAATCGAATCCACCGGCAAAGGCTTCGGGATGCTGCGGGTCACGCACCGCACGGTCGAAATCGACGCAGCCGTCGAACTTGGCCGATGTCCGCAACCAGCCGTTGAATTCCTGCCGCATCCGGTCGCGCATCTCGTTGTAGGTCCGCCACCCGAAGATGGGCAGGAGGGTGCCGCTCCAGACGTTCAGACCCAGTTTCCGCGCCGGGTCGACGTAGATCTGCTCCACGCCGTCAATCATCTCCTGCACCGTCGGCAGGTCGCTCCACGGACGGAACGGGTTGACCTCGGTCCCGACGGGATGGATGATGTCATTGATGCCGTGCTGGATGATGACATCGCGTGCGCCGGCCACGTTCATCTCGATGGGGAAGCGTGTCGCGCCTTTCAGCCCATAGGCCTGGTAGGTGATGCAGTCGTATTGCCGCAGGATGCGCGTTCCGCTCACTGCGCGCCGGATGACGGCGACATCGTGGAATCCTTCGTTCCACGCACGCAGGGCGAGATAATCGGGCCAACTCTGCGCCGTAATCGAGTCGCCGTAGCAGACGAGCGCGTGATTCTTGGTCTCGGTCCAAACATCGATGGTGTTCAGGAAATAGAACCACTGGGTCGAGCGGGTTTTGGCCAATGGCAATTCTGCCGCCTCCGCATAGTCGCCGTAGCTGTATCGACCGCGCGACAAGGGCCCGGTGATGAGCGTTCCGGCATTCATTTGAGTGACATCGGCCAGGAAAATGCTCACCTCAAGGGTCTCATTGGCCACAACCTCCAATTCGATTTCGTCGCTTGTCACCTCGGTTCCGGGCGCAATTTCGATGCTGCAGCATTGGCCAAAAGTCACGGCAACGGGCTGATAGGCTGCGCCATTGGCAAAAAAAGGACGAGCCACGCAGACCTTCGTGAGACGGACGGACTCGGTGCCCGTCAAATTGGAAAAACGGAAACGCAGGCGACTGCCGTCGAAACTCATGCGAATCGGATAACGCAACGTCAGCCCTTTGGCATAGACGCATTCCTTCCGCTCGCTGATGCTGGTTGCATTGCCCCAACAGGCGACCCACTTCGTGTATTTTTTTGGATTTTCTGACATGGCGTATTTCCCGTGCCTAATTGGCGCGCAAAGATAGACATTTTCGGCCGAAAAGCCAAACTTTTGCTGCAAAAAGTGCTTTAAAACGAACGTTGCTACCCCGATTTGGAGTAGCAACGTGTCAAACTGTTCGGGCTCATGCCCTTATTGTGTTTTTTCGGCCAATGCTCATCGGCCACAAAAATCCATCAGAAACGGTAACCGAAACCGAACTTGCCCCAGATGATGGTCTCATCGTAGGTGCGGTCCTCAAAGTGCTCGCTCTCCTTGAACGGCTTGGCGTAGGCGTAGCCGACCGAAAAACGCAGATCAATGTTGCTCTTGACGCGATAGATGAAGCCTGGGCCAACCTCGTAGAACATATAACTCGGATAATCAAATTTGGCAAAAGCTGTCTGACGCTTACCATTCTCATCTTTGTATTCGTAGCTTGCATCATCCTTTCCAGCCGTAACCGGAACAACCACACCGGCGCGCCCCTGAGCGAAGAACGAAACCTTACGACGTATGTTCCAACGCAACTGGATTTCGCCCAAAAGCGGAACAAAATCGCCGGCCGACAGACCGCTCGTACCACCGAAGTCATGCAAGAAACCGATGGCGGCACCCGTATAGAGCCATGAGGCAACATTGTAGCCCACACCGAGGTTGACACCGGCGCTCTCATCACTCGTGATGCTCGACGTGCCCGACGAGGTATTGAAGACCAGGTCCAAGTGATACTCCCACTTCTTCTCAATACCCTCATTGTAGTCCACCTCCGTGTTCTCAAAGAGGAATGAGTACTCGTCTTCGGCCGATGTCGTTGCTGTCGTATCGGCCACCGCGCTGACCTCGACCTGAGCCATGGCAAGTCCGTAGGAACCAGCCAGTAAGACGGCCATTAAAGAAAAGATTCTTTTCATAGAACGTTAATTTTATAGTTGTTATTTTTCAGTCTTTCTTTTCAGTTTCTTGGCCAATGCCCTTATCATCGGCCTCAATCACATGAAGCAGGGCCTGCTTGAAGTTCTGTTCAAAGGCAGGCAGTGTGAAGTTCGCCTCAAAGCGGCGTCGGCCCTCCTGCCCCATCCGCCGGCGCAGGTCGCCATCGCGCAGCAGCTGCTCCAGCTTGTCGGCCAATTCGACCGGATCAGGACGGAACGTGTTACGCATGATGGGTGTGTCGCCACCCAGGAGAAGACCATTGGCCCCATCCACCACCTGACTGCTGATGCCGCCTACGTTCGACGCCACAACGGGCAGCGCGAACTGCATCGCTTCGAGCACAGTGAGCGGAAATGCCTCGGTATAGCTGGGCAGGACAAAGACGTCTGCATTGCGCAGGTATTCCTCCTTGCGTCGGCCGAACTTGTTACCGTGATATTCGACGATGTCCGACAGACCTCGCAGCTCGACCTCGTCCTCAAACTCGGCCTGGGAAATCTCACCCGTGATGCCGCCCACCAGATCGGCCACAAAACTCACACCGCGGTTCTTCAGGATGTGCAGCGCATCGAGGAACTCGATCAGACCCTTGGTCAGCATGATGTGCGACAGCCAGAGTACACGCGGCACGTCGTTCACAACCTTCGTCTCATTGGACAAAGCCACCTCGGGGATACCATTGGGGCAGATGAGCACGTCCTCCCGCTTCACGTATTTCGACACGTCATGATACAGGCTCTCACCCAACAGGATGACTCGCGCCTTGTCGAAGAAATGACGGTACAGCACGTTGTATTTCCAATCCTCCTGCATCGTCTGCACACCCTTGTTGTGCAGGTGAATCACGAAACGGCTCTGTCGGCTGAAGAGCGACGACGTCAGCCGCGCGAAACCCAACATCAGGTTGTCCTTGAAGAACGGCCCGCCCGTCGTACACGGCGTCATGTAGATGATTGACGGTCGGATGCGGCGTATGGCGCCATTCACCTTCCACACCTTCTGGAAGAACAGCATGACCTTGTCCAGGCCGCCCTTGCCGATGTCTTCCATATTCTTGGCCGTCGTGATGTTGATATAGTGACAGTCGAAAGTCTCGTTTATCAGCGGTGACTCCTTTATATATTGGCCAACGGCACTCGCACCGTGGATGGGCGGCGGCATGTGCATGACAAACAGCACCGATGGTCGTTTTTTCAATTGAGTAGTTTTATTCTCAGACATTTAAAAAGAGATAATTCTGTATTTTGGGGCCAATGGCAAGCACTCGCACCTCAGGCGAACCGGTGGAACTCCCGGTAGCGCAGCACACGGCACATCAGCCACCACGTCAGCCACGTCCACTTGCACACGTTCATCAGCCTTCCGATGGCGTCGCGGTTGAAGTATGCGCCATTGGCCAATGCCTCACTCCGCGCCATCCGCTCGCGGCCGCTCAACAGCTGGCAGTAGGCCAAGTTCCGCGCCACACGCCCCGCAGCGAGGCGGTAGTTCGCGTCGGTCCGCAATTCGGGATGTCGGCCAATGAGACGGCGCTCCCACTCGGCCAGCGAGGGTGCATTCTGCCAGCGCCGCTGCATCCGCCGCAGCCAGTCCTCCTGGCTTGTGATGGCCGATGTGCCATCGCTCACGTAGAGGGCCTCGGGAATCACACCCCATCGGCCACAGGCGGCCAGCACGAGCCAGAACTCGTAGTCCTCCGAGATGCGCAGGTCTTCCCGCATCAGCGTCTGCTTGGCATCGGCCGAACGCATCGTCGTCGAACACGTCCCGACGTGGCATTCACGCGCCCAATAGGCATAGAAGTCGTTCAGTACGAACGGCGTGTTGACATTTTCGCCGCGCAAAGATACAATATTTTTTTCATTTTCGGTTAAAAAATCCGAATTTTCTTCACAAACGGCGGCGAGACAGGCCGGAGTGTACGAGATTCCGCTCACGGCAACGTTCTTGCAGACCACACTGACGGCCACACATTCGGGCCGGGCGTCCAGGAATGTGACCGTCCGCTCGATGTAGCCGGGCCGCCAGTAGTCATCGGCATCCAGCAGCGCGATGTATCGCCCGCGAGCCGCCTCGATGCCACGGTTGCGGGCACGTGCGGGGCCGGCATTCTCCTGCTGCAGGAGGTGGAATTCGTGGCCAATGGCGCTGCGCCGCACGTATTCTTCGGCGATGGCCAATGATCCGTCCGTACTGCCGTCATCGACCATCCAGACCTCCCACGTGAAGTGCGTCTCCTGCGCCACGACGCTGTCCAGACACCGCCGCAGCAGCGTCTCGCCGTTGTAGATGGGGATGATGACGGAAAGGTCCATTGGCCACAATCACAAAAAATCAATATTTCTCGACCCAGTCGATGTTCTTCCGCTTCCGCTGGAAGTAGAAGTTCAGCAGGAATCGGGGCGCCCAATCCTTGATGGGCTGGATCGGCGCCTTGGTCAACCGCCAGCGGAGGTTGCGCCACCGGCTGTTCTTGCCCAGGATACGGTCGCCCTCGACAGCGACGAGATAGGGATTGTTCTCGCTGCCACCCTCACGTGCATCATAGGTCGAAACGATGAACGGCTCGCAGTGGAACGACATCTTCTGGACCCGCATCCAGTAGAAGAACTCCCTGTCTCCCAGCAGTTTGTAGCTCAGGTCAAAAGGATGATTCAGCAGGTGTTCGCGCTTCACGATAACGGACTGGTGGATGAAGGGCATGATAGGGTCGCCGTGCTCCTCGTTTTCGTTATAGATGCCCCGACCCTCATAGAACAGCATCATCGTCCGGCCATAAATGGCGTCAGCCGGATGGTTCCTGATGGCCGATTCCAGATTGTCCACCACGTGCTCATCATAGAAACAGTCGCCGGCGTTCAGGAAAAGGACATAATCGCCCTTGGCCAACAAGACCCCCTTGTTCATCGCATCGAAAATGCCCAAGTCGCGCTCGGAGACGATGGTTGTCTGGGCCAATGGGAATCGGCCGTCATGCAAGAGACGCCTGACCTTCCCGACGGTGTCGTCTTCCGATGCGCCGTCGATGATGAGATACTCGAAATCGCGGTTCTTCTGGCGGCACACGGAGCGGACTGTCGTCTCGATAAAGGCCGAGGCATTGTATGTTACTGTAATGACACTTATCATTTCTTTATTTCGCGGGACGAAAAATTCATTCTTGGTTCTTCAAGACTTCAAAGACTCTTCTTGTACAATTTTCTGTGTTGAACTGGCGTTCCAGCGCCACGGACTCCTGCCCCATGCGCCGCAGGTCCTGACGATGAAAATCGGCCAAGACACGCAGCATGGACTCCTCGTCGTAGGGGTCGAACGTGTAGCCGTTCACGCCCTCGCGGATCAGCTCCGTGTGGCATCCGTTGTAGATGGAGGTCGCCACAGGCAGGCCGCACGCCATCGCCTCGGGCACGACAAGACTCCAGTTGTCTTCGAGCGTGGGCAGGATAAAGACATCGGCCACAGCATAATACCGATGAATCTGCCCATAGGGAATCCGGCCCTCGAAATGGATGTTTTCGGCCAATGAATATTGCGCGCGGAACTGGCCCAGCAGGTCGCCGTCGCCGCATACGACGAGCGTGTCTTCGGGATATCGGCCAATGTGCTTCTTCCACGCGGGCAGGAGGTATTGAAGTCCCTTGCGTTCAACGACTTGGCCAGAAAAAAGGAACATCAGTCCGCCGTCGCGATGGAACTGCCGGTGGAAGTGCGGGAAATCGGCATTGGCCCTGAACATCTCCACCGAACGATGCAGGCCGGCGCTATCGGCGCTCATTCCGACGCAATGAATCTTTTCGGGCCGGATGCCGATGCTCTCCAGATACCTGCGCGTCTCCTGTCCGTTGACGAGATAGCCCTTGACGAAATGGTCGGTGAGCTGCCTGTGCCACGTCTTCCATCGGGCATTGTTGCGCTCGGTGTAGAGCGTGCGTTCGTAGCCGATGTAGAGCGGCACGCCGAACAGGCAATGGTAGAGCACGGCCCACGGTGTCCACTGGAAAAACGCCTCGGTAATCAGGACGTCGGGCCGGATGCGGCGGATGGCCGCGAGGAAACCGAACATGAACGGAATCTTCTGGCCACGTTCGCCATCGACCCGAGTGAACGACATCGTCGCCGTGTCAAAGAGATAGTCGTGCTTGAAGGCAACGGCATTGGCCCCAAACTCACGCCCGATACGCTCCACAAGGTCATCGCGATGGATCAGGTGGTAGCGGTTGGGCGAAAACATGACGTAGAAATCGCCGCCGAAGAGCCGTATCAGCTCCTTGCAATACGGCACGCGATAGTCCAGGAAGACCTGGTTGGCATATAGAACTCTCATCACCTACCTCCCACACAAAATGAATAGAACCGCGGCAACAACCTGCGCCATTTTTGGCCGATGAAAACCAGTACGGCCACAACCACGACGGGCAGGATGAGGAATGTGGCCAATGCGACACCAGCACTCCCGGGACACAGCCAGGCCAACGTGACCTTCAGCGCCTTCAACAGGTAGAAATGGGTCACATAGACCAGGAATGTATAGGGCGCGAGCCGCACGCAGATTGACTGCACCCGCTGCGGAATGAGGTCCAGAGCCAGCCAGAAGGCCGGCATCCCGACCAGCAGGCTGAGCCGGTGGATGTCCCGGTCCCACGACGTGATGAAGAATGAGAACGCGAGCCACACAAGCAGCAAGATGATGGCCAATGCCCTTCGGCCGCGCCATGCCAACACCCCTTGGTGATGCTGCATCAGTCCGCCGAGGAGGAAGAAGAGGATGCCCTCGGCGTTCAGCAGATAGATGTCACACGGGCCCCAGCGGAATACCATCAGATACAGGATAACGCCCACAAGCGCCACCTGGAACCAACGCCGGTAGAGCCAGCCGTAGAGCGGGAAAGCCAGCATCAGCAGCATCAGGTCTCGCACGTACCAGAGCGGGCCGTACCATTGGCTATAAAAAAAGTTATGCAGACACGACGCGAAAGAATCGCCCAGATTGCCCTCGGAATCATAGACACACAGGACGCATCCGCCCACCAGGTTCCAGATGACGAACGGAAGGAGCAACGTTCGCGCCTTCTTGCGCAACATGGCGAAGTAAGTGCCATTGGCCACATAGTCAGAACGCATGAAGAAGAAGCCTGACGCGAAGAAGAAGAACGGCACGGCGACATCGGTCCAGAACAACGTCCCCCACTCGAAGGAGAACAGCCACTGCGGGTAATCCCCCGCCGGATAGAAGGCTGCAATAGTGTAGGAATGGCGCAGGACGACCATCAACGTCGCCACACACGAGGCCACGCGGAACTTCTGGCTCAATGCGGCATTACTCATGGTCAACCTCCGTATAGGAATAGACAAAAATCAACGCGACGAAACCGATGTAGAACACCGAAATAATCGCCGTCTTTCCGGCCAGGAAACCGTAGGAATAGCCATTCAGCGTACCGCAGGCGATGGCACTCAACACGCCGGCCATACCAGGACGTACCAACCGGCGGAAGGCCGCGATGAGTGCGGAAATCTGGTGTATGGCCAATAGGATGACACCCACCAACCCTGTTCCACCATAAGCGCCATAGTAGTTGTTGTGGATATCGGTCAGGTGCATGATACCGGTATCGGACATAAGTCGCTCTATCGAGGCATAGCCCCAACCCAACATGGGCTTTTCATCGGCCAATGGCATCATCGCGCTCCAGATGGCAGTACGACCTGTGGCCGACTGGATGTCTCGCTCGGACTTACCCTGCATCAACAGACCGAAAATGCGGTCAAACAAATCCTCAAACACGTAGAAGGCACCACCGGCCACCAGCAGCAGCACACCCCAGAGCACCTTGCCGCTCACCAACAGGGCCACGGAAAAACCCAGCGCAGCCGAGACATTGGCCCCACCGCTGGTCGATGAAAAAAGGAAGACGAGACAGAGGATGGCCACCGTGCGCAACATCGCCATACGTTGCGGCGTAACGACCTTGGCCGAAAAATACTCTCCCATACAATAGGAGAACGCCATCGCGGCACACGAGCCCTCCTGAAGATCGTGGGCGACAAGGCCCTGCTGTCCCATGAGTCGAGGTGCCACCCAGTTGAAGACGAGCGTGCCAAACATGATCATGACCCAGGTGCGCTCGGTTGACAGGAATGTGCGCGGCATGAGCAGCAGCGAGAAGAAGATGGCGATGAAGGCCATCTTTTCGAACGACATGAAGAAGGAGTA
>CACZAY010000094.1 GCA_902779265.1 uncultured Bacteroidales bacterium | reverse complement strand
GTTCGCCCGAGTAGCCGCGCGGGTCGTGCTCGTTCGAGAAGAATGTCGTGACCTTCTGGGCGCGCTCCTGGACGGTGTCAACAACCTTGGCCACATCCTTCAGATAGACGATCTTGTTGCCGCCATTGGACACAACGATATTCTCCATCTCCTTCGGATCATCGAACTCGCCCTCGACGCGCAGGGTGAAGGTGTTGTTGCCCGTATCGAACGAACCGCCAGGCACGTTCTTGTTCTCGGCACTGATTTTCGAGCTGATGGTCTCGATTGTCACGTTGTATGCCTCCAGCTTCTCTGGGTCGCAATAGACGTAGATTGTACGCTCCGGCGCACCGGAAATCGACACCGAACCGACACCCGGCACACGCGCGATGGGGTTCGACACCTGATCGTCCAGAATCTTGTAGAGCGCGGTCTTGCTCTCGCGGGCCTGCGCACTCAGGACGAGGATCGGGATCATGTCGCTCGAGAACTTGAAGATGATAGGCGTGCCTGCGCCATCGGGCAAGGCCGAACTAATCATGTCGAGCTTGTCGCGCACGTCATTGGTCAAGGCATCGATGTCATGTCCGTACTCGAATTCGAGCGTGATAATCGCGTAGTTCTCCCGCGAATTGGAGGTGATATGCTTCAAGTAGTTGACCGAGTTGAGCGAATTCTCAAGCGGTCGCGTCACGTTGTTCTCAATATCCTCGGCCGATGCGCCAGCGTAGGTCTCCATCACCATAATCATGTTGGTATCGATGTCCGGGAAGAGGTCGATAGGCAACTTCGACAGGCTGAAGAGACCGAAAATCGCGATGGCGATGAATACCAGCGAGGTCATAATCGGTCGTTTGACCGAACCTTCGTATAGTGTCATATTCCTGAGTTATGAATTAAGAAATAAGAAATAAGAGTTTTTGGCCGATGAAAAGGCTTTTAAGGGTAGTAAAAAGGGAGTAAAAGGGACATTTGCTGAAATCCCGCCGATTTTTCCTGTTAACTACGCGACTTTTTGGCCAATGGCGTTATTCACGCGAAGCATTAACATGGCCGATGGCCATCTTAACACAGCGGATACGCCGTACGAACACAGTTTACTGTAAAATATTGACATTGCGTCCGTCGCTCAACAGCGTCTGGCCGAAGACGACAACCTCGTCGCCAGCCTCGATGCCACTGATGACCTCATATTCGGCACCCACACGGCGGCCCATTTCGATGGTCTTGTGGATTGCAGCGCCGTTCTTGACCACATAGACGAAACGCTCGCCGCTGCCGCTCTGCTTCACGACAGCCTGATCGGGCACCAGGACGCGGTTCTGCGCGCCGAAGTCCAACGTCACGCGGGCGAACATACCCGGACGGACACGCTGCTTCAGGTTCGGAATCTGCACCTCAATCTGGAAAGTTCGCGTAGCGTTGTTGATGGTCGGATAGATGATGCTCACGCGGCCCTCGAAGGTCTCGCCCGGATAGGCGTCGATGGAAATCGAGCTGATGGTCATTCCGACCTTGACCGACTTGTAATACTGCTCGTTCACGTCAAGCAGGATCTTGACCGGCGTAATCTTCTCGACGACGAGCACCGGAGTTGCGCCGTTGTAGAGGTCGCCCGCATCGTAGTTGCGTGCCGTGACGATGCCGTCGCTCGGAGCAAGCAGGCGCGTGTTTTCGACGAGGTTCTCATACTGACGCTCGGAAATCTCAAGGCTGGCCTTGGCATTCTCGTACGTTGACTTGGCCACACCGCCAATCTTGTAGAGCTCCTCCGTGCGGGCGAAGTCGAGGCGCTGCTGGGCCAACGAGGTCTCCTTCTGGGCCAATGAATTGTCGTCAAGTTCGACGAGCAGGTCACCCTTGCTCACGTAGCGTCCCACCTCGGTGTAGATCTTGCGGATACGGGCAGGCTGCTGCGGTGCGATGTTGTTGGTCACGTCAGCCTGGACATTGGCCGTAAACTCGACCAACTGCTCGACGTCGCGCGCGCCGACCTGCTTGACCTTGACGTTGACGGCCTCCTGCACCTCGTCGGTCTTGAAGGTGACAGGCGTCTCTTTGTTGCTGAAGCAGCTGCTCAACGTGAGGGCTGCGGTAACGGAAACGAAAATAAATGACTTTTTCATATTGCGTTTTGTTAATTATTTGTCGGTGATGGTTTTGCCCAATGTCTCTTCAAGCGTGGCCTGGGCGGTTACGAAGTCGAAGATTGACTGCACGTACTGCAAGCGGGTCTGCTGCAACGAAGTGGCGCTGGAGTTGAGTTCCAACTGCGTGCCTGTACCGATTTCGTAGCGCTTGGCGCTGATCTCGTACGTACGTTCGCTGGCATAGACCGACGACTTGTTTGACACAACCTGCTCGGCCGCCGTCTCGATGCTGTTGAGCGACGAACGGACAGACATCTCAAGCTGACGCTTGATGTATTCCTGCTGCTGTTCCAGATTTTCGATGTTCAATTTGTTCTGCTTGGTCTTCATCAGTTTGGTGCCGCCGTCGAAGATTGTCCAGTTCAGGGCCAATGTAATCGATGAATTCATATTATAGCCAGTCATCAAGAAACTGCGACCCAACGAATATTGAAGAGCAACAGTCGGAATATAGCCCAACTTATTAAGCCGCTCGGACAACACCAGCTGGCGTTTCTGAATGTCTATCTGAATCAACGATGAATTGTTGTCGATTCCATTGTCCTCCTTCAACACCATCAAATCGCTGAACAGCTTTTCCTCGTAGTCCTTCAAGTGACCCTCAAAGCGGATTGGCTCGTTCACATCGACGCCCATCAGCACCTTGAGCTGCATTTCGGCCAATTTCAGCGTATTCTGCATCGAAAGGAGATTCGGCTCGATGGATACCTTCTGCACATAGGCCGACAACGTGTCATATTCGGCCACCATGCCACAGTTGAACGAGTTGCGGGCCAGGGCCAGATTCTCATCGGCCAACTTATAAGAAGCTCGAAGCACCTCGTAACTATCACGAGCATAAAGCAGCTGATAAAACGCCTTTTTCACAGTTGAAATCGTGCTGATTTTGCTGCTACGAGCTTGTTCTATGGCCAATTCGACGCTTGATTGACTGATTTTGATTGCTTCCCAGGCCTGTGGAACGACAAGGGGTAGAGTGACAGTTCCTGTCCAACTGAACGAATTCTTACGTCCCATTTTAAAGCCCGTTCCAGCCTGTGCCATTGCGGCAGAATCCGCAGGCGTCATGGCTGCCATAGCCGCAGAATCCATTGCCAATGCTGATGCAGCCGATGCACCGCCGAAATTGACAGTCGGAATTGACAGGTTCCTGATTCCGGCCAATGTGAAATCGACCGTCGGAAACAGACCTGTAATCGCCTCCTTCTTGGCATACTTCTTGATCTCGATGGTGCGGTTGGCCACCTGGATGTCGGGATTGTCGCTCAGGGCGACCTCAAGCACCTTGTCCAGGTTCATGCTGATGCTGTCGTTGGCCAATGCCCCTTGTGCGGGGAACAGACCGCAGGCGGACAGCGCAAGAACGCGCGACAGTGCCTTGAAACTTCTTCTCATTTTCAACTTATAATTTTTTGATTGTTATTGACACAGACCTTAATCGGCACAACCTTGTGGGGCAGCTTCCGATTTTGCCGGCGCAAAGATATACACTAATTAAACACGCGCAAAAAGCGATTCAATAAAGCGGAAGACATTATCAACGAAAAAAGCGCCATTGGCCACGATTTAAGATTTTTTAAGACTTTATTGCAAGTCAATTGAGCAAAAATGGCTATCTTTGCGCCCATGCGAAAACCATCGGCCATACTGTCACTCCTGCAGCGCTACTCGACGCTGTTCTCGTGGATTGCCATCTACGTGACGTTCTATCTCGCCTCGCTGTCCCACCAGACGCCGTTCGTGTCGTGGATTCTGACCAATTCGACCTTCGTGCCCATGCTCGTCATCTGGGCCCTCATCCACTATTATCTTGCGCCGCGTTTGCTGCACAAGCGGCGCGCGACGTTCTATGCGCTCTCGCTCGTCATCGTGCTGCTCATCTCGGGCGTGGCTTCGAAGGCCGACATGATGCTCGTCACCCGCCTGCGCGAGGAGAAGCTGCTGCATTTTTCGGCCGATGTCGAGGCGGCCATCAAGCGCGGCGAGAACCAGCAGATCTACCATCAGGCCAAGTTCATCTTCCTGCTGCTCAGCACGATGGCCGTCACCACCATCTCGTGGCTGCTGGACGAACGCAAGCGGCTGAACCGGATGCAGCGCGAGCACCGCGCCCGTCTGGAACTGAAGTACCTGCGCGCTCAGATCAACCCGCACTTCCTCTTCAATGCCTTGAACTGCATCTACGCGCTCACGCTGTCGCAGGACGAGAAGGCGCCCGAGGCCGTGATGAAGCTGAGCGAGATGATGCGCTACGTCAACGACGACTGCCACGCCGACAGGGTCACGCTCCAGAAGGAGATTTCCTATGTGCGTAACTACATCGACTTCCAGCTCATCCGCATGGAGCGGCAGCCGGACATCACGTTCGAATGTGACGTGGCCGATGCATTGGCCCCAATCCCTCCCATGATTTTCCAGCCGATGGTCGAGAACTGCTTCAAGCACAGCCAGATAGTCTGCAATCCGGACGGCTTCATCCACATCTCCCTGCACCAGGATGGGAACCGGCTCTCCTTTGTGGCCGAGAACTCGAAACCGACCCTGCCGAAGCTGGGTGAAGACCGCGAACGCACGGGCATCGGCCTCCAGAATGTCGAGCAGCGACTCCACCTGATGTACGGCGAGAACGCTACGCTCTCGACCCAAGAAACCGACACGAAATACCGCATCGAACTATGTATAAAGTCCTGATTGTTGACGATGAATTTCTGGCCCGGAAGCTACTCCAGGGCTATGTTGAGAAGATTCCCAAACTGGAGATTGCGGGGACGGCGGCCAATGCCTTCGAGGCGTTCAAGGCCATCAAGGAGCAGGCCGTTGACATACTGCTGCTCGACATCCACATGCCCGACCTGAACGGTCTGGACTTCGCGCGCACGTGCCACGACATCCCGGCCATCATCTTCACCACGGCCTATTCAGAATATGCGCTGGAGAGCTACGAGGTCTCGGCCGTCGATTACCTGCTGAAGCCCATCGCCCTGCCGCGCTTCGAGGAGGCCATCCAGAAGGCCATCAGCAAGGTCCAGCTCTTGAGGGGTGCGGCCAATGCCCCATCGGCCACAGACGACGCCACAACGCCGCCTGATGCGGACGCAACGCCATCGGCCAACGACACAGCCACCATGATGACGACCCCGACGAAGGGCGAGGGAAAGACATTGGCCAATGCCCCGGCCGACCAGAACGAAGGGAAGGACTTCATGCTCGTCAAGGCGGACTACAAGCTGTACAAAATCAACTATGCCGACCTGCTCTACATCGAGGGCCAGCACGAATATGTGTCGTTCCACACGCGCGACAAACGCATCACGGCGCTCTATGCACTGAAGACGCTCGAGGAGATGCTGCCGGCCGACAAGTTCATCCGCGTCCACAAGAGCTATATCGTCGCCATCGGGCTGATTCAGGAGATCGAGCAGCTCTCCATCACCGTGGCGGGCGTGAAGATTCCCGTGGGCGGCAACTACCGCGACGCGCTGATGAAGAAGCTGGGCGCCGTGTAACACAACAGTTTACGCTGAAAAACAAAAAGTTTCGCAAGTCTGTCTCTCGGGCTTGCGAAACTTTTCTTTTTCCGAATGGCATTGGCCAATGTCCATCAATCGTCGGGCAGCAGGTCGTCCTGCGACATCTCGACAGATGAATCGTCATCGGCCACAACCGGAACATCATCGACCACATCATGATCGTTGATCTTGCACGAGATGCCCTGCAGACTGCGCACGTAATCGACCAGACCCGTCGTGACGCGCACCTTGCGGCCACGACAGAAGAGCCGTACGTGGTAGTTCTTGATGGCGTTGCATACCTCGAAATAGAGCGACGTCGAGGGCTCTTTGGTGCCTTCTGTCTTGGCCGATGCCTCGACTATCTCCGACTGGAGCATCTGGACATTGTCCGACGAAAGCTTCTGGCTGTCAACCACGACGGTGAAGTCTTCAATCAGGCGGTCGGCCACCTCGTTGAGCATCTCAATCTTATTGATGGTGAAGTCGTAGTCGAAGAGGTTGCGGGGCGGCTCGCGAAGGAAGCGTGAAGGCTGGTATTTGGCATGGATGAGCAGGTAAAGTCCCTCCTTGCCGTAGCCTCTGAAGGTGGGGAAATTCTGGCCGAATAGCGAGAAATCGTGCTTGCCGCTATAGTCCTCGACGGTGAGGAAGCCATAGGGCGACCCCGACTTGGAGGAGATGCCTTCACGCCAGCCTGTAACCAATCCGCCGCACACGATTTCGCGCTTCTGGATGCGATCGATGCGCGTCAGGTCCTCGGGTTTGAGACGGGCCAGGATGGCGGCCTTCTCCTCGGCCTTGAATGACTTGGGGACACTCTCCAGCTCGGCCATCGTGGTGTTGCAGGCATATCTGAGCTGGAACTTGTAGTCGTCCAACGGATGTGCCGAAAGATAGAGGCCGACGTACTCCTTCTCGCGGTTGAGGCGCATCAGCGTGCTCTCCGGCTCACACTCGGGGAAGACGGGGCGGGCGATGCAGATTTCGCTGTCGGCCAAGTCGCCGAACAGGCTGTTTTCGTTGCTCTGCTTGTCGCTCTGATACTTCTGGCCGTAGCTCACCAGCACGTCGAGGAAGGAACGGCCGGACGGCAGCATGACCACATACTGTTCGCGGCGGGCGTTTCCGAGGCTGTCCAATGCGCCGCTGTGGACGAGCGATTCGAGCGCCTTGCGGTTGGCCGTACCGAGGTCGATGCGCTCCAGCAGGTCGTAGATGTCCTTGTAAGGGCCGTTCTTCTTGCGTTCGTTCACAATCATATCGGCCGCACCCTCACCGAAGCCCTTGATGCCGGCCAATCCGAAGCGCACAGCACCCTCCTTATCGACGCTGTAGCGTTGGCGCGACAGGTTCACGTCGGGGCCCTTCACTTCGAGGCCCATCGCACGGCATTCGTCCATCTGCTTGCCCAGTTCCTTCACGTCGTTGAGCGAACGCGACAGCACGGCAGCCATATATTCGGCCGGATAGTGCGCCTTCAGATAGGCCGTCTGGTAGGCCACCCACGCGTAGCAGACGGCGTGCGACTTGTTGAAGGCGTAGGAGGCAAAGGCTTCCCACTTCTTCCAGATGGCGTCGAGCACCTTCGGGTCGTGGCCGTTCTTCTGGCCGCCCTCGATGAACATCGGCTTCATTGCATCGACGATGTCCTTCTTCTTCTTACCCATCGCCTTACGCAGCGCATCGGACTGACCACGGGTGAAATTGGCCAACAATCGCGACAAGAGCATGACCTGCTCCTGATAGACCGTGATGCCGTAGGTGTCCTTCAGATACTTCTCCATGATGGGGATGTCATAGACGATAGGCTCCTCGCCATGCTTGCGGCGGATGAAGTCGGGGATGTACTCCAACGGACCAGGACGATAGAGCGCGTTCATGGCCACGATGTCGCTGAAACAGTCCGGCTTCAGGTCCTTCAGATACTTCTGCATGCCGGGCGATTCGAACTGGAACGTGCCCACCGTGCGGCCCGAGGCGAAGAGTTCGTAGGTCTTCTTGTCGTCAATCGGGATATGGTCGATGTCAATCTCCAGGCCCGTGGTCTCCTTGATGTTGTCCAATGCCTCGTTGATGATACCCAACGTCTTCAGGCCGAGGAAGTCCATCTTGATGAGGCCGGTCGATTCGATGACGTGGCCATCATACTGGGTTACAAGCAGTTTCGTCCCGTGGTCATCGACGACGGAAACCGGCACGACGGTGTCAATCGGATCACGGCCGATAATCATGCCGCACGCATGGACGCCGGTGCCGCGCACGTTGCCTTCGAGCATCTGACCGAGGCGCATCACGTTGCGGATGGCCGGATCCGGACTGTCGCAGGCCTCCTTCAGCTCCGGCACGACCTTGATGCAGTTCTTCAGGTTGCACTTCAGGGCCTTGCCGTTCTCTTCTGGCATACGGTCGGGCACAAGGCCGGCCAGATGATTGGCGATAGGGATAGGCACCTTCTCTACGCGGGCCATATCCTTGATTACCATCTTGGTGGCCATCGTGCCATAGGTGATGATGTGCGACACGCGGTCGGCTCCGTACTTGTTCTGCACCCACTCGATGACGCGCGGTCGGCCATCGTCGTCGAAGTCGGTATCGATATCGGGCAACGAAATACGGTCGGGATTCAGGAAACGTTCGAACAGCAGGTCGTACTTGATCGGGTCAATCTTGGTGATGCCCAGGCAATAGGCCACGGCCGAGCCCGCAGCCGAACCACGTCCAGGACCGACCGAGACGCCCAACTCCTCGCGGCAGGCGCGGATGAAGTCGGACACAATCAGGAAGTAGCCCGGGAAGCCCATCGTCTTCATGATGTGCAGCTCGAACTTGATGCGCTCCCACACGTCGGGACGCAGGGCGGCGACAATCTCGTCGTCGGTCATCTCATTGGCCATCGGGTCGCCCTCGTAGCCATATTCGGGAATCAGATAATGGTTGTCGCGCGCGCCACGCAGGGTGAGGTGACGCAGGTAATCGGCCTCAAACTTGATGCGCACCACCTTGTTCAGGTCGCCGCCACCCAGTTTCTTGAACTTCTTTTCAGCCTCCTCCTCGCTCAAGACGACGTTGCCGTTTTCGTCGCGCGTCATCTCGTCGAAGAGCATTTCGCGGGTGAACCGCTGCCGATATTCCTCCTCCGAACCGAACGATGCCGGAATCTCGAAGTTCGGCATGATCGGGTCGTTCTCGATGTTGTAATATTCGTCGCACTTATCGACAATTTCTATCGTATTATGCAGAGCCTCAGGCACATCGGCAAAAAGTTCGTTCATCTCGGCCGTCGTCTTGAACCACTCCTGCTTGGTGTAGCGCATTCGGGTCGGGTCGTCCAGATCCTTGCCCGTGTTCATGCAGATGAGGTGGTCGTGCGCCTCGCCGTTCTCCTCGTCGACAAAATGGACGTCATTGGTGCAGATGAGCTTGATGCCGTGCTTCTTCGACATCTCGATGAGGAACTCGTTGTACGGCTTCTGCTTCTCGTAGCACTCGGGATTGTAGAGCGGATCCTTCGAGAT
Source organism: uncultured Bacteroidales bacterium (assembly GCA_902779265.1). Lineage (GTDB taxonomy): Bacteria > Bacteroidota > Bacteroidia > Bacteroidales > UBA3663 > Liminaster. The sequence goes on along the minus strand of CACZAY010000094.1, from coordinate 401 downwards.
GTGGCGCTGCATCTCCAGATAGTAGTCGTCGCCGAACAGGTTCTTGTGCCACAGGATAGCCTCCTCGGCCGCTGCAATGTCGCCCGACTCGAACTTCTTGGCCACCTCGCCGCCGATGCACGCCGAGCAGCAGATCAGGTTCTCGTGATATTTCTCCAGCACCTCATGGTCGATACGCGGACGCATGTAGAAGCCATCGACCCAGCCGATGGAGACCGCCTTGATAAGGTTCTGATAGCCGGCCTTGTTCTTGGCCAACAGGATAAGGTGCCAACCCGAGCTGTCCTGCTTGCCCTCCTTCTTGTCCAACGAGCGGCGCGCCACATAGACCTCACATCCGAAAATCGGCTTGATGGGCGGCAGTCCGTCCGCCTTGCGCTTCTTGTTGTTGCCCTTGGCCA
>CACZAY010000093.1 GCA_902779265.1 uncultured Bacteroidales bacterium | reverse complement strand
AAAAAGATGGTACAATCTCCAACTGCGAAATTCTGAAATCCGCCTCACTTTCTTTGGACACCGAGGCCCTGCGTGTCGTCAATTCGATGCCGCAATGGATCCCCGGCAAACACAAAGGAAAGGTCGTCCGCGTCAGATACGTACTTCCCGTAACTTTCCGTTTGCAATGATTCTTGGCCAATGACACAGATAATCGAAACCGTCATCTTGACCGCACTTTTCGTTGTAGGATGCTCGCAGGAGCCATCCTACAGCGACTTTCTCTTGCAGGCCGAGTCGCAAATTTACCAGCATCCGGATTCCGTATTCCTGACACTGCAACACATCGAATCCGAACGGGACAGCATGACGGCCGATGCCGACCGCGCGCTCTACGACCTGCTGTATATCGAAGCTCTGCATCACTGCGGACTCTCCACGACCTACGAACCACGCATCACCGCCAGCCACGACTTCTTCAAACGGGTGGGCGACCGTCAACGCATGGCGCGCACAACGCTGCACCACGCCATCATCCTCTACCAGAAGGGAGAGAGCCAGACCGCCGTACAACAGCTGAAACAGGTTGAGTCATTGGCCGACGACATCGCCGAACCGACGCTCGACTGGTATTTGTATTCCGTCTTGGGCGATGTGAACGACAACATCGGCAACAGCGAACTGACGCTGCACTACTACCGCAAGTCGCTCGACGCGGCCAATCGGAGCGGGAATGTCGAATGGCAGGCTCGTTCGCTCAACAACATCGCACAGATTTTCAGCAAGCTGCACGAAGCCGACAGCGTTCATCACTACGTGACATTAGCTAAGCCAATTATCCAACAGACCGCAGACGAGACGCAGGCCAGCTATCTGGTCAATCGCGCCATCTGCGAATTGGCCGACAACAACGTCGAAGCCGCAAAGCAGCTCCTGCTTAACTCGAACAGCCGCTACCCTACCGACCACGCGGCAAGATTATTGGCCAACATCTATGAAAACGAGGGCGACACCCTGCGCGCCATACGCGAATGGTATCAGTTGACGACTTCGCTTTCAGCCGATGTCCGTATCGAGGCGCATCAGGTGCTCATCGGCCATCTGAAACGCACGAATGACACAAAACGAGCGTTGGAATACAGCCAAAGGCTCAACGAATTCCTGCACTATCTTTATACGGACAAGGATCGCGATGCACTGTCCAAAATTCAGTCGCAATATGATGAACAACTGCTTGAAAAACGACAGTATCGCATCACAATCATGCTGCTCTCGGCCATTATCATCCTTGTGACATTGGCCATAACCATAGTCTGGTACAATCGCAGACGCATGGACAGACTGAATACACAATTCGTTGAAAACCAACAAAGATATGCTGTAACGCGCGACGAATTGGCCAAAATGAGGCAGGAAAAAGAGCGGGAAGAACGCGACAACTCGCGGCTGATAAAGGACATAGTCGCACAACTGCACTCACTGGCCAACCACGCGAAACCGGCCGACGACGAAACGATGAACAGCCTTGCACAACACACCTTTTCCCTCTACCCCGAACTACAGATTCTCCTGTCGCAGCTCAATATTCGCGAACAGAACATCTCTCTTCTCATCAGGCACAATTTCCTGCCGACGGAAATCGCCGTGCTCATAAATGCCACGCCGCAATCCATCACCAACACGCGCACCCGCCTGCTGAAACGGCTCTTCAATGCCGATGGTGGTGCCAAGGACTTCGACACCAGAATTCGCGACTACTGAGGTGCATCGGCCATAAATATAAAAAAGAAAAAGGCTCACGAAATGAATCGTGAGCCTCAATTTTTATATTGCGTAAGTACGGATTAGAGCTGAGGACCAGCTGCTACGAGAGCCTTACCAGCCTCGTTGGTGGTGTACTTAGCGAAGTTCTTGATGAAGCGGCCAGCCAAATCCTTAGCCTTGGTCTCCCACTCTGATGCGTTAGCATAGGTGTCGCGTGGGTCGAGGATGGCAGGATTTACCTTTGGCAGAGCGGTTGGAACCTCGAAGTCGAAGTAAGGGATCTTCTTGGTCTCAGCCTTCAGAATTGAGCCGTCGAGGATAGCGTCGATGATACCACGGGTATCAGGGATAGAGATACGCTTGCCAGTGCCGTTCCAGCCAGTGTTTACGAGGTAAGCCTTGGCACCAGACTTCTGCATCTTCTTGACGAGCTCCTCAGCGTACTTGGTTGGGTGCAGCTCGAGGAATGCCTGACCGAAGCAAGCAGAGAAGGTTGGAGTAGGCTCGGTGATGCCGCGCTCGGTACCAGCCAACTTGGCAGTGAAGCCAGAGAGGAAGTAGTACTGAGTCTGCTCAGGAGTCAGGATAGATACTGGAGGCAATACACCGAATGCATCAGCAGAAAGGAAGATGACATTCTTGGCAGCAGGACCTGCGCTCTTGCCATTGACCTTCTGAACGATGTTCTTGATGTGGTTGATTGGGTAAGAGACACGGGTGTTCTCGGTAACGCTCTTGTCTGCGAAGTCAATCTTGCCGTTAGCGTCAACGGTAACGTTCTCCAACAGAGCATCACGCTTGATGGCGCCGTAGATGTCTGGCTCGTTCTCCTTAGAGAGGTTGATGACCTTAGCGTAGCAACCGCCCTCGAGGTTGAACACGCCCTCGTCGTCCCAGCCGTGCTCGTCATCACCGATGAGGAGACGCTTAGGATCGGTAGAAAGGGTGGTCTTACCAGTACCAGAGAGACCGAAGAAGATAGCGGTGTTCTTGCCCTCCATATCGGTGTTGGCCGAGCAGTGCATAGAAGCGATGCCCTGAAGTGGCAGGTAGTAGTTCTGCATAGAGAACATACCCTTCTTCATCTCGCCGCCGTACCAGGTGTTGATGATAACCTGCTCACGGGTCTTGGTGTTGAAGGCAACGCAAGTCTCAGAGTTCAAGCCGAGTTCCTTGTAGTTCTCAACCTTAGCCTTAGAAGCGTTGTAGATAACGAAGTTTGGCTCGAAGTTGGCCAATTCCTCGGCTGTTGGCTGGATGAACATGTTCTCAACGAAGTGAGCCTGCCAAGCAACCTCAACGATGAAGCGAACAGCGAGACGGGTAGCCTTGTTAGCACCACAGAATGCGTCAACAACATAAAGGTTCTTGTTTGAGAGCTCCTTCTTGGCAATCTCCTTGACACTGGCCCAAACAGCCTCGCTCATTGGGTGGTTGTCGTTCTTGTAAGCCTCAGAGGTCCACCATACGTTGTTGTGGCTCTCGTCGTTGTCAACGATGTACTTATCCTTAGGCGAACGGCCGGTGAAGATACCAGTCATTACGTTTACTGCGCCGAGCTCAGTCTCCTGACCCTTCTCATAGCCAGTGAGAGCAGAATTGGTCTCAGCCTTGAACAACTCTTCATAGGAAGGGTTGTGAGCAATCACGGTAGAGCCGGTGATGCCATACTTGGTCAAATCCAGATTTGCCATAATCTTTTTGTTAATTTTTTGGGTTTATAATTAGGTTATTTGAGTCCATTTTTCTTGTTCAGACCGCGCAAAAATACATAATTTCCTTGACTCCTGCAACAGTCTTCAGACCTTTTTCATTTTTGGTCATAAATTAACCCCTACCGTTGCCAAGTTTGCTTGACAACTGAGGGGTCAATGCCATTTAGAAAGGCAAGTCTTCCGTCGCGTTCGGAGCGGCAGCCGTCGGGTCTTGGGGTGCGGCCGATGGGAATGCGCCGAAGTCCGAAGCCGGAGGAACGGGGGCGGCCGATGCCCCTGCTACGGGAGCTGGCTGGCCATACTGTGGAGCCGGAGCCTGCATGATCATCGATGGGTCAATCTTTTCGGCCTTCCACGCACGAACGTCAGTTGACCAACGCTCAACACCGTCGCGGCCCATATAAGAGCGGCTTTCCAGGTCGAAACTCAAGTTGATGTCGTCGCCTGCCTGGAGGGGATATTGGTCGATGGCATCGCCAAAGAAGCCAAAATATATTTTACGAGGGAAACGGTCGTAGGTTTCCAATAGATAATCCTGCTTTCTCCAAGCATTGCCCGTACGCTGGCTCGTGCCAGACTGGAGCGGCATGACCTGAATCACTTTGCCTTTAATTTCCATTTTACGTTTTGTGTGTTGATTGTTGTGTTTATCTGACTTGTGGCCCGATATTTTCGGAAAACCGCGTGCAAATATAGCCCATTTTCCTTACATGCGCAACTTTTTGTCTAAAAAAAATATAAACTTTTTCACTTTTTCCATGGGATTCTCGGTTTTCTCACTTTTTATTATTATCTTCGCGCCTGAATTTTTAGAGGGGGTTCGTTGAAACCCCATTGGACAATAAAATTTAATCACATTGCAAGACAAGTTACTTTCTTCGATCGTCGCAGGACTTCAGGACGGCAAGGCGCACGATATCCAGGTGATTGACATGCGCAAGTTTGAAGAGGCGGCATTCCAATATTTCGTGGTGTGTGAGGGTGCCTCTTCGACCCAGGTCTATGGCATCGCCAACGCTCTGATGAAACGCGTGCAGGAGGACATCGGCCAACGAAACCAGGGCGCCGTCGGAATGAACAACCGGCTATGGATTGCCATCGACTATGGCTATGTCCTAGTGCATATCTTCCAACCCGAGACGCGGCAGTTCTACAGTCTGGAAACACTGTGGGAGGATGCCCAAATCACGAAAATCACCGATCTTGACTGACTGCGCAACGACATTGGCCATGAACAGAATCACATCGGCCATCACCATAAAATAAAATAATGACTAATGGCAACTGAAAAGGATATAAACAAACAGGCAGAACAGGCCGCTGACAAAAAAGATTTCATCAAATTCGGCTCTGACAACGGTGAGGGGAAGCCGCATTTCCATTTCAACATTTTCTATATCTACCTTCTGATAGGCGGTTTTCTGGTCTATATGTTTCTGACCGGAGACAGCAACGTGCAGCGAGTCATCGACTACAGCCAGTTCCAGCAGCTGACGCGCGGCGGGTATTTCGACAAGGTGGTGGTGGACGCACGCGAGTCGGAGGCATCGGCCATCATCGCCCGCGACCCGGGCAGCGAGTTTCAGGCTTTGTCCGATGCCTATCAATCGGCCCAGACAACGAACAACCACGTCTCGGTGCAGTCGAACCTGCCCAGCTGCGACCGTTTCGCCGAGGAGGTCGAGGCATGGAAATCGGCCGAAGGTAGCCAATGCGCCAATCTTGACGTGCGCTACGAACGCAACAGCACGATGCGCGACCTGCTCTACAACTTCGGTCCTATCGTGCTGATGGTACTCTTCTTCTGGTTCTTCTTCGTACGCGGCATCGCCGGTTCGATGAACGACCGCAGCGGCGGAGGACCATTCGGCATCTTCAACGTAGGGCGCAGCAAGGCCACCGTCTTTGACAAGGACAACAAGATGAAGGTCACCTTCCAGGATGTCGCCGGATTGAGCGAGGCCAAGCAGGAGGTGCAGGAAATCGTCGAGTTCCTCAAGAATCCGGAGAGATACACCAATCTGGGCGGCAAGATTCCGAAGGGCGCCCTGCTCGTCGGCCCTCCAGGTACGGGCAAGACGTTGTTGGCCAAGGCCGTTGCCGGTGAGGCCGATGTCCCATTCTTCTCGATGTCGGGCTCCGACTTTGTCGAGATGTTTGTCGGTGTCGGTGCAAGCCGTGTGCGCGACCTGTTCCGTCAAGCCAAAGAGAAGTCGCCTTGCATCATCTTCATCGACGAGATTGATGCCGTCGGCCGAGCACGTAGTACGCGAAACTTCAGCGGTGGCAACGATGAGCGTGAAAACACTTTGAACCAGCTGCTCACCGAGATGGACGGTTTCGGAACGAACTCCGGCGTCATCATATTGGCCGCAACCAACCGCGCAGATATGCTCGACAAGGCTCTGTTGCGTGCCGGACGTTTTGACCGACAGATTGCGGTTGACCTGCCCGAATTGAACGACCGCGTGGAAATCTTCAAGGTGCATCTCAAGCCGCTGCACTTGGCCAAAAACATAGACATCAAGAAACTGGCACGTCAGACACCGGGATTCTCGGGTGCGGATATTGCCAATGTCTGCAACGAGGCAGCACTGATTGCAGCCCGTAACAACAAGAAACGAATTGATGCGGCCGATTTCAACAATGCCGTGGACCGTATCATCGGTGGATTGGAGAAGAAGTCGAAGATTATGACGCAGGACGAGAAGCACAGCATCGCCATCCACGAAGCCGGTCATGCCACCATTTCATGGCATCTGCGTTACGCTGCGCCATTGGTCAAAGTCACCATCGTTCCACGAGGGAAAGCGCTGGGCGCTGCCTGGTACATGCCCGAAGAGCGCCAGATTTCGACCAAGGAGGCCATGTGCGACGAGATCTGCTCTCTCTTGGGCGGACGTGCGGCCGAGGAGCTTTTCATTGGCCAAATATCAAGTGGTGCGGCCAATGACCTGGAACGCGTCACCAAACAGGCCTACGCCATGGTAGCCTACTATGGCATGAGCAATCGTCTGCCCAATGTCTGCTATTACGACAGCACTGGTCAGGAATACGGGTTCTCGAAGCCCTACAGCGACGAGCGCGCCAAAATTATCGACGAAGAGGTATCGGCCCTTATTGCCGAACAATATGAACGCGCCAAGAACCTGCTGAAGACCTACGCTGAAGGTCACGGCCAACTCACCCAGCGCCTGGAGGAGAAGGAGGTCATCTTCACGGAAGATGTCATCGAAATCTTCGGTGAGCGCCAATGGACATCGCGTAACGACGAACTCGAACTGCTTAAAACAAAGAAATAAATGAGCAAACTGTTCAATTTCTCATTGCTCCAGCGGACACTGACGGGCATCGTCATCGTCGGCGCCATCATCGGATGCGTCCTGGGCGGTCCGTACACCTTCCTCGGATTATTCTCGGTGCTCATATTCGGTGTATTGATGGAATTCTACAACCTCATCAACATCTCGCGAGAGGTCAATATCCTGCGGTGGCTGCACAGTTTGGGCGGTGTGGTAATGTTCTGGTGTTTCTATCTGGCCGCATCCCACACGACACCCTTCGGCAACAATGTCTTTGTGCTCTACCTTATATATATGTTGGCGCTTTTCATTGGCCGACTATACACCACACAGACTAATCCCATCCGCGAACTGGCCTATATCATTCTTGGCCAAGTCTATATCGCCCTGCCCCTGTCAATGCTCAACACGATAGCGTTCCACAGCATCGCCATTCCGTTGGGCAACATCGAGGACGACTACAACGGCATCCTGCTATTGGCCCTGTTCTTCTTCCTCTGGTGCAACGATACGGGCGCGTTCCTGACGGGATGTACCATTGGCCGACACAAACTGTTTGAGCGTGTCTCTCCTAAAAAAACGTGGGAAGGTTTCTGGGGCGGATGTTTCTTCAACTGCCTGCTGGCATTGGCCTTCTATCAGGCTTCATTCTGGGGATTTTTCGGCCAAGACCTGCATGAGCTGCAACATTACAGCCGCGTGGATTGGATTGGCCTCGGACTGACAGTGAGCATATTCGGCACATTCGGAGACCTGGTCGAGAGCTTTGTCAAGCGCGCCGTAGGTGTCAAGGATTCGGGTACAATCCTGCCTGGACATGGAGGACTTTGGGACCGTTTTGACTCACTCCTGTTGGCTGCACCGGCCATGATGCTCTATCTCGTGGTGATTGCAATGTTCAAGACATTGTAAGGCCGAGATTACCATCGAATGATTGCAGAACATATAATTTTTGCAATTTACAGATGTCAAAATCGTTTGTTTTTGACTTTTTGGCCGATGCAAAGCAATAAATGTGTGAAAATCATTGGAATATTGGCAAATTATTATAAAATTTGCATTGTCAAAAGATAATACATAGATACATTTGGGCAATTAACAAGTAAAGTAGACAAATTAGTCTTTACTGAAAACGAGGCGGCTGTGAAGTTCCCTCGTTTTCTGTTTTAAATCATGCGGCCGAAAACCATTGGCCAAAATCAATATCTGTTTACTCGGGAGGCATCCAGTTTCAGCAGGATGAAGAGCAGGATGGTGAATGACCATAGGCCAGAACCACCGTAGCTGAAAAATGGAAGTGGAATGCCGATGACGGGCATCAGACCGATGACCATGCCGACATTGATGACGACGTGGAAGAAGAAGATGCACGCCACGCAATAGGCATAGACGCGCGAAAACTCCTCGGTCTGCCGTTCGGCCAGAAAGGTAATACGCAGGATGAACACGAGATAGAGCAACAGGATGCACGCCGAGCCGACAAAACCATGCTCCTCTCCCACCGTACAGAAGATGAAGTCTGTTTCCTGTTCCGGGACATAGGCCAGCTTCGTCTGCGTGCCCTGCAAATAGCCCTTGCCCGTCAAGCCGCCCGAACCGATGGCAATCTTCGCCTGATTGACATTGTAACCCGCACCCTTCAAATCCTCCTTCAGGCCCAGAAGCACCTCAATACGGCCGCGCTGGTGGTCTTGCAGGATGTGGTCGAACGCATAATCGACCGAAAGATGAAAGCCGATGAAGGCCACAGCAAAGAGCGCGACAAGTCCATATCGGCCACGACGCTCATACAACCACAGCCACAAGAGATAAAGCACTGTCCCGACACAGCACACGCCACCCACAAGCCGATAGGTGAAATGTCGCCCAATGAATCCCGGAAGCTCCACCCAGCGTTGGACAGAATAATAGATCAGATTAAGGCCAATGACCACGCCGATCATGACGAGCGCATTATGTCTGTCATTGGCAAAACCCCACACCATCGCAATCGTCATGAACGGAATGAGCAGGAAGATGAGGTTCTCGCCATAGACCAAGCCCAGCACGAAAATCAGGATAAAACAGCCGCCCAGCCACAGCACGACACCCGACATTCCCTGTCTGTAGAACAGCAGAATCAACAAAAAATAGACAAGTGCCGAGCCCGTCTCGTTCTGCAAGATAATCAGACCAACGGGCAGAAGGATGACGAAACAGGCCTTCAGAAAATCGGACGTCTGGGTAAAATGGAAATTATATTGGCTGAAAAGCCATGCCAACATGAGCGAAGTACTGAATTTTCCGAATTCGGCAGGCTGGATGCTGAACGTGCCAATCTTAATCCACGAGTGCGAGCCATTGATATTGGTGCCAATGAAAATCGTGACAAACAGCAACGCCATCACGCCCAGATAAAGATACGGCGTCCAGACCTTCAGGAACTTCACATCGATGCTCAAAATAAAGATTATCAGGAAGACGGCCAATGCGAACCACACCGCCTGCTTACCCGACGGACGGGCAAAATCGAAGATGCTGGCATCATCGAACGTATAGCTGGCAGCATTGATGGTGAACCACCCCAACACGACCAGCAGCAGATACATCAGCAATGTGAACCAATCGAATGTCTTGAAAAAATTCATAGCCGGACCTTATTTTGTGTACGCATCCATATACATCATTGTCGATGATTCCAACATCCTTTGTTCCAATGGCTTGCGTCGTTCGGAAATTGTATCGTTCAGATATTTTTCTATGACCAATGTACCAATCGGCACACCGTATGTCGCACCGAAACCGGCATTCTCCACGTAACAGCAGACGGCAATCTGCGGATTATCCATCGGCGCAAATCCCATGAAGAC
>CACZAY010000092.1 GCA_902779265.1 uncultured Bacteroidales bacterium | reverse complement strand
GATGAGGCCCAGGAGCATCTTCTTGTTGTCCGATGCAGGGGCGATACGGCCGGCCAACAGCGCGTCGTCGTTCGTGCCGCCGATGAGGTAATAGCTATTGGCCGCATCCTTGCTCTTGTAATAGCCCATCAGCGAGCTGCCCTCTTCCATCTGCAGGCGGCCGATGCGCGCGCCGCGGTTCTTGTCGCTGCCCTCGATGGCCAATGTCGCTCCGTCGTGCAGGACAAGCGTCGAGTGCGTCAGACAGGTGTTCATCTTGCCGTCATCGGCATCCTCCTGCGCCTTCTCGGGCGTGATGACCTTGCCGTTGTGCATCAGGACGAGGCCGTAAAAGCCATTGGCCGAAGATAGACTCTTGTAGGGATAGACGTGCACATCGCCGCGGAACATCTTCCAGTCCGGGTAGCTCTTGTCCGAGTTGCCCAGGAATGTGCGTTCGCCTCCGCTGTAGATGTTGATGATGCCTTCGCCCATGACGGGCGAGTTGAAATACGAGTAGCGGGCCGTGTAGATTGTGGCCGATGCGCCGTAAGGCACGTTCAGCGGCGTGTCGAATTTCTTGTACTCCGACGCGGAGTTCTGTCCGCTGAAGTCGAACTTGTCGTCGCCCACCAGCACGTAGTTGTCATATCGGCCGCGGAAGACGATGTTGTCCATATAGTAGTCCGACTTGTCGCTGTGCATACCCAGGGCCAGCTGGTTGGAGGCCGATGTGACCTCTTTGTCCAATGCATAGCTGCGCGACTGCCAGACGTTCTTGTTGCCCTGATGTGGATAGCTTGAGTCGTCGCCGTCGCTCCACAGGTTCACGTTGCCCTGCGTGATGAAGAACTTCTTGTTGTCGTTCACGTCGGCCGAGGAACGGCGCACCTGGACGTCGATAAAGTCCTGTGTGGCGTGCCATGCAGTGCCGGCAAGTTCTTCGGGCAGGGTGATGGGGAAATACGTGTTCCAGTCGTTCAGATAGACGTGGAGCACCTTGTTGTTGCTATTGGCCGGGTCCAGCTCCACAACGCAGCGCGAACTGTGCTGCAGTCCGTAGCGGTTCCACATCTGGAGTTCCTGACCCACTTCGTAGCTCTCGAAATCTTCAAGCACGACTTTCTTGGCCAATGCCACTTCGCATACGGCTGTTGTCGCAAGAATCATGCACAAAATACGGTTAGTCTTCATTCGATACATCTGTTCAATTATTCAAGGTGCAAAGATACTCCATCGGCCACAAAAATATACAATAAGACGGAAACAAAAATCACGCACAAATGAAACATCGTGGGCGGGAATCGGGACATTGGCCGACATTAAAACGAAAAACGAGCCCCCGGAGGGACTCGTCGATAAAGCGAATCTTGAGTTTTCGGCTCCTTAGAGGCCGAGGGCTGCGCTCAGACCCTTGTCCACGCCGCTGAAGCCCATGAAGGCCATGGCCAACAGACCTGCGGTGATGAGTGCGATCGGAGTGCCCTCCATTGCCTTCGGGGTCTTGGTGATGGCGGTCTGCTCGCGGATGCCGGCAAAGAGCACCATGGCCAATGTGAAGCCCAGCGCAGTCGCAATCGAATAGACGACCGATTGGCCGAGATTGTACTCGAAGTTGATGACGTTGATGGCCACACCGAGGATGGTGCAGTTCGTCGTAATCAAGGGCAGGAAGACGCCCAGCGCGCTGTACAGGGCTGGCATCGACTTCTTCAGGATAATCTCCACCATCTGGACGAGGGCAGCGATGACCAGGATATAGACGATGGTCTGCATGAAGCCGAGTCCGTAGGGGACGAGCAGTCCATAATAGATCGGGTAGGTGACCAATGTCGCAATCAGCATGACGAAAAGCACGGCCAAGCCCATCCAGCCTGCGGTGTCAACCTTCTTCGACACGCCCAGGAACGGACAGATGCCCAGGAACTGAGCCAATACGATATTGTTGACGAATATCGCAGTGATGATCATAATAATGTATGACATAATCTTACACAGTTTTTAGAGGGTTGGACATTAAGCCTTCTTCGTGAACTTGTTGAAGATGGCAACAAGGAAACCGAGCGTGATGAAGGCGCCTGGGGCCAATACGAAGGTCAGCGCACCGAACTGCTCCGGATAGATGGCCACGTCGAAGGCCGTTCCAGCACCCAGCAGTTCGCGACACAGGCCGATGACCGTCAGTGCGACCGTGAAGCCCAGACCGATGCCGATGCCGTCACAGGCCGAATCGAGCGGTGAGTTCTTGGCTGCAAATGACTCGGCACGACCCAGGACGATACAGTTCACTACGATGAGCGGGATGAACAGGCCCAGCTTCTCATCGACCGCAGGCGCATAGGCCTTGAGCAGCAGCTGCACGACGGTCACGAAACCGGCGATGACGACGATATAGCATGGGATGTGCACCTTGTCCGGAATCAGGCTCTTGATGCATGAAATCACGAAGTTCGAGCAGATGAGCACCGCCATGGTGGCCAGGCCCATGCTCATGCCGTTGATGGCCGATGAGGTTGTGCCCAGTGTCGGGCACATGCCGAGGAGCAACACGAATGTAGGGTTCTCCTTAATCAGACCGTTGATAATGATACCAAGTTTTGACATAATCAAATCTCCTTACATTTAGTGTTATTATTCTGTGAGACACTGCTGCGCGCAACTGTCTGCAGCACAGGGTTCATTGGCCGAAACCTCCTCCTCCTTGTTCTGTTTTGAGGCCGATGTTGCGACGTCGGCACCCGTCAGGACGCCGGCAGCCTGGGCCAGTGCGTCAAGGAAGGCGCGTGATGAAATCGTGGCTGCGGTGATGGCATCCACCTCGCCGCCGTCCTTGCTGACGGTCAGGTTGTTCTTGGCCGGATTCTTGCCGATGACGTCGCCTTTCTGGCCCTTCTGGAACCAGTCTGGCATCTTGGCGCCCAGGCCTGGAGTCTCGTTCGAGCAGTCCAGCACGCTGTAGCCCAGAATGTTGCCCTCGACGTCGAAGCCAATCATGACCGTGATGTTGCCGCCGAAGCCGTTCTTGCTGATGGCCTTTACGGCGTGGCCGACGACCTTGCCGCCGTTCATGACGGGGAAGATGCTGGCGTCGGTGCCATTGGCCGCAACCTTCTTCACCTCTTCACCCACGGTGTTGCCCTCGCCGGGCACGACGTCGGTGATGGCTTTCTGCTGCTTGGCATCGGCCGCAGCCTTGATCGGAGCGTCGGTAATCGAGGCCACATAGCCCAACAGACAACCCACAACAACCGTGATCGCTGTCAGTGACAGGACCATATTCTTCAAGGAATTTTCAAGCTTTGCCATAGGTCATTACTTTTTTACGACGCCGAAGCGTGTTGGTTTCACATATTTGTTCAGCAGCGGAGTGAAGGCGTTCATGATCAGGATGGCGAACGACATACCCTCGGGATAGGCACCGTAGCGGCGGATGACGATGGTCAGGAAGCCGATGCAGCAGCCGTAGATCAGCTGTGAGCGGTTGTTCATTGGCGATGAGACATAGTCCGTAGCCATGAAGATGGCGCCCAGCATCATACCACCGCACAGGAGCTCCTCGACGGCGATTGTGGCATCAAATCCGAAGAAGAGGAAGGCGAAGACGAATGCGCTGACGAGGATGGCCACAGGAATGTGCCACGTGATGGTCTTGCGTACCAGCATGTAGATGCCGCCCAGGATGAGCGCGCAGGCCGAGACTTCACCCAGCGAGCCGCCGGTTTGGCCGACGAGGCAATCCATGATTTCCGGCAGCTGGACATTGGCCACACCATTGATATATTGTCCGATGAGGGCCAATGGCGTTGCGCCCGTCTCGACATCGGCATAACCGGCCTGGGTCGGCCAGGTGGTCATTTGTACCGGATAGGCAATCAAGAGGAAGACGCGGCCGACGAGTGCCGGGTTGAAGATGTTACAGCCCAGGCCGCCGAATGCCATCTTGCCCACGCCGATGGCAACCAGAGCGCCGATGGCGATAATCCAGATGGGCAGGTTCGAGGGTACGTTGAAGGCCAACAGTACGCCGGTCACGATGGCCGACAGGTCTCCCAGCGTGCTGGGAGTCTTCAGCAGGAAGCGGGTAATCAGGAACTCGAACAGCACGCAGAATGCGACCGATGCGAGCGTGACGATCACAGCGCCCGAGCCAAACTGGTAGAACGACCAGAGCAGTGCGGGGCAGAGGCCAATCAACACCTGAAGCATACACTTCTGCGTGCTGTTGCCGCTGTGCACATGAGGCGACAAAGATACGTTTAACATAATATTCTTTGTATAAAAAATTACAAATTACTAATTACAAATTACTTGGCTGCGGCAGCTTCCTTGGCAGCCTTCTCGGCATCAGCCTTGGCCTTCGCATCGGCTGCACGCTGGCGCAGGATGCCCATGACCTTCGGCTTGCCCTGGCGAATCCAGTCAAGCAGCGGACGGTTGGCAGGGCAGGAGAACTGGCACGAACCGCACTCGATGCAGTCGTAGATGCGCTCCTCCTCGGCTTCGGCCAGCATGTTCAGTTCGCTGTAGCGCGACAGGAAGTTCGGCTGCAGGCCCATTGGACAAGCATGTACACACTTGGCGCACTTGATACAAGGTCCGGCCTCGCGACGACGGGCCTCTTCGTTCTTCATGACCAATATGCCTGAGCAGCCCTTGACCATGTAGCTGTTCGTGTCGGGCATCGCCTTGCCCATCATCGGGCCGCCAGAGATGACCTTGCCGGTATCCTCGGGCAGACCGCCTGCGGCAGCGATGAGGTCGGCAATCGGCACGCCCAGACGGGCCAGGAAGTTCGATGGCTTGGCCACGCTCTTGCCTGTCACGGTGACGATACGTTCGATGAGCGGCTTGTTCTTCTGCACAGCCTCATAGACGGCGAATGCCGTGCCGACGTTCTGCACGAGTGCGCCGGTAGCGATTGGCAGACCTCCAGAAGGAACTTCTCGGCCAATGACAGCGTTGATGAGCTGCTTCTCGCCGCCCTGTGGATATTTGAGCTGCAAGGGGACAACCTCAATTTCGGGGTAGCCGGCAGCGACCGTCTTGCGCATCAGTTCGATGGCATCAGGTTTATTGGCCTCAATACCGATATATGCCTTGTTGACGCCCATGGCCTTCTCCAGAATCTGCACGCCGATGCAGATTTCCTCTGGATGGGCCAGCATCAGCGAGTGGTCGCTGGTCAGATAGGGCTCGCACTCGACAGCGTTGATGATGACGCACTCGGGCTTGGCCGTTGGGGGTGGGGTCAGCTTGACCTGTGTGGGGAACGTGGCGCCGCCCATACCGACGATGCCCATTTCCTTCACCTTGTCGATGATTTGCTGTTTGTCCAGCTTGATGTCGCGGACGATTTCTTTTGTGCGGTTGATGCTCTCTTCCCACTCGTCGCCCTCGACCTTGATGAAGACGGCGGGCACTTTCTTGCCGGTTGCGTCCTCGACTACATCGACCTTATCGACGGTGCCCGAGACGGATGAATGAACGTACGATGAGAGGAATCCGCCCGGCTCGCCGATGACGGTTCCTACCTTGACCTTGTCGCCCTTGGCAACGATGGCCTTCGATGGGGCTCCCAGGTTCTGGGCCATCGGGATGGCGACCATAGCCGGCACCGCAGCCACCTCAATCGGGGCTCCGGCCGAGAGCTTGTTTGCGGCGGGATGTACACCGCCTAATTTGAAAGTCTTCATATCTTTATAAGAATATAAAAATATCCAATGTGTCAATGAGATTTATTCGGCTGTTTTCTTGGCCGATGGTTCTGCCTTCACTTCCGTGGGTTCTGCCTTTGCGTCCGATGGGACGGCTTCAGCAGCGGGAGCAGCCTGGGCCTCAGCCGCCTTCTTTGCAGCCTCTTCCTTGGCCTTGGCAGCATCGGCCGCCTTCTTGGCCTTCAGCTTCTCGACCACAATCATTACAGGCTCGGTGGCGTGGATGGCGCCCGTCGGACACTCGCTCACGCACATGCCGCAGGCCTTGCACTTCTCGTTGTCGATGAAGGCGACGTTGTTCTCGACCGTGATGGCCTCGAACTTGCAGACCTTCTGGCACTTGCCGCAGCCGATACAGGCCGATGCACATGCCTTGCGGGCCACAGCACCCTTGTCTTTGTTCACGCAGCTGACCCAGACGCGCTTCGGTGTCGGGCTCTTCATCGAGCTCTTCTTGCGGATTTCGATGACGAACTTCGGACAGGCCTTGGCACACGCGCCGCAGGCTACGCACTTGGTCTCATCGACCTCGGGCAGTCCCGTCTCGACGTTCATGTGGATGGCGTCGAACTGGCACGACTTGACGCAGTCGCCCAGGCCTACGCAGCCGAAGGCACAGCCCGTCTCTCCCGAGAAGGTCGCAGCAGCCACGGCGCACGACTTGGCACCATCGAATACAGCTACCTTGGGGCGCGCGCAGATGTTGCCGTTGCATCTCACAACAGCCAGCTTCGGCTCGGCCGAGCCTGCCTCCAGTCCGAGCGTGCTGGCGACATTGGCCATGACATCATTACCACCCACGGGGCAGAACAATGTGCCCAGCGAGTTGGTCGCATCCTTGGCCTTGACGCAAGCATCAGCCATTCCGTGACATCCCGGGAAGCCGCATCCGCCACAGTTGGCACCTGGCAGCAACTCCTCAACCTGACCCACACGTGGGTCTTCGTAAACATAGAACTGCTTCGCCACCAAATAGAGCAGCAAAGAGCCTATGAGTCCTATTGCACCGAGGGCAATGAGGGCAATCAGAATTACATTCATAGTGATACTAATAAATATAAAAAGAAATTGGAATTTTTAATTGTTTTTCCTGTGTAAGACGAAGACGACCTTGCGTGCCAGCCGCTCGCGGAACTGGTAGAGCACGACATAGTAGGCTGCAACGGCACCCAACGTCACGGCACACGCCAGCATCTCGCCCAGCCAGTGGTTTGCGGGGAAGAGTACCAGCAGGGCCAATACGGTGGGCAGGGCGAAGGCCAGCAGCATGGCGGTGCGCGCCAACTGGGTGGTCACCTCGATGGTGACCTGTTCGCCCAGGTCGTAATGAAGTCCGAAACTGTCTGCCACGATGCTGCGCTGCTTGGCGTCGCCGCTGGAGCACAGAGCTTTGGCATGACAACCAGCGCAAGCAGATTGCTGAACGAATTGTACAGTGACCTGCCTGCCCTCTATTTTAGTTATTACCCCATCGTGGGTAACATGATTGTTCATGTGTTGCGTTTTGGGTTCTCTTTTTCTGTTTTTAATTGTGCAAAAGTAATGAAATTTATTCAGACGATACAGCATCGGCCGTTAAAAAATGACAAAATATGTTGTTTAACATAAAAAAAAGGTGTTTTTGTTCATCAACTCGCCGATTTTTCACTACCTTTGCGCCTGTCAAATTTAACAATCCTTATGACACGATACGCTCTCTCATGGGCCATAATCGTCCTGCTCACGGCGTGCAGCAGCGGTACATCGGCCAAGAAAGAAACGCCCTTACAAGCCGCTGCGGACGCGATTCCTGTGTTTGTGGCCGATAGCGCCTACCAGGCCGTCGTGCGTCAGCTGGAGTTCGGTCCGCGTGTGCCGGGCAGTGATGCGCAACGTGCTTGTGGCCAATGGCTTTGCGATGAGTTGCAGCGCTATGGTGCCCAGGTCTCCCGCATGGAATCGACCGTCACGGCCTACGACGGGACGCGTCTGCCATGCATCAACATCGTGGGCAGCTACAACCCTTCGGCCGAACAACGAATCCTGCTCATGGCGCATTGGGACAGCCGTCATGTGGCCGACAACGACCCGGACCCAAGCAAACGTACTCAACCCGTTCCGGCTGCCAACGACGGCGCATCGGGGGTGGCCGTACTGCTCGAAATCGCACGCCAACTCGGACAAAAGCAGGCCAAGTTCGGCATTGACATCTTCCTGACCGATGCCGAGGATTATGGCGCGCCGTCGAGGGCTACAAGGCCAACTTCGGCATCCTGCTCGATATGGTGGGTGCGGCCGATGCGACATTCTACCGCGAGTATTACTCCGACCGCTACGCGAGTGATGTGGTCAATCTGGTGTGGGACACTGCCGCCAGACTCGGCTACAGCAACATGTTCATCAACCGTAGCGGAGCCGGAATCACCGACGACCACACGTTCGTCAACCGGATGCGCCGCATTCCGACCATCGACATCATCGACACACGCATGACGGGCGATGGCACATTCTATCCCCATTGGCACACCACCGACGACACGCTCGACAAGATCTCGCGCGAGACGCTCGGCAAGGTCGGCAATGTGCTTATGAACGTCATCTATTGAAGGGCTTCGAAGGGAAGTGAAAGGGAAGTGAAAGGGACGTTTGCTGCATTGGCCGATGCCCCATCTTCGTAAAATTGCAAATCGTATAATTGTAAATATCTATATGACTATCAACGAAATTCAGGACGAAATCATCGACGAGTTTTCCGCCTTCGACGATTGGATGGACAAATACCAGATGCTCATCGAGTTGGGCAACAGCCTCGAACCATTGGCCGAACAGTACAAGACTCCGCAGAACCTCATCGAAGGCTGCCAGAGCCGTGTCTGGATTCAGGCCGATTTCGATGAGTCGACCCGCCAGATCCACTTTACGGGCGACAGCGATGCCGTCATCGTCAAAGGTCTGGTCAGCCTCATCATCCGCGTGATGAACGACCATACGCCCGACGAGATTCTGCAGTCCGAACTTTACTTCATCGAGCGAATCGGTCTGCGCGAACACCTGTCACCGACCCGCTCGAACGGTCTGTTGGCCATGGTCAAGCAGATGCGCGTCTATGCGCTGGCTTTCAAGGCAAAAGAGAACAATTGAGAATTGACAATTTCCATGCGGTCAAAAGAAATCTCAAGAATTTGAGAATTGAGAGAATTGCTTTGGCCAATGGTAATCGCCAATATTTTAAGCGCGGCATCAGCCGCTTTTAGCACGAAGTATTAGCGCAGCCAAAGGCTGCTTTAACACGAACGAAGTGAGTATATGTGGATTGTTTTGGCGTTTTTAAGCGCGATGCTATTGGGCGTGTACGACGTCTTCAAGAAGGTCTGTCTGAAGGACAATGCCGTCATTCCGGTGTTGTTGCTCAACACACTGTTTTGCAGCGTGATTTTCCTGCCGCTGGTCTGGCTGTCGAAGGCCGGCGTGATTGCCGATGACCATCTGCTCTACATCCCGTGGACGACCGACATCGTGACGCACGCCTTGATTGTGCTGAAGTCGGCCATCGTGCTCGCCTCATGGATCTGCGCATACTACGGATTGAAGCATCTGCCCATCACCATAGCATCGCCCATCAACGCTACGCGACCGATTCTGGTACTTCTGGGCGCAATTTTCGTGTTCGGCGAGCAGTTGAACGGCTGGCAGTGGGCCGGCGTGACGGTGTCGATTCTGGCGTTCGGCATGATTTCGATGTCGGGTCGTAAGGAGGGCATTTCGCTCAAAAGCAGCATCTGGATCTGGCTCGTGATTGCAGGCACCCTGATTGGCGCGGTGTCGGGTCTGTACGACAAATATCTGGTCAACGTGCGCCACATGGACAAGATGGTCGTCCAGTCGTGGTACAACATGTATCAGGTCGTGATGATGGGCATCGTCTGCCTCCTGCTGTGGGCCCCGAAACGTCATCGCCGCAAGCATCCATTCCACTGGCGTTGGCAGATTCCGTTCATTTCGATTTTCCTCAGCGTGGCCGATTTCTGCTATTTCTACGCCTTGTCGTACCCCGACGCGCTGATTTCGGTGGTCTCGCTGGTGCGCCGTTCTGGCGTGATTGTCGGCTTTGTGGCCGGATGGCTCTTCTTCCGCGAGAAGAACATCAAGTCGAAGTCCATCGACCTGCTCTTCGTCATCATTGCCATGTTCCTGCTCTGGATGGGCTCGAAATGATGTCAAAGTGTTAATTTTATGGCCAATGGCAATAAATCGGCCAAAACCTTGTTTAAATAGTACATTAAACCATAGTAAACGATGAAAAACCTGATTCTTACACTCGTGTTGGCACTCGGTTTCGGTGTCGCATCGGCCCAACTCATCAAGGAAAAAGAGCCCATCGACCCGAAATATCTGGCTGGGGCAGTCCCCGTGGTGGACGGCAAGGTAACGTTCTCGCGCGAGATCGAGGTGAAGAAAGACCTGTCGGCCGATTCGCTCTATCATCTTGTGGCCCGTTGGACCGGAAAATATTTCAACAGTACGTCCAATTCCCTGTTCCTGAAGCGCAGTAATATGGGCAGCAGCCTCGCTGAACACCGCCTGCAGGTCGGCGTAGTGCAATACCTCGTCTTCCGCAGCACAGCGCTTGTGCTCGACCGCTCGCAGATCATCTATCGTCTGACAATGACATTGGCCGACAATAAAATCCAGGTCCAGATGTCGGACATCACCTATTACTACGAGGAGGAACGCCGCCCCGATAAGTTCACGGCCGAGGAATGGATTACCGACGAGAATGCGCTCAACCGCAAGAAGGACGGCTACGTGTGGCATCACGGCAAGTTCCGCGAGAAGACCATCGACCTGTTTGACGACATCGTGAACAACCTGGAATTTTTCATTTTCAAACTATAATATCAAAACACAACATCCATGAAAAAAATCCTTTACATCCTTGTGTTTTTGGCTTTGGCCAATGGCGCTTATGCGAAGAAGAAAGTGGCCGAACCTACCGACCGCGAAGTCTGGACCGCGCTGCTCTACCGCATGGCGCAGCCCGTACTCGAACCGATGTCGGAGGGTCGTCTGCAGCAGGTCATGACCTACGAGAGCGGCAACCTTGAAGTGTCGCCCACATGGGACGGCCGCAACAAGAAAGTGACCTACATGGAGGCTTTCGGCCGACTGATGGCCGGACTTGCCCCGTGGCTCTCGCTGCCCGACGACGACACCGCCGAAGGCAAGCAGCGCAAACAGCTACGCGAGTGGGCATTGGCATCGTACAAGAATGCCGTCGATCCGCAGAGCCCGGACTACCTCGGTTGGGGCAGCGGTGGCCAGACGCTGGTCGATGCGGCCTACCTCGTCGAGAGTTTCCATCGCGGCTACAATGCGCTGTGGGTGCCATTGGACACAATCACCAAACTGCGCTACATCCACGAGCTGCAGCAGCTGCACCGCTACGACCCGCCTTATCAGAACTGGTTCCTCTTCTGCGGCATGGAAGAGTCGTTCCTGCTCAAGGCATCGGCCGACCCTGCCGTCAAGGAGGCACTGCGTCACCCCGAGCGATTCGCCGACCGTGTGAAGATGCCGGCCAATGGACCTATCCACGACGCCTTCCGCATCAAGACCGCTGTGAACAAGGCTGAAGAATGGTACATCGGCGATGGCTGGTATGCCGACGGCCCGTCGTTCGCGTTCGACTACTACAACTCGTACGTCATCCAGCCGATGTATGCCGAATGTCTCGAAATGGTGTGCGACGTGCAGCCGCGTAACAACTACCTCGTGCACAGCCTCGACCTCAACTACAAGACGCTGGGTCCAAAGGAGCGATTGGCCGAAGTCCGCAAGCGTATGCAGAAGTACAGCTGCATCCTGGAGCGTTTCGTATCGCCAGAAGCCACCTATCCGGTGTTCGGCCGCAGCATCCCGTACCGTTTGGCCGTGTTCCAGCCATTGGCCATGCTCGCCTGGCAGAAGAACCTGCCTGAACAGCTCCCCGCCGGACAGGTGCGCGCCGTGCTGACCGCCGTCATGAAGCGTATGTACAAGGGCGACCTGCAACAGCTCTTCGGACAGAAGCCCGATGCCGACGCTCCGACCAACTTCAACGCAGGCGGATTCCTCACCATCGGATTCGTGGGCAGTCACCCGAATGTGGCCGACATCTACACCAACAACCGCTCGCGCTACATGACCTCGTTGGCCTTCCTGCCACTTGGTCTGCCGGCCGATGACCCGTTCTGGACCGATCCGGCCCAGCCTTGGACGTCGAAGAAGGCTTGGGAGGGTCAGGACTTCCCGAAGGACCACAAGTGGAAGATCAATCCGCAGATTCTCTATTGGGAGTAAAGACCCCATCCCCTTACCCTTCCCCGTTATGTAGGGGAAGGGATATTTTGCTGCCTTATACACAATGAGACATTTCTTCACCACATTTTTTCTTCTTCTTTCCAGTGCCATGGCGGTGGCGCAGCCCGAAGTCGGCCAGTTCTCCATCACGCCGAAAATCGGCGGCTCGATTTGCACGATGACGGGGCATCCCTCCATAGAAGCTAATATGCACATGGAGACCGTAACTCCAACCTCAACGTCCAACCGCGATTTCAATGGCATATTTTTTAATCACGGCAGGATAAGAGCGGGATGGATTGCAGAAGTGGACGTCCAATATCAGTTGTCTGAACGCAGCGGCATCTCCGTCGGCATCGGCTACAATGTCCAAGGCATGAGACTCAAAAAGGACAATTCCTTGATAGTGCCAGGAGTCATTTCGGCCGATGGTCAAGACCGATACTGCAAATTCAAGAACATGCGGCTGACGCTGGGCTACCTGACAATCCCGGTCATGTACAATATGCACATTTACAACGGGTTGTCGGCCGGCATCGGATTACAAGCAGGCTTCTGCGTCACCCGGAAAATGCACTTCGAAGCGCTGTTCGACAATACATATTACATGGAATCACTGCCCATGCATCCACGTTCTCATTTTCGATGGGACGAACCGAACAGGATGACAAGGATTGAAATCGACTGGTGTGCCATCGACACAAGACATATCCAGAAATTTGTGCTCTCGGCCCCCGTCAGCCTGTCGTACGAATGGCACAGATATGTCGCCGAACTGCGCTATTGCATTGACCTTACCGAGGCCACCGATTGGACGACAAACAAAAAGGATGGCATCAAGTCATGGACAGAATCCGCCCATAGCCGCAACAGCGTCCTGTCGCTTACCGTCGGCTACCGTTTCCAACTCTAAAACATTAACAACTATGAAAAAAACAGCATTCCTTTTATTGCCGATGCTCCTGCTCACCGCCTGCGCCAGCAAGGTGCAGCTGCCCCAGCGGAGTGAGACATTGGCCATCATGCAGAAAGTCAACGACCACTGGCAGGCACAGCATCCCATCACGCCGGCCAATGGCTGGAAACCATACGCCGACTATTCGCCGTTCTGGCAGAATGCGGCCTATCACACCGGCAACCTCGCCGCATGGCAGGTAACCCACAACGACCAATGGCTCAATTATTCGCGTAGCTGGGCCGAGGGCGCGAAGTGGATGGGTGCGACATCGAACGACACCACCAAATGGAAATACAGCTACGGCGAGAAGCCCGAATTCGTGCTCTTCGGCGACTGGCAGATCTGTTTCCAGTCGTACGCCGAGCTGTGGCAGATTGACCGCAAGGCTGGTTTGTCGGCCAATGACCCAGCGCAGGTCAAGAAAATCGCCCGCGCACGCGGCGTGATGGAGTACGAGATGAGCACCGACAAGAACGACTACTGGTGGTGGGCCGATGGCCTCTACATGGTCATGCCGGTCATGGTGCGTCTGGGCAACATCACGGGCAATGCTCAGTACGGCGAAAAGCTGTTCGAATACTGGAACTACGCGAAAAATCTGATGTACGACAAGGAGACGCACCTCTTCTACCGCGACGGCAAATACATCTATCCGAAGCACAAGACAGCGGCCGGGAAAAAGGACTTCTGGGCACGCGGAGACGGTTGGGTATTGGCCGCACTGGCCCGCTGCATGGACGAGCTCCCTGCCGACTATGCCCACATGGACGAGTTCCGCCAGACCTACCTCAAAATGGCCGCTGCCGTGGCAGCCTGCCAGCAGCCTGAGGGCTATTGGACACGTTCGATGCTTGACCCCGACCAGGCTCCAGGCCCCGAGACGAGCGGTACGGCATTCTTTACCTACGGCCTGCTGTGGGGCATCCGCAAGGGTCTGCTGCCCAAGAAGGAATATCTTCCTGTCGCCCTCCGCGCTTGGCAATATCTCACCGAGACGGCGCTCCAACCCGACGGCAGTCTCGGCTATGTCCAACCTATCGGCGAACGAGCCATCCCCGGCCAGACCGTTGACCAGAAGAGCACGGCACCATTCGGCGTCGGCGCTTTCCTGTTGGCCGCAAAAGAGATGGTCCTGCTGGGGAAGTAAGGGGCATTGGCCAATGAAATAAAAATGGGAGACAAGCCTTGGTAACAGGTGTTTGTCTCCTTTTCTTGTGGCCAATGTAATACAGTTAATTGATTACGTGTATAAAAATCACTGGCGAGTCTTTGTATGTTCCAATGTCCGCGAGAATCATTTTGCACTAAAACTTGTGTATTTACAAAAAATGTAGTACCTTTGCAGTCGCAAACTAACGCTGATGTATGCATGTCTCTATCTGTGGATATGAGTCCAAAGAAATCTGCAATTTTATGATAGTTAAACAATTCTATCTTCGTTTTCGTAATCTCATCCTGTATGGAATAATTGGCGGCTTTTGTGCGGCCTTGGATTTCGTCGTTTATACCGCGTTGTGCTATTTTGATGTCATGCCTTATCTTTGGGCAAATATCATCAGTATTCATGTCGGCATCATTATGTCCTTTATGCTCAACCGCTCCTTTAATTTCAGGGTCAAGGACAGGACGAAACACCGTTTCTTTTCTTTCTATGCTGTTGGCTTGACAGGCTTGGGCATCAGCGAGGTGATGCTTTATCTGATGGTCGCGGTCGGTGGTCTGAATGAGGTGATTTGCAAGCT
The DNA here is from genome assembly GCA_902779265.1 of uncultured Bacteroidales bacterium. Taxonomy (GTDB): domain Bacteria; phylum Bacteroidota; class Bacteroidia; order Bacteroidales; family UBA3663; genus Liminaster. The sequence continues at coordinate 2,865 of CACZAY010000092.1, read as the reverse complement.
TGTTTCCATTGTTATTGTCGCTATGATACAATTTGTTCTGAATAAATATATTACATTTAAAACGCGAATCCCTAATGGATAAGATTTATTTTGTGCTCCCAGCCTATAACGAGGAGGCAAATATCGCAGATGTCATTGCCCAATGGCATCCCATTTGCGAGCAGATTAATGCTGAAGGCAACGTGGCCAAGCTCGTTATCGCAAACGATGGTAGTCAGGACAAGACATTTGCCATCATGCAGGGACTTCAGTCCAAGTACGCGCTTCTCGAAACACTCGACAAGGAGAACTCTGGCCACGGAGCGACGGTGCTTTATCTCTATCGTTATGCGATTGATAATAAAGCAGATTATATCTTCCAGACCGATAGTGACGGACAGACTTTGCCGGATGAGTTTTGGCAAATGTGGAAAAATCGCCATAATTACGATTTCCAGATAGGTACGCGAGGGGGCCGGCAAGATGGTGCAAGTCGCTTGTTTGTAACCAAGACATTGCGTTTTGTCGTGTGGCTTATGTTCCAAGTGTGGGTCGAGGATGCCAATACACCGTTCCGCCTGTTGTCGGTGGAGCGGTTGAAGCCAATCCTTGATGTTATTCCGCAAGATTACAATTTGGCAAATGTGGCTGTAAGTGCAATCGCGGTCCGTTGGAATTATCACATCGGTTGGAGCCCAATCACGTTCCGTCCTCGTCAAGGAGGCGTCAACTCCATCAACATGAAGCGCATTTTCAGAATAGGAGTCAAGGCTTTGTTCGACTTTGGAACAATAAATAGAAATTTACGATGAAATCAAACTTTTCTTTGAATAAACTGGGCGTTGTGTTCTTGTGTGTTTTAATCGCCTTTTTGTATCAGCTGCTCTTTTCTCAGACACTGTCCCCATTATATACCATTGAGCAATGTGATAGCAGTGTGTTCAAATTGATGGGACTGGCGTTGCTTAAAGGTAAGGTGCCTTATGTCGATTTGTTCGATCACAAAGGACCGATGCTTTATTCAATTGAGGCTTTCGGCCAATGGCTTGTCCCTGGCAGGAATGGCTTGTTCCTTTTGTCCGTGATAGGGTTGTCCCTTTCCGTGTTTTGTTGGTATAAAAGTGCCCGATTGTTTACAACCCCATTAAGAAGTTTTTTCGCCATTGTATTGACTCTGTATTCCTACTATTTTTACGGAGAGTATGGAAATTTGACCGAAGATTGGAATGTCCCTTTTATATCGGTTGCATATTATTTGATTCTTTTGTTATTGGCCAACGAGAAGTCTCGGAATTATTTTTTGCATGGTGTTGCAATCGGTCTTTGCTTGGCCTGTTCATTCTTTATCCGTCCGAATGATGCTGTGGCATTTATTGGAGCTCCTGCTTTCGGCATTTTTGTATGGATGTTGAGGGTGCGAAAGTTTCAAGAACTATTCCAGTGGTCGGCGGGGATCGCAGCCGGTTTCGCTGTTATTGCAATGATATTTATTGCTTGGTTTTCATATCACAATGCGTTGTCTGGTTTGTGGTATGGTCTCATTGGCTTCAATGCAAAATATGCAACGGGTATCAAGGGCCTGTTGAAAGGCTGTATGGAAATGATAAAACTGAATTATGTGCCATTCTTAATGACATTATTGGTTCTTGTCTTTACTTCGAATAACCGAAGGATTTTATTCCCTCTCGTTCCTTCCGTTTCGGCCGCTCTTGTATTGCTGGGTAACAATGCGTATCCACACTATTGGATTGCGTGGATTCCAGTAATATTTTTTTCATATTGGTTATATGCATTGGCCCAAGATAATAAAGCTTTTTCGGTATTGGCTGTTTGCGTATTCCTTTCATCACCACTCTTTGCGTATCAGAATTGGCTAAGAGCTACAGTCGGTGCGTATAAACGGGTTGGGAGGGATTTGCAATGTAAAGATCCTATGGCATTTAATACAAAAGACTTGTTCCAGGAATTGAATGTCGAAGACAAGGACTCTATATGGAGCTATAATTTGACGTGGCATGGAGGTCAGAATGTCTTTAACGTCTTGTTGTACAATGAGATTATCCCTTGTAATAGAGTGCCGTTGATATTTATGGCTCTTAGAGACGAGTCGTTGTATGAAAGTATGGATTTAATTAAGGCGCGCCCCAAATATATTTTATATTCGCCACATCACATGACCCCTATAACTTATCAAAAGGACAGTGCCTATATTGTGGAAAATTATTTTGTTCAAAGCTTTATCTCCCACGGACAGCAGAAAATGACGGCTCTGATCAATATGAATTTCTTCGGGACCGTACCGCGGTACCTGATCGAAACGGTCTGTATAGCCGGGATCCTCGCTGTTATGATCTTTAAGGTTGCCTCGGGAGCGGATCTGGATCTGATACTTCCCCAGCTTTCCGCTTTTGCCGTAGCCGCCTTCAAGCTCCTGCCGTCGGTGGGAAAGATCAGTAATTACCTGAACGGGATCTCGTTTTTAAAACCCTCCATCGATCTGATCTACCGTGATCTGAAGGATACGGAGGATATGCTTAATGTGCAGGTGAAAGACCGGGAGGATGAGGCACTTGTTTCAGAGGGTGCGGATGCGATCCGGGTCGACAACGTGGGATATTCCTATCCGAATACGGAAAAAAGGGTACTGGACCGGGCGGGATTTACGATCCCCCTTGGGTCATCCGTCGGGCTGATCGGTGCTTCGGGAGCAGGCAAAACAACTATGGCGGATATTATCCTCGGTATCCTGTTTCCGTTGGAGGGCCATGTATTTTACGGGAAATGGGATGTACACGAATATCCTTTAAGCTGGTCCAAGAGACTTGCCTATATCCCCCAGGCGATCTTTCTGGCAGATGAATCGATACGGGAAAATGTAGCTTTCGG
>CACZAY010000091.1 GCA_902779265.1 uncultured Bacteroidales bacterium | reverse complement strand
ACTTCGTCCAATGGGATTTCGACGATGACGGTCCCGCCGGCCGGGATAAGTTGCCGCTTGAAGCCGCGCAGGGTGCGGATCGGACCCTCCGTATCGTCATCCTTGCGCAGGTAGAGCTGGACGACCTCCTCGCCGTCGCGCGTCGAGGTGTTGGTCACGGGCACGCGGAGCACGAGGCTGTCATTGGCCGAAAATCTTGTAATTGCCTTCGCCGGTTTGGGGGTCTTGGCCAATGTCGCTTTCCCGTAAGAGAAAGTGCTGTAGCTCAGGCCGTAGCCGAAGGCAAATGTCGGCCGTCCCTTGTAGTAGCGGTAGGTGTGTCCGGCAAGGTTATAGTCGTGATAGTCGGGCAGTTCGCTCTCGTCGCGGTAGAACGTGACGGGCAATCGTCCGGCTGGATTGTAGTCGCCGAAAAGGACATCGGCCACAGCCTGACCGCCCGCCTGTCCGGGATACCACGCCTGGAGGATGGCATCGCACGTGCCGGTTTCGGGTTCGAGGCCAATGGCGCAGCCCGACATGTTGACCAGGACGACCGGCTTGCCCGTCTGGTGGAGTGCGGCCAATGTCTCCCGTTGCACGCGGGGCAGCTGGATGGACTCGCGGTCGCCGCCCTTGAAGCCCTCGAAATCGACCTTCATCTCTTCGCCCTCAAGCTGCGGTGAGATGCCGCCCACGTAGATGATGACATCGGCATCGGCCACCTCACGGACGACCTGTGCGATGTCGGTCTCGCGCTTGATGCCGAGGTCGAAGTTCAGCTGCGCGTCGGGGATGTAGTAGGCATAGTCGATGATGACGCGGTAATCCTCATTGGCCAAGACCTTGAATCCCTTGGTGTAGCGGCGCGGGCCGTGGCCGGTGCGGAAGGCTGCCTTGCATACGGTGTCGTTCGCGTGCATCACGTATGCCATACCTTCGCCGCAGGTGAAGAGGTTGAGCATGAGCCTTTGGTCGGCGTCGGCATGGAAATCGGCCTCAAATCGGGCCGAGAAGTCGGTCAGGTTGACACCCGGCGCGAAGACCGTGTTGCCCAGGGTGCAGAACTGGAAGGGCGACGGCAGCTGCCCCTCGGTGACTGGTTCGCCTTCGCGCGTCAGATTGTTCCAGTAGCGCACCGTCATGCCCTGTCGGCCGTTGCTGCTCAGGCGGCTGTAGAGGCTCTGGAACTCCTCGCGCGCCACCCATTCCGAGACCTTGCGGTAAGTGACATTGGCCGCACCCACCTTCTCCCGGATGGCGTCGAGCACGGTGACGGAGCGTGCCGGCTGTCCGTTGTAGTTGCCCCACATCGTGATCGAGTCATTGGCATTGGGTCCCAGTACGGCGATTTTCTGGTTTTTGGCCAATGGCAACGTCCCGCCCCGGTTCTGTAGCAGGGTCATGCATTCGCGCGCCATCCGGAGAGCAACCTCCTGGTTGTAGGCCGAGTTCAGTTCTGAGTCGGGGATGCTGTTCCACGGGTCATCGGCCAATGCCTCCATATCGCCCATCTCAAAACGTGCCTTGAGCGCACGATGCACGGCCTGGTCAATCTCTTTTTGGCCAATGGCGCCGCGCTGCACAGCCTCGGGCAGGCCCTTGTAGGCGCCGCCGCAGTTGATGTCCGTGCCGCTCAAAACGGCATTGGCCGATGCCGCCGGCGCGTCGGGGAAGAGGTTGTGGAAGCCGGGCCTTCCGTCATAGAAGTCGCGTATCGCGCCGCAGTCGCTCACGACCAGACCCTTGAAGCCCCATTCGTTGCGCAGGATCTGCGTCAGCAGGTTGTCGTTGCCGCAGCAGGGCTTGCCATCGACGGCGTTGTAGGCGCACATGACCTCCTTCACGTCGGTCGTCTTGACCAGTCGCTCGAAGGCGTAGAGATAGGTCTCCATCAGGTCGCGGTTAGAGATGCCGGTCGCGTTGAAGACATGCCGCTCGTATTCCGGTCCGCTGTGGATGGCATAGTGCTTCAGGCAGGCGTGCAGCTTGTCATACGGGCTCTTGATGTCGAGGTGCGGATGGGCCGCCTCGCCTTGCAGACCGCGCACGACCGAACGCCCCATTGCTGTAGTCAGATAAGGGTCTTCGCCGTAGGTCTCCTGGCCGCGTCCCCAGCGTGGGTCACGGAAGATGTTGATGTTCGGCGTCCAGACGGCCAGTCCGCGGTAGCGTTGCACGTTGTCGTTGTCGCGTCGCGCCTGAATGTACTTGATGCGCTGTTCGGTGCTGGCCACGTCAAAGACCTGTTCGACCAGCGCGTCGTCCCAAGAGGCTGCCATGCCGATGGCTTGTGGGAAGACGGTGGCCAATCCGTTTCGGGCCGAACCGTGCAGGGCCTCGCTCCACCAGTTGAACTTGTGGATGCCGAACTGCTTGATGGCGGGACTGCCGTTCATCATGAGTGAGACTTTCTGTTCGAGCGTAAGGCGCGAGACGAGGTCTGCGGCGCGCTCGTCGGCACTCAAGGCCGGATTCTGGTAGGGCAGGAGGGCTTGGGCCGATGTGTTTGTGGCCAATGCGATGCCTGCGAAAAGAAGGGTAAGGCTATGCTTTCTCATTCGTGTTAAATGTGTTTGTTCGCCGCGAATATAGCCCTTTTTCTGCACTTTTGCAAGTCTTGCAACGGCGATTGAACGGTTTGTGGCCCATTTTGAGCATTTTTGGGACATTGGACAAAAAACTGTTCAGTCCCATTGGCCAAGAAAAAATCCGCCAGACCGCGAACGGAATGACGGATGTTGGGGGCCAATGGGCATTGGCCGAAATCAATAGCTGCGGACGGCACGCACCGTAAGTCCGTTTCTGCGGTCTCCTGCGGCGTAGGTGTTGATGTCCTTTGCGGTGAATTCGGTCGCCCAGACATAGGTCTGGACCAACGAGCTGGACATATATTCGCCTTGCTCTCCCACGTACGTCCACTTGTCGTCATATTTCATGCCTGCGGCCGGCAGGAAGATGGAGTTGCCGTTCTGTCCCACGACGAGATAGCCCATCACATCGTTCTGTAGCGTCCAGATCCATTCGCAGGAGTCCTTCAGCGCTGTCCATTCCTCGACGGTAGGCGTGCGCCACTGGCTTCCGAGGTTGACGGTGGCGGCATCATCATCGGCCGTGAGCGTGGACAGGGTGTCCTTTTCGTTGTATTTCGTGAGGTTGTCGGCCGATGTCCCGTACTTGTAGTTGTCCCATGAGTACAGTTCCTTGGCTGATGTCTCGCCTGGGGCGAAGTAGTATCCGATGTCCTCGGGGGTGTCCGCACCGACATTGGCCGAAGCCCACATCACGGAAAGTCCGAGATTGACGGCATGGAACGTGTATTCCTCGTCTTCCTTCTCCTCTTCGCTTGTATTTGTGGCCGATGTGGGTGACGGGATCTCGCCGTACTGCCTTGTAAACTGCTCCTGCATCGCCTCGCCGTTTTGATAGACGGTCATCACACCGTTGACAATGTCGGCCGTCATCATGATGGTGTCTCCGCCGCCGGCTGCTGCCATGATGTAGGCTCCGCCGTTTGTATAGTTGCCAGTGTGGATGCTGTAGGTGCCCGACGATTCAATCACGCGCTCATAGTTGCCTTCGGAAGAGAATTTGCACTTGGTGGTGACGAATGTATTGTCGTCGAACAGGAAGACGGCCAACACCTTGAGGCCCATCTTTTCGTAGTTGAAGTCCGACCAGGCGTACCACGCGGCGACTGTTTTCGACGCATAGCTTTCGGGGAAGAAGGCCTCTTGGGCAAACTCATCGTCGGCATCGCTCGGCAAAGATGGCGATGGAACCGGTCCGCTTTGGCGTGTGAACTGCTCGGGCATCGGGTCCTTGCCGTCGAATACGGTCATCACGCCATTGCTGATTTGGGCCGACATGGTCTTGGAAATGCTGTCGTTGCTGCCTTCCATGTTTCCCACATAGATTGTGGCCGAGCCATTGTTGTAGTCTCCGTTCAGGATAAAGGCACCGGCCGACTCTATAGCGCGGGTCTCGACGCCATTCTCAACCTTGCGCACTGTGGTCACATAGAGGTTGTCGGAAAGCAGATAGACGGCCAGCACATTCTCTCCGCCACTTGAAGTCGTGCCACTCCATGCGTACCAGGCCATGACGGTGTAGTCTTCGAGGCCGTATGGGAAAAATGCATCGGCCGAAACACCCTCTTCGGCTCCGGTCAGAGCCATCGGCTGCGGGACACTGCCCCACTGACGTGTGAATCTGTCTTCCATCGCGCGGCCGTTTTCGTATACGGTCATCACATTGGCCACAATGGCGACACTCATCTCCATCGAATCCATCAGGATTACGGCTTCTCCGTTCGAAAAGTCGCCCTTCGTCAAACTGTATTGGCCACTGACCTCAATCTCGCGCGTTTCTGTGCCATTGGCCTCGAACTTGCGTTTGGTCGTGATGAATGAGCCGTCGTCGAACAGATAGACTGCCAGCACCTTGCGCTTGGCACTTTCTGTTTCAATGCAGGCGTACCATGCGGCAACTTTCTTCGACTCGTAGCCCATCGGGAAAAAGGCGTCGCTGATTTCCTGCTGCGCCTCGGCTTCAAGGGCTGCGACATATTGCTCGACGACCTCTTCCGTCACGTCATAGTCCTGTTCGATGACGGTCTGGTCCTCCTTGGTAATGGTCACGTGCAGGATGTTGCGTGTCCCGATGTCATCGAGTGCGGCACGGGTGCCATTGGCCAATGCAAAGTCCTCATCGGACAGGAAAACGCCCAGTGTGCCGAACGTTGCCGTGAGTGTGGCGGGTTTCGAGGCCTCGGCCGGCACGTCAATGCTCCAGACCTCGGGTGGCAGGATCTGGTCTGTGGCCTTGGCCAATGGCTTGCGGTTCGAGAGCTGGATGGCTGTGGCCATGTTCGACAGGCGGCCGGTGATTGAGGCGCGGTCAGTAACGCCTTCGGCCGGCACGCTGATGGACATACCCTTCACTATGTTTTGAGGTTGTATTGCGCCCTTTCTATTGTGACCTCTAGTTTCGGCCAATGTTTTCATTGAGGCCACGGCGAGTGGTTCGAGGGATGACAGGTCATTGGCCTCCACGATTGCCTCGTCGAACGAGTCGAGCTTGAACGTATAGCCCTTGAACTCGGCTTCGCTCTGGTTGAAACAAATCAGTGAGTAGTCGTCCTCTTTCAGATTGACAGACACCTGGTTGACGGCATCGTACGAGTAGGTGAGCGGCTCGCTGCCATCGGTCGGGTAGAGACACAGGGTGAGCCCGCTTGGCGTCTTGTCCAATGCCCTCCAGTCGATGTCGAGCGTGAGGTTCAGTCCGTCTTGTTCCGTGTCGTCGATGTTGTCGTCTTTCTTGCAGCCAGCCGCAAGGGGCAGGAGGCTGAGTATCAGCATGGCTGATAGGAATCTTGTGAGTTTCATTGTCTTTGGTGTTAAAAATTAGTATTGTGAGTGTGGCCAATGGACCAATATCGGCGCAAAGGTAATGAATTTTTTTAATGTGCAAAGGGTATTGGCCGAAAAAGTAAAAAAAAATCAGGGCCGATGGGACCCTGACTGTTGAAATCGAGACGACTTGCTGTCGTCGACGTCTTTTTATGCTTCGCTGATAGCCTCGTTAGGGCAGGTTGCCTCGCAAGCGCCGCAGTCGATGCAAGCATCTGCATCAATTGAATAAACGTCGCCTTCCTTGATTGCCTCTACTGGGCATTCGCCGATACAAGAACCGCAAGCAACACACTTGTCAGCAGCAATTACACGTGCCATAGTTGTAAATTTTGTTTAGAAAAGTTGATAATAATAGTACTATTTTCAGGTTCTGTGCGACGGAACATCGGCCACAGTCCCTATAATCGGCGCAAAGATATGGCATTTATCGTTGATGTGCAAGGAAAAAAACGAAAAAAACAAGAATTTGGCCGAAAATAGGCGACTTTTGGACGGAATTTTGTAAATTTGCGCTTGAAATTTTCAAATACCATACCTAAAAATGATTAGTTTTATCATTGCATTGCTTGCTCTGGTGATTGGCTATTTCACCTACGGAGCGTTCGTGAGTAAGGTTTTTGGGGCCGATGGTTCACGCCAGACGCCCTGCTACACGCATCAGGACGGTGTCGATTACATTCCGATGCCGACGTGGAAGGTCTATATGATCCAGTTCCTGAACATCGCCGGTGTCGGCCCTATCTTCGGCGCCATCATGGGTGCGCAGTTCGGCACGGCCTCGTACCTCTGGATTGTGTTGGGCACGATTTTCGCCGGAGCCACACATGACTATCTCGCCGCCATGATCTCGCTGCGGCAGGACGGCGCGTCGCTCTCGGAAATCATCGGCCAATATCTGGGCAAGAAAATTCGCGTAGTGATGTCGGTCTTCATGGTCGTGCTGCTGATTCTGGTCGGAGCGGTGTTCACATCGTCGCCAGCCTCGATTCTGGGTGCGATGACCAAGGATTTTGTGGCCAATGACTCGTTGAACCTCTACGGCTGGATTGTCGTGATTTTCGTCTATTACATCATTGCGACGCTCTGTCCGGTCGATAAGATTATCGGCAAGATTTATCCGTTCTTCGCCTTCTGTCTGATTTTCATGGCTGTCGGCATCGGCTGTTACATCCTCGTCAAGCAGCCAGCGTTGACCGAATGGTGGGACGACGGTACGTTCGTGAACGGCAAGTGGATGGCTGAGGGTCATCTGACGCACCTCTTCCCGATGATGTTCATCTCGATTGCGTGCGGTGCGATTTCCGGTTTCCACGCTACGCAGAGTCCGCTCATGGCACGTTGCATCAAGAACGAGCGCATGGGGCGTCCGTGTTTCTATGGCGCGATGGTGACCGAGGGCATTGTCGCCTTGGTCTGGGCTGCCGCAGCAACCTATTTCTTCAATGAGCATGGCTTGGTCAACGAGGCTACGGGCAAGGGCTACGATGGCGGCACGGTCGCTACGTTGATTTCCAAGAACTGGCTCGGATGGCTGGGCGGCATCCTGGCGCTGATTGGTGTGGCTGTGGCTCCTATCAGTTCGGGCGACACCGCATTGCGTTCGGCCCGATTGATTATTGCCGATTTCCTCCACGTCGAACAGAAATCCATGCGTAGCCGACTGTTGATTGCTGTGCCGATGTTTGTCGTGACGGCTGCGATCCTGATTTGGAGCATGACCGACAAGAACGGTTTTGGTATGCTGTGGCGCTATTTCGGCTGGAGCAACCAGCTGTTGAGCGTCTTCACGCTCTGGGCAATCACGATATATCTGAAGCGCAACAAGACAGGTTTCTGGTATGTGATGACATTGTTGCCGGCCATGTTTATGACGACGGTCTGCTCGTCGTTCATCCTGATGCTCGAAAAGGGCGGCCTCGGCCTCGACTACACGGTGAGCATCGTCATCGGCGTAGTGCTGGCCTGCGTGTGTGCAGGATTGGCAATGAAGAAATAAGACCAAGACCCACCAGCCCCTTACCCCTCGCTAAAGCTCGTCTTCTCGTTGAAAGATTATCAATCTTTCTTTTCACTGCGAGGACCCGTTAGGTAGGGAGGGGGAGTAGAATGAATCGGAGAATTGGGACATTGGCCATAAACACTCTGCAAGAGATAAAAATGGTGTTTTCGGCCGATGGTTTAGCCTGAGCAATCGTCCCTTTCACTTCCTGAGACGCGCCACGGCACGTCTCTACATTCTCTTTCACTCCATTTAAATACCCTTTAAATAATATGGATCTGCAATACGTTCCCGGAATTGGACCGAAAAGGGCAGCACTCCTCGCCAGTGAACTCAAAGTGACCACCGACGAGGAGTTGTTGAACTATTTCCCCTACCGATATGTGGACAAGTCGAAGGTGTACAGAATCTGCGACTTGCAGGGCGAAATGCCCTACGTCTTGCTGCGCGGGCGGTTCACGATGTTCGAGGAGTTGGGCGTCGGAACGCGCGGCCATCGCTATCGCGGGGTGTTCAGCGACGGGACGGGAATGATTGAATGTCTGTGGTTCCAAGGCATCCGTTTCATCAAGGAGAGTGTCCTTGCACACGAGGAATATATGCTGTTCGGTGCGCCCAAGCAGAACGACTACACGCACGGATTCCAGGTGTCGCATCCGGAGCTTGAACCTGCGTCGAAGAACGGCGTCGATGCCATGCAGTCGCTCATGGGCATGTACAACACGACCGAGAAGATGAAGAAGTTCTTCCTCAACTCGCGTGCCATCCAGCGCATCATCCTCGGCTATCTTCAGAAGCACATCGAGCCGTTCCCCGAGACCCTTCCGGCCTACATCGTCGAACACATGCACCTGATGAAATACAATCAGGCCATCCGTCAGATTCATTTTCCGGCCAATCCCGACAACCTGCAACGTGCGCAGTACAGGCTCAAGTTCGAGGAGCTTTTCTACCTGCAGCTCTATCTGATCCGGTCGTTCAAGATGCGGCAGCAGGCCAATCGCGGTTTCGTGTTCGGCCGAGTCGGTGAGGTGTTCAACGAGTTCTATTTCAAACATCTGCCTTTCGAATTGACCAATGCGCAGAAACGCGTCATCAAGGAGATCCGCGCCGACATGGGCAGCGGACGGCAGATGAACCGTCTGTTGCAGGGCGACGTGGGCAGCGGAAAGACGATGGTTGCCCTGTTGACGATGCTGATTGCCATCGACAACGGATTCCAGGCCTGTCTGATGGCTCCGACCGAGATATTGGCCACACAACACTACGAAAGTCTGTCGGCGCAATTGGCCGAAATGAACGTGCGTGTCGCATTGCTGACCGGCAGTACGCGCAAGAAACAGCGCGACGAGATTCATGCCGGTCTGCTCGACGGTTCGGTGCAGATTCTGATCGGTACGCACGCGCTGATTGAGCCGGATGTCCGATTCCGCAATCTGGGCATGGTCGTCATCGACGAGCAGCATCGCTTCGGCGTGGAGCAGCGCAGTAAGTTGTGGGTCAAGAATGTGCAGCCGCCGCACGTCCTGGTGATGACGGCGACCCCGATTCCAAGGACATTGGCCATGACCATGTACGGCGACCTTGACGTCTCAGTCATCGACGAATTGCCGCCCGGCCGCAAGCCCATCCAGACCATCCACCGTTGGGACCAGCAGCGCGAGGGGCTGATTGCAGCGATGCGAAAGCAGCTGGAGCAGGGTCGGCAGATCTACGTCGTCTATCCGCTCATCGAGGAGAACGAAAAGCTGAAATACCGCGACGTGGAGCAGGGTTTCGAGAATATGCAGGCGGCGTTTGGGCCAGAATATCGCGTGGTGATGGTGCACGGCAAGATGAAGCCCAAGGACAAGGATGCCGCGATGCAGCGGTTCGTCTCGGGCGAGGCGCACATCATGGTGGCCACGACGGTCATCGAGGTGGGTGTCAATGTGCCCAATGCATCGGTCATGGTCATCGAGAGTGCCGAACGGTTCGGCTTGTCGCAGCTGCATCAGTTGCGTGGCCGCGTGGGTCGAGGTGCCGACCAGTCGTATTGTGTGCTGGTGACGGGCTACGAACTCTCGCACGACACGCGCAAGCGCATCCAGATCATGTGCGACACGACCGACGGATTCGAGATTGCCGAGGCCGACCTGCAACTGCGCGGTCCGGGCGACATGGAGGGCACGCAGCAGTCGGGCATGGCTTTCGACCTGCACATCGCGTCATTGGCCAAAGACGGCCAGATTCTACAGTTCGCACGCGACCTGGCCAAGGAAATCATCGACAAGGACCCCTTGCTGGAGGCTTCCGAAAATGGCATCCTGCGGCGGCGGCTCGATGTGCTGTTCGCCCACAAGGTCGATTGGAGCCAGATAAGTTGAGATGAAAACAATCGCGCAACGAGATTCATTCCCGCTGCGCGATT
>CACZAY010000090.1 GCA_902779265.1 uncultured Bacteroidales bacterium | reverse complement strand
CGGCGCATATAATCCATAATGTCGTGCGTCAGGTCGTTGCCGGCGACACGGATAGAGTTGTTGGTCACAAGACCGCCCAATGAAATGACGGCGATCTCGGACGAACCACCGCCGATATCGACTACCATGTTTCCTTCCGGAGCCAAGACATCCATGCCGATACCGATGGCGGCGGCCATTGGCTCATAAAGCATATAGACGTCCTTGCCACCAGCGTGCTCACTGGAGTCACGCACGGCTCGGATCTCGACTTCGGTTGAGCCCGATGGAATGCCGACGACCATACGCAACTGAGGGCTGAACAGATGATGTCCGCCCATGGCCATCTTGATCATGCCGCGCATCATCTGCTCGGCAGCGTAGAAGTCGGCGATGACGCCATCTCGCAATGGGCGCACGGTAATGATGCCGTCCGGGGTACGACCCTCCATCTGCTGTGCCTTGTGGCCGACGGCGACCAGTTTGCGGTCACGCGCCTCCAGGGCAACAATCGACGGGGCATTGACGACAATCTTCCCGTTGTAGATGATGATGGTATTGGCCGTACCGAGGTCAATTGCCACATCTTGTGTGAATTTGAATAGAGCCATTGGCAAAAAAATTTTTATTTCAAATTCCTCTACAGAATTATTCTCTCGGCCAATTACTTTTGGCTCTCAAACCACGCGTGGATAGCGGTATCGTAGTGCGACGAAACGCCGAATGCCTGCTCGGCAAACGAGATGCGGTCCTCGTAGTCGCTGACGGCGCCCTTCTTGGCCAACATATCGGACAGCTGCTTGTACTGGGCCTTGCTGGCTACGATGACGACGTCCTTGAAGTTCTTGGCAGCGGCGCGGATCAGTGAAATACCGCCGATGTCAATCTTCTCGATGATGCTCTGGAAGTCGGCGCCACTGGCTACGGTCTGCTCAAACGGATAGAGATCGACGATGACGAGGTCGATTTCGGGAATCTCGTATTTGGCCATCTGCTCGCGGTCGCCCTCGTTGTCGCGACGACCCAAGATGCCGCCGAATACCTTCGGATGGAGGGTCTTGACGCGGCCACCCAGGATGCTGGGATAGGTCGTGAGGTCCTCGACAGCGTTGCAGGGCACGCCCAGGCTTTCAATAAAGTTCTGTGTACCGCCGGTTGAGAGCAGGGTTACGCCCTCGGCATGAAGTTTCTTGATGATTTCATCCAGTCCGTCCTTGTGGAATACGGAAACCAGTGCAGTCTTGATTTTTTTCTGATCGCTCATATCGATATGATTTTGTTTTTTTACCTCGTTATTCGAGTTGATTTTCTCACAGTGTCTTTGGGTTGTGGCCAATGGCATTTCTGCCGCCGCACGGGTCAGTTTCAGCGCGGCCGATGGCCAAGATTCAGGGGGTCTCCCCTTTTTCGCGTGCAAAGATACTGATTATTTCCGAAATGCACGAATTTTTGCAGCCAAATTTTAAAATAAATTTCGTGTTGCCGATTTTCAGGCTCCAAGGCTCCGGCGCGGAAAGTGTTGATAACCTTGTGGTCGTCCCGCCTTGGACGGGATATTTCGGACAGCGGCCCAGGGCCATCCGGAGGCAGTGTCTCGTCTGCATCACAACAGCCCCGTCGGGCGCCTGTCTTTCAAAGGCTTGCGCGACATCCGGCAGGCCCATCAGCGAGAAGATGCGGCGCGCCTCGCGGTTCATCACATTGGCCTTGAAATCATGCGGCAGGACGGATGCCGCGTCAACGCCATCGGCCAACGCCACGTAATCGGGTCGCACGAACGACTTGCGGCGTTCATTGGCCAATGTCTCCCAACGTGCCTCAAGAGCAGCCACGCCGTCTCGCCGCAGCTGGGCGAGCATCGAATTGGGCACGAACAGGCCGCCGCCCTCGACGGTGACGTCCGCCGCGACATAGATGCTGTCACCCAGCCGCGCCAACTGCCTGCGGATGTTGTCTTCCTGCGACCGCTGGGCCGGCTCGAAAGCGCCCGCCAGACGTACCGTGACGCTGCATTCCTGGGGTGTTGTGGCCGATGTCCCTGACTCGCACGGGAGGGTTCGGGACAGGGTGAGCTGGAGCGCATCGGCATCGGCCACGAAATGCATTGAGAGAGGGACGCGGCGCTCGGCCGAGGGGCGTTCCAGGAGCTGCTCGAAGGCGTAGTCGAGGTTGCGGCGCACCTCCATGCCCCGTTGCAGCTGGCGGCAGATGTCGGGCCCGCCCAACGGGAAGATGCGGCCGTTGTCATCCACGCGGTTGGCACGGAAGCCGATGGTGCGGTCGCAGACGAGGCCGTCGCCATTGGCCAATGTCACACGCCCGCCCCGCGAGTTGATGCGGAACCAGTTGGGGCCGATTTCGCCCACGGTCCCGACCTGCTCTCCCATCGACTTGGGCGAGTCGAAGTTCCACATCTCTTCCCGGCGGCCGTGAGCGTAGTAGGTCGTGAAGCCGCGGTTGAACGACTTGGCGGGCGCAGGCGTGAAGGTGTAGGTGATGCGGTCGCGGTGGGCCAGTTCATCGGCCGAAAGGTAGCTGTCCAATGTCTTCCGGTAGTGCGCCACGACATTCTTGACGTACGACATGTCTTTCAGCCGGCCCTCAATCTTGAAGCTCGTCACGCCCGCCTCAATCAGGTCTCCGATGACCTCCGTGCGGTTCATGTCGCGCAGGGAAAGGAGGTGTTTCTGGCCGATGAGGGTGCGTCCGTTGGCGTCGAGCAGGTCCATGGGCAGGCGGCAGGGCTGGGCGCATTCGCCGCGGTTGGCGCTGCGTCCCGTCAGGGCTGCGCTCAAATAGCATTGGCCACTATAGCACACACACAACGCACCGTGGATGAAGCACTCCAGCTCGACTTCGGGCACGGCCTCGTGTATGGCGCGGATCTCCTCGACCGACAGTTCGCGGGCCACCACTACGCGCTGGAAGCCCAGCCGGTGCATGAGACGCACCTTCTCTATCGTGCGGTTGTCCAATTGCGTCGAGGCGTGGAGCGCGATGGGCGGCAGGTCGAGAGCCAACAGACCCAGGTCCTGGACGATGAGGGCATCCACGCCCGCTTCGTAGAGCTGCCACGTGAGACGCTGGACATCGGCCAACTCCTCGTCCCGCACGATGGTGTTCAGCGCGACCAGCGTACGCCCGCCGAACTGATGGCCATAGGCGGCCACGCGCTCGATGTCGGCCAGGCTGTTGCCCGCTGCAGCGCGCGCACTGAATCGCGGAGCTCCGATATAGACGGCATCGGCCCCATGACGGAAAGCCTCAATGCCGATTTCCGCGTCACGGGCGGGTGCCAGAAGTTCGAGATAACGCATTGGACACAAAAATTAATATATGAAAATTGACAATAGGTAGATTTCAAAATCGAATTGCAAATATACAAATATTTTCGAACATAGGCGGCGACACGGACCATTTTTTCATTTTTTGGCCGATTTTTATTGGCCGATTCATTTCTTTTCCTTACCTTTGCAACCGATTTCCCAGATGAAACAGAATGAGACCGTATAGGTAACCTTAATTATAACCCCTTTTAAATCTTAACCGTATGAAGAAAATTTTTCTTTGTTTATGGATGGCTGCAACCGCCATGTGCGGCTATGCCGCTCGTGCGTCGGCACAGGCAGCCAGCGAAGATGTCTCGACGAAAAAAGACATCATCCTTGACTTGACGAACGGCAACCTGCTCACGGCAGAAGAGGCCGTCCAAGGAAAGCAATTGCCAAACATCGGCATTGCTGTGGCCGATGACGGCGCCGTAAGCCGCGTGGAGGCCGATGCCGCCAATGCGGTGGCTGTAGTGACCGGCCAATGGCATTCCAACGATCACGGCTGGACAGGTTTCTCGGCCACCGTTCCCGTCGAAGGCCCAGTCAAAATCTCATTCGGCACCTGCGCCTGGGGCGGCAACGTCACCGTCAAGAACGGCGAGGGCACCGAGGTAGTAACGTCGTTCACCACCAACACCGGCGTGTGCTACCACCAGAACAAGGAGACCAACATCGTTTCGGCCTACTACACCGGTGAGGCTGCGACACTGACCATCGCGGGCGGCAGCTACGTGCCTTATTTCGCTGTCGAGGCGGTCAATGCCTCAGACATCCCGAACACCGCGACCTTGACGTTCGACGCATCGGCCGCAGAAGCCCAGGGAGTTGCTCCAGCCTTGCAGGAGGTCAACGTCGGCACAGAAGTGACTATCGGAGCCAACACCTCGCTCTACAAGGAGGGCTACACCCTGACGGCATGGACCGACGGTACCAACAGCTACACCGCTGGCCAGAGCATCACCGTGAACGAGGACGTGACCCTCACGCCTGTGTTTACGGCCAACACCGTTTCTTTCGCCGACCGCACGGCCGAAGTGACCGCTACGTGGGATTTCCAGCAGAAGAACGGCGCAGTCAGCCAGCAGTTGCAGAACAAGAGCGGCCTGGTTGTGACGCAGATTGCCATCGGCGATGCAACCATCGACTTCCCGTTGACCATCGATGCCACCAGCGGCAAGTACAACAACGCCAGCTGGCAGGATTGGGCACAGGTGAACGACGGAACAATCCTCTCGTTGCCGGCCGTTCGTGGAGCTGTCTATACCACCTACTCGATGAGTGACAACAGTGCCACGACCTTCAACGGCGACAACGGCACATTTGCCAACAACGAGAACACCTACACCTACGAGGGCAGCGCCGCAGAGATGCAGATCGTCATCGGTGGCGGCAGCTACTACCGTTGGGTCAAGGCGGTCTATCCGGTTGCAGCTGCCGAATCGACATGGAAGGACATCAAGGCCGACTTCACCAACGGCGCATTCCTGACGGCCGAAGAGACATCGAACGTGACCGCCGGCCTGAAGATGAACGACGACGGCACCTACACCCGCGTAGCAGCCGACGACGCATCGGCCAACGCCATCATCACGGCCAAGTATCACAGCACAGATCACGGCTTGTGCAACTTCTCGGCCACAGTGGCTGTTGAGGGCACAGTCAAGATTTCGTTCGGTACATGCGCTTGGGGCGGCGACGTGACGGTCAAGAACGCTGAGGGCGAGACCGTTGCCACCTTCAACACCAACAACGGCGCATGCTACCACAACGACAAGGAGGCCAACATCGTTTCGGCCTACTACAAGCAGGACAAGGCTACCACGTTGACCATTGCAGGCGGCAGCTACGTGCCTTACTTCGCTGTCGAGGCTGTCGATCCGAGCACCGTGCCGAGCGACGTGAAGTTCATCTACGACATCACATCGGCCGAGGCTGAGGGCGTTGCTCCTGCAAGCGAGACGGTAAGCATCGGCAAACAATACACCCTGCCGAAGAACTTCACCCTCTACAAGGAGGGCTACACTCTGACCGGCTGGACCGACGGCACCAACACCTATGCTACGGGCGAGGCCATCACCGCTCCCGATGCCGAGAGTGTGACGCTGACTCCTGTCTTCACGGCCAATGAGGTTTCGCTCGCCGACCGCACCGAAGATGTCACACTGCTCTACACCTTCCGCCGCGACCAGGGCGCACCGACTGTCGCCTACCAGAACGCTACCGGCATCTGGGTCGCACAGGCAACCGTAGGCGGCAAGAGCATCGATGTCAAGGCCTCGTTCGACACCAACAACGGCGGCAAGTTCGCCAACGGCAACTGGAACGATTGGGCACAGCTCAACGGCGGCACAAAGTGGACCGTTCCATCGTGCAAGGGCGCAACCATCACCATCGAGGCTTACAACGAACTTACCACGACCTCGATTGACGGCCAGACCGACTACACGAGCGGCAAGACCATCAGCTACACGATTGCCAACTCGGCCGAGACGGTTGACGTAGTTATTGGCAGCGATGGCAGCTACTACCGCTACATCAAGGTCATCTTGCCAGTGGTTCAGAGCCAGGGCGGTGCAAGCTACGACAATGTGGCTGCCACGGTGGCTTGGCCATTCAACGACATGAGCAGCGTTTCAGCCTATACGACCGACCCGAGCGGCATCTTCTCGACCGTAGCCGTCAACACCGGCGACCTCGAAATCACAGGTGTGGCTTCGCGCACGGCCGACAGCAACGCCGATGGCATCTCGTTCATCAAGTTCAAGCCATCCGGCTCGACCACCGCTCTTGAATGGGCAATGAAACCGAAGTCGGGTCTCACGTTCACCCCGACCAAGGTCTGCATGTGGATTCAGCGTTTCGGCACCGATGCCGAGAACGGTGTCACCATCACGGCCAAGGCAGGCGAGGGCGAGAGCGTCACATTGGGCAACTTCACCGCACCGCGCGCCAACAAGACACAGGCCGACGACAAGTTCGGTTCGTCAAGCAACTATGCCAACTATGTTGAAATCAGCCTCACCGCCGAGCAGCAGACCGCATTGGCCTCGGGCGACGGTCTCTCCATCTTTGCCACCGTGGGCGTGGGTTCGACCAAAGAGGGCGGCTTCTCGCAGGTAACTGTCGAGGGCATCATCAACGGCACTGTGGCCGACATCGAGAGCTACACATTGGCCACCGTTGTCGCACCTGAAGGTGCAGGCTCAATCAATGTCTATCCGAAGGCCGACGAATATGAGGACGGCAGCGAGGTGACACTCACCGCAACCGAAAACTTCGGCTACGACTTCGTCAACTGGACCAACGCAGCCGGCGACGAGGTATCGGCCGACGCCAAGTTCAAATTTACGATTACGGCCAACGAGACATTGACCGCCAACTTCGTCGCTGTCAACACCTACGCGCTCAACCTCGTGGTTGACGGCACCAACGACTATATGGTGACCGTATCGCCAGAACCTACCGTTGTCGATGGCAAGTGGATGTATGAGGAAGGCACTGGCGTCCAGCTCACCGCCAACAGCTACGAGGGTCTTGTCACCTTCACCAACTGGAGCGACGGCGAGACCAACTCGAACAAGACCATCAGCATGACGGCCGACGTCGATCTGACCGCATTCTATGCACAGGCCGACATCATCGTCGGATGGGACTTCTACAAGACGGGCAGCAATGGCCGCAAGGCCGATTTCGCTGCACAGGACAACGATGCCGACGCGCTCAACCTTGTCAACACCTCGACGGGTGAGACTCAGGGCTGGCTCGACAAATCGACCCTCGGTGGCGGCGGCTACGAGAGCTTTGCCGGCGCAGCTGTCAACTGGCGCACAGGTGCAAGCAACGGCGATGTCGGCAACTGGCATTGGCAGACCAAGATCAACACCGAGGCATTCCGCGACATCAACGTGCAGTTCCAGATGCTCTACAACTACAACGCCTACCAGACCTACTTGGCCGAGTGGTCGCTCGACGGCTCGGAGTGGACTTCGTTCGGCAGCGTGACGATGAACGGAACCCGCGTAGTGGGCAAGTTCAACGAGATGTTGCCCGAGGCTTGCAACAACCAGAAGGACCTCTACATCCGTATGCGTGCCGACAAGGAGAATTCTTCGGTCGATGGAACTGCATCGGCCAACGACGGCAACACATTGGCCATGTTCTTCATCACGGGCACTGCCCAGCTGGTGAACGACGGCGTGGCTCCGGCTATCGTATCGACTGTTCCGGCTAACGGCGCAACCGGCGCATCAGCCACAGGCAAGATTGTGCTTACCTTCGACGAGCGTGTCAAGGTGGCCGATGGCGTTAAGGGCGACCTGAGCGGCATCGAACTCACTCCGAGCGTGAGCGGCAAGGTTGTCACCTTCGAATACAAGGGCTTGGAATACACCAAGGACTATACCTTCACGTTGGCCGCCAACAGCATCGCCGACCTGACCGACAACTTCCTGGCCGAGCCAATCAGCCTGACGTTCACCACAATGACCCGTCCGACCATCGAGAAGAAGGCCTACGACGCCATTGTTGAGAATGTGGACCAGCTCATGGCCGCCATTGCCGCTGCCGACTCGCGTAGCGACAAGACCGTACGCTTCCGCATCTTCGTCAAGAACGGCGAATACACCATTCCGCTCTCATCGACCATCAAGACGGTCAACGGCTATGAGGTGCCTGAGTGCATCACCTTCCTCAACAGCAGCAACGTGTCGTTCATCGGCGAGAGCCGCGACGGTGTCATCATCACCAACGGCATCGACAAGAACGCGACATTTGCAGGCCAGTACGGCCTGACCAGCAAGTACGACGGCATCGGCAACAGTGACGTCTTCCAGATTGGCAGCAAGGTGAGCGGCCTCTATTGGCAGGATCTCACTGTCGAGACCGGCATGGACGACGCTACTGGCCGCGACCTCGCCATTCAGGACAAGGGTACGCAGAACGTCTATAAAAACGTCGGCCTGCGCGGCTATCAGGACACCTGGACATCGAACAACGACAACGGCCTCTACTACTTCGAGGGCGGTTATGTGCGCGGTCGTACCGACTATATGTGCGGCAAGGGCGACATCTTCTGGAACGGCGTCGAGCTGCGTCAGATTGCTGGCGGCTATGCAGCTGTTCCATCGAAGCCAAAGCAGTACGGCTGGATCTACAAGGATTGCGTCATCAACGGTGAAGGCTCGGGCGTTGACGGCAACTACACGCTGGGTCGTCCGTGGGGCAGTGGCACTCCAATCGCCCTCTTCATCGACACCAAGATGAACGTCGTTCCATCGGCCATCGGCTGGAATGAGATGAGCGGCGGCTATCCGAAGCGTTTCGCCGAGTACAATTCAATGACCTCGACGGGCAGCGTCATCGACCTCAGCGGCCGCAAGACCACCTTCGCCGATACGCACGAGAACAATCCTGTGCTCACCGCCGAAGAGGCATTGGCCGCAAGCGACCTCCACACGATGTATGGCGATTGGGATCCGACGCTCCTCACCGAGCAGGCTCCGCTTGTGCAGAACGTCGTGCTCAACGGCACTGCCCTGACTTGGGACAACAGCGAATACGCTCTGCTCTATGCCATCGTCAAGAACGGTGCTGTCATCGACTTCACGCTCGAAAACAGCTACACCGTCGATGATGCCACTGCAACCTACGCTGTGCGCGCTGCCAACGAGATGGGCGGTCTGAACGAGGCTGTCGAGGCTACATCGGCCGACGGTATGATCGAGCTCAAGGTCGATGCCGCCGCTACCAATGGCCAGCGCTTCAACATCATCGGCCAACCTGTCGGTGAGGGCTACAATGGCTTCGTCATCGTGAATGGCAAGGTTGTGAAGATGTAAGCTTGAAATCTGAAGGTCAAGAATCTTGGCCAATCATTTAACGCACGCCGCTGTCCTGCAAATGGATGGCGGCGTTTTTTTGAACACGAAACGCACGAAAGTGACGAAAATATATGTATTTGATATAATATTTTTTCGGAAAATACACAATTATAGACAAAAAAGTTGCTCGATTTGAAAACTTTCCTTAATTTTGCACCCATGAAACAAGAAAGAGTCATATCTGCCTATAAAACGTATTTTAGAGATTTCATCAACACGCTCACCGACCCCGAAGCGCGTAAAGTTTTTTATATCATTGATATGCTAAAAACACAGGAACGTATTAGTTCCAAGTTTGTCAAGTATATTCGCGATGAGATCTATGAACTACGGGCGGAACACAATAGAAACATTTTTAGGGTGTTCTTTATATTCGACGAAGGAAATATCGTGATTCTATTCAATGGATTTCAAAAGAAAAGCCAAAAGACACCTCAAAATGAAATCAACAAAGCAATACAACTAAAAAAAGAATATTATGCAGGAAAATAACATTATCAGCGTTGATGCAATGATGGATGAACGCTTTGGAAAGGTTGGCACTCCAGAAAGAGAAGCCTTTCGAAAAGAAGCCTATACATATTGCGTCGGACAAATCATTAGCGATGCAAGAAAACGAGAGAAAGTTACCCAACAAGAATTGGCTTCGCGTGTCGGGACGAACAAATCCTACATTTCACGGATTGAAAAAGGTTCGGTCGAACCCGGCGCAGGTATGTTCTTGCGCATTCTTGGGGCTCTTGGGTTACGCTTTGAAGTCTCCCAGCCCCTGGCAATCGGATAAAGAATCACCCGAGTCACATTTCCGTGGCTCGGGTTTATTATGGCCAATGGGAAGGACATCGGCCACAGACAATGACATTCCAGAAAATACCTTTCAAAAT
>CACZAY010000089.1 GCA_902779265.1 uncultured Bacteroidales bacterium | reverse complement strand
TCGAAAGCACGGTGAAGGAGATGCCCTTGTAGCGGATGCACTCGTTCACCCGGGGAAAGTTCTGTTTGATTTCGAGCAGGAGGCCGCCCACGCTCTCGCAATTGTCAGCCTTGTCGCCCAGGGCGTCGGCGTCAATGTCAATCACATGACAGAAGTCGTTGATTGAGGTGCGCGCCTCAAAAATCCATTCGTCGTGGCCCACCTTCTGCCACGTCTGTTCGTCCTCGTCATATTCGTCGCGAATCTCGCCCACGATTTCCTCCAGGACGTCTTCAAGTGTAATCAGACCACTCGTACCGCCAAATTCATCGACCACGATGGCCATGTGCAGATGACGGGTGCGGAAATCGTCCAGCAGATCATCGATCATCTTGTTCTCTGGCACGATATAGGGCTTGCGGATCAAATCGGCCCACTTGAAGTCATCGGTCCGGTTCAGGTACGGCAGCAGATCCTTGATGTAGAGGATGCCCTTGATGTTGTCTTCCGTCCCCTCATAGACGGGGATGCGGCTGTACCGTTGGTCAACCACCAGTTTGAGCACGTCGCTGAACCGTTCGTGAATCTCCAGCGTCGTCATTTCGCTGCGGCTGGTCATGGCGTCCTTCACGGTCTTGTCTGCAAATTCGATGATGCCCTCCAGCATCTTCTTCTCATCCTTGTTACGGGCCACCTGGGGCGCAAGACGGAGCGCGTCGCTCAGGTCCTCGACCGTCACCTCTTCGCTGATGTGCTCGGCCAAACGGCGGTTGATGATGCCCGTACTGCCCACGAGCAGCGTGATGAACGGGCGGAAGATGGTGACCAATGTCTGCATCAGACGCGCCGTCGTGCGGGCGAACCAGAGGGCCTGATGGGTCGCATAGACCTTGGGCAGGACCTCACCGAAGAGCAGCAGCAGGAACGTCAGGATAACCGTCTCGATGACGAAGACCATCACTCCGCTGGTGTGCGCATGGTCGATGGCTCCGTTCATGAACAGCGTGAAGAGCATGATGATGGCCACATTGACCAGATTGTTGCCGATGAGGATGGCGGCCATCAGCCGCTCGCTCTTGTCCAGGAGTCGTTCCACAATGCCATCGGCCACACGCTCCTCTCCATCCAGCCGCTCCTTGTCACGCGGCGACAGCGAGAAGAATGCCACCTCACTGCCCGAGATTGTGGCCGATGCCATGAGCAGCAGCAGCGCCACCGCAAGTGCAATCCACGCCGTTGTACCCGGCATCATGAACGTTAGTTCGAACATTCTGTGTTTTATCGTTTTCTTGGCCAATGCCGTTCAACCGAGGGACATTGGCCATAAATATTCAAGAGACTGGAGCCAGGACGGGAGACATCTGCTGGTCAAGCATCTTCTGGAGGGCATGCGCGTCAAGCCGGCGGTGTATCTCTCCGCCCACAGCGAGCGAAATGTCGCCCGTCTCCTCGCTCACGATGACCACCAGCGCGTCGCTCAGTTCGCTCAATCCGATGGCCGAACGGTGACGCAGACCCAGTTCCTGCGGAATTTCCATATTATGCGACACCGGCAGAATACATGCGGCCGATTCGATTCTGCCCTCACGCACCACCACTGCCCCATCGTGCAGCGGCGTGTTCTTGCAGAAAATCTGCTCGACCAGGCGCGTCGTCAGTCGCGCGTCAATCATGTCGCCCGTTTCGGCATATTGTTGCAGGCTGTCGGTCCGCTCCAGACAAATGAGGGCGCCGACCCGCTGCGAGCTCATATTGCGACAGGCCAGCACAAGAGCGTCGAGCCACACACGCCGTGACTCACTCTTGCCCTCCTCACCGAACATGGCCATAAACGAAGTCCAGCCTCGGCGGGAACCGACGCGCATCAACATTCGACGTATTTCATTCTGGAACAGGACAATCAAGGCAATCAAACCCACACTGATCAGACTGTCAAAGATCGCCCCCAACAATTTCATTCTGAGAATCTGGCTCACAATCAGCCAAGCCAGGAGCACGGCCAATATGCCTTGATAGAGGACCAACGAGCCGTTCCGCTGACTGCTCCTGTACAACCAGTACATGCCGGTCGCGACGACCAGAATGTCAATGATGTCCTTGATACCGAAGTCCCACATAGGCTATCTTGCGAAACGGCTGTTTTTTCTCTAAATTTGTGCGCAAATATATATATTTTATGAGTAAGATGCAAGTTTTTTGTGTTCAAATGTGTGGCCAATGGCACTTTTCCCCGCCCGAAAACCCATTTTTCAATTCAAAAACGGCAACCGCAACGGCTCGCGCAAGCCGTTGCACAAGAAAACAGGATAAAAAAAGAGCCTCGGACGTCGCTACTCTACCGACATCCGAGGCTCATCAACTTTATCGTTCCAGTTTAGGCCAATGGCTTTGCCTCGACCTCCTTGCTGATCTTGGCGATCAGACCCTGGAGCACGGCGCCCGGACCGCACTCGATGAAGGTCGTCGCACCGGCAGCGATCATGTTCTGGACAGACTTTGTCCAACGCACAGGCGAAGTGAGCTGAGCCACCAGATTGGCCTTGATTTCGGCCGGATTGGTGTGAGCCTGAGCATCGACGTTCTGATAGATCGGGCACTTGGGTGCACTGAATGAAGTGGCCTCAATGGCTTTGGCCAATTCAGCACGGGCTGGCTCCATCAGCGGCGAGTGGAAGGCACCACCCACCTTGAGCAGCATGGCGCGCTTGGCTCCGGCTTCGAGCATCTTGGCATTAGCAGCCTCGACAGCCTCCAAAGCACCGGAAATGATGATCTGGCCGGGGCAGTTGTAATTGGCCGCAACGACGGTGCCAGGTGTGGCGGCACAGATCTCCTCGACCTGCTCGTCGCTCAATTTGATGACGGCCGACATCGTGCCGGGATTCAGTTCGCAGGCCTTCTGCATGGCCTGGGCACGCTGAGAAACAAGTTTCAGGCCATCTTCGAACGAGAGAGCGCCGCTCAAGACCAGAGCCGAGAACTCGCCGAGGCTGTGGCCGGCAACCATGTCGGGCTTCACATTGGCCACAATAGCCGGAATCACCGAGCAGAGGAAGACGGCAGGCTGCGTCACCTTGGTCTGACGGAGATCGTCTTCAGTGCCGGCGAACATCAGATCGGTGATGCGGAAGCCGAGGATTTCGTTAGCCTTCTCAAACAATTCTTTGGCCTGGGCGTTGCTGTCGTACAGCTCCTTGCCCATGCCCACAAACTGGGAACCTTGTCCCGGAAATACGTATGCGTTCATAGTCAAAAATTTAATTTTCTGATGGCCGATGGGCCTCTCCTGTCGGGGCGGGAATCGGGACATCGGCCGCAAAGATAACATTTTTTGGACGATGGTCAAAGTTTGAAATGCAGAATTTCCATTTTGCCCAATTTCACCTCACTTTTGGCATAAAATGGGCAACTTCGCTTTGCAAAAACTTGCAGATTAACACTGGAAGCGCAAAAATTGCCCTGAGACCTTTGGGAACAAAGGATTTTTTACTTACCTTTGCGCGAAATTATAAAGGTTAATGGCCGATTTGCTCCGCCTCGGCAGCGGTTTTCCGCACGGATGACGGCGCTGGGACATTGGCCAAGAACACCACCAAAAACGCACAGAAAATGACGAAGTCTGGACTTGATCCGAAGCGGTTTGAAGCCATCGTCGATGGCAAGCAGACGGCACTCTACACACTGACCAATGCCAACGGCATGGAGGTCTGCATCTGCAACTACGGCGGCACCATCGTGAGTGTCATGACGCCCGACCGCAACGGGAAATTGGCCAACGTCGTGCTCGGATTCGACAATATCGAGACGCTGACCCACTCGCCCGAACCGACCTTCGGCTCGACCATCGGCCGCTACGGCAACCGCATCGCGAAGGGGCAGTTCACATTGGCCGGAACCACCTATCAGGTACCGCTCAGCCAGGCTCCGAACTGCCTGCACGGCGGCATGAAGGGCTTCCATTTCAAGGTTTGGGACGTGATTGAGGCATCGGCCAACACGCTGAAAATCAAATATACGAGTGCAGACGGCGAGGAGGGTTTTCCAGGCACATTGGCCAGCACCGTGACCTTCACCCTGACCGAAGACAACGCCATCCGCATCGACTACAGCGCCACGACCGACAAGCTCACGCTCTGTAACCTCACGAACCACAGCTATTTCAACTTGGCTGGGTTGGCCGATGGAAAGCCCGCACCCGTCATCACCGACCATGTGTTGACGATGAACTGCGACAACTACATCCCCGTCGATGCCACCTGCATCCCGCTGGGCCACCGCGCCAAGGTCGAGGGCACACCGTTCGACTTCCGCAAGCCGCACGTCATCGGGGAACGGATTGAGGCCGATGATGAGCAGATCCGCAACGGTGCAGGCTACGACCATTGCTTCGCCGTGAACCGCGACGAGAAGGCACACTGGAAGGATGTCAAGGACTGTGTATTGGCCTCCATCGCCGAATGTCCCACAACGGGCCGCGTGATGAAGACATACACGACCGAGCCGGGCCTGCAGCTCTATACGGCCAACTGGCTGTCGGGCTTCGCCGGCATCAACGGCACGACGTTCCCCCGCCGCTCGGGATTCTGTCTGGAGGCCCAGCATCATCCCGACTCGCCGAACCAGCCGGAGTTCGAACAGGCGACATTGGCTCCAGGCGAGACCTACCGGCAGGTGACGGTCTATGCGTTCGGCGTCAATTGACGGACGAAAGGCATTGGCCCAAAACGAGAAACAACTTATTATTAACATATTTAATCATTAACAACAATGGCAAAGTCTGAAAAGAAGCGCAGGAAGGTCTTCGGATTCCACACTGCATTCAACAAGGCCAGCAAGGAACAGGCAGCTAACGCCGCCGCCATGGCTGAGTACTTGAAGAAGTAATCCAATTGTGCAAAGCAAGCACACGTCATTCTGAGTCGGTCGGCAGTTCCCGGAATCGGGGGACACGGCCACTCACAATGACATTTTTTTTCACTAAACATCATAAACTACAAACACAAAAATTGCAAGTACCATGGATATTGAAGAAGTCCGTTCGCGATTTGCGAAACATTTCAATGGCAGCAAGGGACAGGTCTATGCCAGCCCGGGCCGCATCAACCTAATCGGAGAACATACAGACTATAACGGAGGCTTCGTCTTCCCCGGCGCTGTCGAGCAGGGCATGGTGGCCGAGGTGAAGCCAAACGGCACCCGCACCATACGCGCCTACAGCATCGACCTGAAGGACTATGACGAGTTCGACCTCGATGACGAGAAGGGCCCGAAGGCGAGCCATTTCCGCTACATCTTCGGCGTGGCCCGTGAGATGATGAAGCTGGGCGTTGAGGTCGGCGGGTTCGACACAGCCTTTGCCGGTGACGTTCCGTTGGGAGCAGGCATGTCGAGCAGCGCCGCACTGGAGAGCTGCTTTGCCTTCGCGCTGAACGACCTGTTCGGACAGAACAAGGTGAGCAAAATGGACTTGGCCAAGGTCGGCCAGGCTACCGAGCACATCTACCTCGGCCTGAACTGCGGCATCATGGACCAGTTTGCCAGCGTACATGGCAAGGCCGGACAGCTGATGCGTCTGGACTGCCGCAGCGGTGAGTTCGAGTATTTCCCATTCAACCCAAAGGGCTACAAGCTCGTATTGGTCAACAGCTGTGTGAAGCATGAACTGGTCGGCTCGCCCTACAACGACCGCCGCAAGAGCTGCGAAAATGTCGTGGCCGCCATCAACAAGAAGTTCGGCACGAAGGCCGAGACCCTGCGCGACTGCACTTGGGAGCAGATTGAGGCTGTCAAGGGCGATTGCAGCGAGGTCGATATCCGCCGTGCAAATTTCGTCATGGGCGAAAAGGACCGTGTGTTGGCCGTATGCGAAGCGCTGGAAAAGGGTGACTACGAGACCGTTGGCCAGAAAATGTATGAGACCCACACCGGACTGAGCAAAGACTATGAGGTCAGCTGCGAAGAACTTGACTTCTTGAACGATGTGGCCAAGGCCTGCGGCGTGACTGGTTCACGCATCATGGGCGGCGGCTTCGGCGGATGCACCATCAATCTGGTGAAGGACAAACTCTACGACAAGTTCACGCAGACTGCTGTCGAGAAGTTCGAACAGAAATACGGCAAGAAGCCGGTCATCATTCCAGTCGTCATCGGCGACGGTGCACGAAAGCTTGCATAATGGCAAGCTTTCGTGAAATAAATATTAAATATTAAATTACCGGCAATCGACTATTTACTATTTAATATTTTGATTTTCCATGAGATATTTCATCTATCTGCAATACGACGGAACGAACTACCACGGCTGGCAGACCCAGCCGAACTGTGAAACGGTGCAGGAGACCATCGAACAGAAACTGTCGATGCTCCTGCGTCGGCCAATGACCATCATCGGCGCAGGACGAACCGACACGGGCGTCCACGCGCGTCTGATGGTGGCGCATTTTTCATTGTCGAACGGGACGTTGGCCAATGCCACTCCTACCCCAACCGACGAGGAGGAATGTGAGACGATGCAGGCCGTTGAGGATGTGGCCGATGAGATGACACTGGAGAGCCTCGGGACGAGCTGCGAGGAATTGGCCTTCAAGCTCAACCAGGTGCTGCCGCCAGACATCACCATCCAGCGGATTGTGCCCGTCACGTGGAAGGCGCACGCACGCTTCTCGCCCATCTCGCGCACATACAGATACTACATCACGACGAAAAAGCCGCTCTACAAGCGCGATTACGTGATGAGGATTTACGAACCGCTCGATGTGGAACTGATGAACCACGCCTGCGCCAAACTGTTCTGCTACGAGGACTTCACGTCGTTCAGCAAGCTGCACACCGACACGAAGACGAACAACTGCAAGATCATGGAGGCCATCTGGCAGCGCGTCGAGGACGACGAGGTGACGTATGTCTTCACCATCCGTGCCGACCGTTTCCTGCGCAATATGGTGCGTGCCATCGTGGGAACATTGATTCAGGTGGGCCGCCACAAGATGACGATTCAGGAGTTTGCCAAGGTCATCGAACAGAAGGACCGCTGCACGGCAGGCGACTCGGTAGCGGCTCGCGGCCTCTTCCTGGAGGAAATCGAATACCCCGATGACATCTTCCCGACCAAGGAGGATGAGGACTGAGGGACATTGGCCATAAACACAACACAAGAATAAGCACAGAACACGATAAAAAACACAGAGTTACCTATGAAAAAACTAGCCTCTTTGGGGCTGGCCGCAGCGATGGCGACATCGGTTATGGCAGCCGGTCACAACTTCGAAATCAACGTGAGCAAAAAGGGTGCTCCTATCCAGAGCACCATGTACGGAATCTTCTTTGAAGACATCAACTATGCAGCCGATGGCGGTCTCTACGCAGAGCTGCTCATCAACCGCTCGTTCGAATTCCCCAACCATTTTGCCGGCTGGGACATCTCGGGCAAGGTCAAGTTGATGGCCGATGGACCTTTCGACAAGAACCCTCACTACGTGCGCATGGAGCCCGCTGGTCACAATGACAAGCACACGATGATTGAAAACCGCGGCTTCTTCGGCATTGGCGTGAAGGGCGGCGAGGAATACCGCTTCTCAATGTGGGCGCGCGTGCCCGACGGCGGCAACGCAAAAATCTGGATTGACATCGTGGAGAATGCCACCATGGGAGAAGACCAGAAACTGGGCAACGTGGGCATCGACATCAGCGGCAAGGAGTGGAAAAAGTACACCGCCGTCATCAAGCCACGCCGTTCGTTCGACAGCGCACATCTGCGCGTATGGGGCGACGGCCGCGTCACGACCGACCTGGAGCACATCAGCCTCTTCCCGACCGACACCTGGAAGGGCCGCGAGAACGGTATGCGCAAGGATTTGGCTCAGGCATTGGCCGACCTCAAGCCAGGCGTCTTCCGCTTCCCTGGCGGCTGTATCGTCGAGGGTACCGACCTTGAGACCCGCTACCAGTGGAAGAATACCGTCGGCCCTGTAGAAAACCGTCCGCTGAACGAGAACCGTTGGCACTACACCTTCACGAAGCGCTATTTCCCGGACTATTACCAGAGCTATGGACTCGGCTTCTTCGAGTTCTTCCAGCTGTGTGAGGACTTCGGATGCGAAGCATTACCTGTCATCAGCTGCGGTCTGTCTTGCCAGTACCAGAACAGCATCCGCGACGAAAAGAAGGTCCATGTGGCAGTCGAAGACCTCGACCCATACATCCAGGACGCTCTTGACCTGATTGAGTTTGCCAATGGCGACGTAACGACGACCTGGGGCAAGGTGCGCGCCGACATGGGCCATCCAGAGCCTTTCAACCTGCATTATCTGGGCATTGGCAATGAGCAATGGGACGAGAAGGACAATCCGGTCTTCACCTCACGTCTGAAGCGTTTTATGGACGTCCTGTCGAAGAAACACCCCGAAATCAAGTACATCGGCACAACGGGTCCCGACTCGGAGGGCTGGAAGTTCGACCTCCTGCAGCCTCGCATGAAGGAGCTGGGCGTTGACCTCTACGATGAGCACTATTACCGCGACGAGAACTGGTTCCTGGGCAAGGCAAAGGACCGTGACGGCAATCCGCTGAACTGCGGCGCTATGCGTTATGACAGCTATGACCGCAAGGGGCCGAAAGTTTTCGCAGGCGAATATGCCTGCCACGGCCGCGGCAAAAAGTGGAACCACTTCGAGACCTCTCTCTACGAGGCAGCCTTCATGACCGGTTTTGAGCGCAACGCCGACATCGTCCACATGTGCACCTATGCTCCGCTCTTCGCCCACGTCAAGGGCTGGCAGTGGCGTCCCGACATGATCTGGTACGACAACCAGAACATGTTCAAGACCGTCAGCTACTACGTCCAGCAGCTTTATGGCCAATACAAGGGCGACAACGTCCTCGCGTGCAGCATGGACAAGAAGCCCGTTGCCGGCCAGGATGGTCAGGACGGACTCTTCGCCACCGCCTGCTTCGACAACGCGATGAACGCCGTAATTGTGAAGGTGGCCAATGTGAGCGACGCCGAACAGGAGGTCAAGTTCGCATGGACCGGCAAGGCCAAGGACCTCAAGGCTGGATTCAAGTCGGCCGAGCAGATTACCCTGCGCGCCGTCGGTATGGATGATGAAAATTCATTGGACAACCCGCTGAAAATCACCCCAAAGACGGAGGTGATTGAGGCCAATGCCAACGAATTCAAGATTCCGGCCAAGTCGTTCCAAGTCTATATCTTCAAGAAATAAAATCCATGGGGGGCAGTCGGAAATATCGGCCGACTGCCCCCTTTTCACACCAAAACATCAAAAAACACAAACCAACATGAACAAAAAAATCTTCCTCTGCGCTGCGTTACCAGTGGCATTGGCCATAAACACCGCCAGCGCACAAGACGTACAGTTGAAACTTCATCCGTCACAAGCCGAGACCGTCATTCCGAAAGAGATTTATGGCCAATTTGCCGAGCATCTGGGCCGATGCATCTACGGAGGCATCTGGGTCGGCAAGGATTCCGAAATCGAAAACATCGAGGGCTACCGCAAGGACGTCTTCGAGGCATTGAAAGACCTTGAAGTGCCCGTCATGCGTTGGCCGGGCGGCTGTTTTGCCGATGAATATCACTGGATGGACGGCATCGGTCCACAGGAAAACCGTCCCCGCATGGTCAACACCAACTGGGGCGGCACCGTCGAAGACAACTCATTCGGCACGCACGAGTTCCTGAACCTCTGTGAAATGCTCGGCTGCGAACCCTACATCTCGGGCAACGTTGGTTCGGGCACCGTCGAGGAGATGGCCAAGTGGGTCGAATATATGAACAGCGACACCAACAGCACCATGGCCGAGCTGCGCCGCAAGAACGGCCGTGAGAAGCCCTGGAACGTCAAGTACTTCGGTGTGGGCAACGAGTCGTGGGGCTGCGGCGGCAACATGAAGATTGAGTATTACACCAACCTCTACCGCCGCTACAACACCTACGCACGCAACTACGGCAAGAACCGCCTGTTCCGCATCGCGAAGAGCGACTACGTGTCGATGTTCAAGGCTGAGAAGACTGACGAGCTGCGCAAGGCCAGTCCGGAGAAGCCCGTGGATGCCACGTGGCTGATTGTGAACCCGTCGTTCGAGACGGGCGACATGACGGGCTGGACGTTCTCGGCATATAACACGGACGAGGGCCTGGACGAGCTAAAAGTGTGCGACTACGGACTGACGCTGAAGGAGGGCGGCTACGTGCTGAACGGCTACCAGTGGTGGTGCCCGACTCTGAGTGCTAGTCAGACGGTG
>CACZAY010000088.1 GCA_902779265.1 uncultured Bacteroidales bacterium | reverse complement strand
GGTTATGAGGTTTTTAGGTTTTTTAATTTACTTTACAAGGCGCATGATCTGCCGGTCGGTGGCCTCGGGCAGGAGGTCCTTCAGGTGGCCGATGATGCGCTGGGCGGATTCTTCGGGAGAGCGGGGAAATTGGCCAATGTCATGTCCATAGAGCTGTTCGGGCGTCGAGAGCAGTGACCAGCCCCAGCCGTACTCGTGGCCATGTCGGTCGGTGGGATAGACGAAATCCTCGGTCACGATGCGGCAGGCCATCTGCAGGCGCGTGATGTAGGCGTCGAAGCGGCTGCGCATCTTGGGGCCGATGAAGTCGCAGGCGGCACGCAGGTCGCGCGTAATCATGCTGCCCTGTTCCTGCAGTGTCGCGAGGATGGCCTCTTCGATTGAGCCGGCTTCGGGTGCGGGATAGCTGGCGCGGCGCATGTTGCAGAAGTCGGGCCACCACTCGCGGCTGATGAAGCCCGCCTTCTTGTCGAAAAACTTGCCGTAGATGCACTTCCCGTCGGTCACGGCTGGACCTTTCCACTTCCAAAGCGGCCAGTCCCAGCCACCGTCGGCAAAGGTGACGTAGCGGCACTGTTCATCGACCATCTCCTCGGCCGAGAAGCCGGCGATGCCGCCGTCCAGCAGTGGCAGGAAGCCGATTTCGTGGATTGTCTCGATGAGTTGTGCGCAATTGTGGATTTCGCTGTGTTTCATTGGCCAATAGAGTTATATCGCTTGACGATTGTGGTTCTGGTTTAGAAAATCTGGCTAAAAGGAACGCCCCCTGAACTGAAGGGGGCGGTGTCTTGTCGTTATTTCTCGGCGAAACAGGGCCAAGGGTTGTGTTCGATGCCGCCCAGCTGGAGCATCTGGTCCCAGACCTCCTGCGTGAGCTTTTCGACAGCCTTCTTGCGCGGCAGGGACATGTCGGGCAGGACGGGCGTGCCGATGTGGCAGGTGATGAGCGGCAGGTTGGCCTTGCCCGTCAGCTTGTAGAAGCCCGTGCGCGGGCGGTAGGTGATGTAGAGCGGCAATACGGGGCAATCCCAGCGGTAGGCCATCGTGAAGGCACCCTTGTGGAATGGCTTGAGCGGCTTGTAGAAGTCCCAGCGGATGCCCTCGGGGAAGAGGTGTATCCAGTATTTCTTGTGCCACTTGTCCATCGCCTCGTCATATTTCTTCATCGCGGCCATTGTGGTCGGAATCGGCACGCCGCCCACGTATTTCATGTGCCAGTAGTCGGCCGTCTTCATGTTCTCGCCGTACATCGGGATGATGAACGAATGACCCGTGGCCTGAAATACCGAGACCGCATCCCAGCGGTAGGCATGGTTGCAGGTGGTGATGCAGCCGCGCTCTTTAAAGAGTCGCTTGTATTTCTTCAGGTTTTCACGGCCAACGCACTTGTAGCCCCAGATGAGGTGTTGCAGGAAATATACCAGCGTGTGCCACTTCAGCCAGGCCAGCGCGCGGTTGAACTTGTAGCTGAACGACTCGTCGTAGTAGGGATAGTTCTCGTCGATGTCGAACGGATGCGTCTTGGGCGGATTGACCATGCGCACGGTCGGGTCATCGGGATATTCGATGCCGGCGTCGGGGATGAAGACCCCCGGCTTGACGCGCAGTTCCTGATATTGCTTGTTGTCTTTCAACATAATTTTTTTGTTTCACAGATGCTGTCCGGCTTTCCAGTTGGGCACCTGCACGTTCATGAAGTGGTCGAAACACTTGCCCTCGCCGTCGAGCATACCGTTGACGATGCCCACGATCTCGACGGCAGCGCGCACGCAGAGGTGCTTGTCCGACTTGCGGCGTATCTCCTGCTCGAAGACGACGCGCGGTCCATCCTGACGGATGTTCATCAGGCTGTGGAACTTCTCGCTCGACATCATCGGCTTGATGAACTTCAGGTCCACCTTGGTCACCATCATATCGACGCCGTTGTCGTGCCATTTGCGGAAGGTCTCGCCCATCTCTTCCATGAATTCGAGGCGGGTCACCTCCAGATAGCGCTGCACGTAGGCATTGGTGGCCGAGCCATAGACGTCGCACTCGTAGTCGCGCACCTTCATCTCGTAGTCGTAGATGACCTCGTCGAGCGGGTCGATCGAATTTCTTTTGACGTTGGCCGATGCCGTTTCCTGGACAGGCACGTTGTGGTCCTTGAGCCATTGGCCGAAAATCTCACCACGGGTCAACCGGCCGTGGTCGCCCACGACGACATCGACGCGGGCACGCATACAGAGTTCGCCCGACTCGCGGCGGAAGTCCTGCGTATAGACGAAACGCGCACCCTCGCGGTGCAGGTTGAGGCACGAACGGAATGTCTCGCCGTTCTGGATGGGCTGGCGGTACTGGATGGCCGCCTCATAGACAACAAAGTCGATGCCGCGCTCCTCGCTCCACTGCTGGCGGATGATGCCGATGCTCTCAAGGAATTCGGTGCGCGTCTGCATGAGCAGGTTGTGGTAGTAGGCGTTGTTGACCACGCCCTGCATGTCGCACTCGAAGTCGCGGATCTTGACGGTTGATTCGAATAGATATTTCTTGCTCATGTAATTGTTTTTCGGCCGCAAAGATACGAAATTATTTCGATGATGATGCAAATTGAATCGTAAATTAGTCAAAATTTTCGAAAATGCCATTTTTTATAGAGGAAAACTTCCCGTTCGTTGAAAGGGCTGGCCGACGATTGGAAAAAAATGGCTATATTTGCGGCCGATTAAATGAAAAAAGGTATGCAATTCTTCACTCGAAATATCCTGATTCTGCTCCTCGGAATGGTCTCATTGGCCAATGCCACAGCCC
The DNA here is from genome assembly GCA_902779265.1 of uncultured Bacteroidales bacterium. GTDB lineage: Bacteria > Bacteroidota > Bacteroidia > Bacteroidales > UBA3663 > Liminaster. The sequence goes on along the minus strand of CACZAY010000088.1, from coordinate 7,555 downwards.
AACAGCAGGGCTCCCAGCGCATCACGCTTCAGGGCTATGTGTGCGACAGTCTGACGGGCGAGCGTCTGGAGTTCATCACATTGCAGGAGAAGGGTACGGCCAATGGCACCATCACCAACACCGACGGCGGCTATTCGCTGCTCCTGCGCTCCAACGGCACGCTGGTCGCCTCGTGCGTTGGCTACAGGACGAAAGAGATTGCGGCCAATGGCAAGAGCCGTAAGGTCATCATCCAGCTCGTGCCCAACGACTACCAGTTGAGTGAGGTCGTCGTCCGTCCGAAGCGCGAGCACTACCGCCGTCGCGGCAATCCGTCGGTCGAATTGGCCAAGAACGTCATCGCCCACAAGCATGACCACGCATTGGCCGAAAAAGACTACTACAGCTGCGAGCGTTACGAGAACACGACCTATTCGCTCAACAACTTCAGCGGCCCGCTCTACCGCGGCTGGAAGAAGAAGTTCCCCGACATCGACCAGTATATCGACACGGCCTATTCGGGCAGCGCCGTGCTCCCCGTCTCGAGCGACGAGAGCCTGGAGTCGGTCTATTACCAGCGGCAGCCCGAAAGGACCCGCACCGTGCGTCGCGGCCAGCGTCATGTGGGCCTCGACGAGATGCTGCCCAGCGACCTCGTGGCCAAGACGCAGAGCGAGTGTTTCCCGGAAATCGACTTGGACAAGAACGACATCTACATGTTCACCAACAAGTTCGTCAATCCGTTGTCGAATTTTGCCATCGCCTTCTACAAGTTCTACATCCTCGACACGCTGACTTTTGATGACGGCCAACGCTACATTGACCTCGGTTTTGCGCCCCTGATGCCGGAGCAATTCGGGTTCATCGGCCATCTCTATATCACGACCGACAGCACCTACTTTCTCAAGAAGGCCGACTTCAGCATCCCGCCCGACATCAACCTGAACTTCGTGCGCAACATGCACATCATCATCGAGCAGGAGCGGTTGGCCGACAGCACGGTCGTCATTACCCGCAAGAAGTTCGAGAGCGAAATGACTGTGGTGGGCGAGACGACGGGCCTGTATGCCCAGCGCGAGATGTGCTACAGCAAGTTCGACTTCAGTGCGCCGGCCGATGAGGTGCAGGCCCTGTTCAACGGCTTCGTCCCGCACCGCGAGGCGACCGACATGATGCACAAGGACGAGACGTTCTGGGAGGAGCACCGCGCGGGTGAGAACGTCTCGCGTGACAATCAGGTCAACACGATGCTGAGCGAGATGCGCAAGCGTCCGTTCTTCAAATACAGCGAAATGGTGCTCACCTGGCTCTTCAAGGGCTATATTCCGTTGACCAAGAAGCCGTTCGAGGAGAACAGTTTCCTCTATGGTCCGCTCAACACATCGGCCAGCTACAACACGCTCGAAGGTCTCCGTCTGCGCACGGGCGGCTTGACTACGGCCCACCTGAGCCGCCACTGGTTCGGCTTCGGCTATCTGGCCTATGGCTGCAAGGACAAGGAGTGGAAATATGACGCCAAGCTGGAATATTCGTTCAAGGACTGCAAGATCCACAGCAACGAGTTCCCGATGCACAAGCTGACGTTGGATTACAACTACGACACGAATCTCCTTGGCCAAGACCCCACCACGTCGAAGGACAATTTCCTCCTCTCGCTCAAGCGCGACGACAGCGAAAAGATCAGCTACGAGCGGCGTGCCGACCTGACCTACATCCGTGAGTTCTACGGCGGCTTCAGCTGGAAGTTGCAGGGCACGTGGCTGCGCGAGTACAGCACGGAATATGCGCCGTTTGTCAAGGCCTTTGGCTCGAGCACGGCGACACCGTGGGGTGATGCGCACTACGACCTCAGCTACGCGACTTTGCAGTTGCGCTATGCGCCCCACGAGACCTTCATCCAGAGCCGTCTGAACCGCACGCCCATCAACCACCAGCATCCCGTCTTCGTGCTGCAACATAGCATTGGCCGAAAAAATATCCTTGGGGCCAATTTCGATTACGAGCGCACCGACTTCACGTTCGAGAAGCGTTTCTGGTTCTCGGCGTTCGGCTATATCGACGCGCAGCTGAAGGCAGGTAAGGTGTGGTCAAGTTCGCCCTATGCGATGCTGTGTCTGCCCAACGTCAACCTGGGCTTCACCATCCAGGAGCACGCCTTCACGCAGATGAACGCGATGGAATTTGTCACCGACCAGTATTGCCAATGGGACCTGGTCTATTATCTGAACGGTTGGATCTTGAACACGATGCCGCTCTTCAAGAAGCTGAAGTGGCGCGAGGTCGTCTCGTTCCGTGGCTTCTACGGCTCGCTGTCGGACAAGAACAACCCGATGGCGATTTCGGCCGATGGTTCTCTGCGCAATCCCTCGCTCTACAGGTTTCCCACATCGGGCACGGTCTATACCGAGATGGATCGCCCCTACATGGAGGCCACCATCGGCATCGAGAACATTTTCAAGCTGCTCCGCATCGAGTATATCCGTCGTCTCAACTACTACGACCACGACAACGTGACCAAAAACGGCGTTCAGGTTGCGGTGCATATTTCGTTCTAAAAGACCCCATCCCCTTACCCTTCCCCGTTATATAGGGGAAGGGAGTAGAATGCATCTGAAAACCGAAAAAATGGCCAAATCAGATGAAAATCAAAGTCTTTGGCCAACACATATATGTCAACACCCAGTAATCACTCCCTTCCCCTATATAACGGGGAAGGGTTGGGGTTAGGGTCTAATTTTTTTCAAATATGAGTAAAGACAGCATTATCGTCCTTTCGGGCGGCCTGGACAGCACCACGATGCTCTATGAGTACCGCGACCGCATCGCATTGGCCGTATCGTTCGACTATGGCTCGAACCACAACGCGCGTGAGATTGCCTTTGCGCGTCTGCATTGCAAGCGGCTCGGCATTCGCCATCTGGTCATTCCGTTGGAGTTCATCGGCCAATATTTCAAGTCATCGCTGCTGGCTGGGGCCGATGCCATTCCCGAAGGCTCGTACGACGACGAGAACATGCGTTCTACGGTTGTGCCGTTCCGCAATGGCATCATGCTCGCCGTGGCTGCCGGATTGGCCGAAAACTATGGTCTGCAGAACGTCATGATTGCCAATCATGCTGGCGACCATGCCATCTATCCCGATTGCCGTCCGGAGTTCGTCAAGGCGATGGATGCGGCGGTCGAGGCCGGCACCTACAACAAGGCGCGCATCTTTGCCCCATACACCGGCATCACCAAGACCGAAATCGCGCGCCACGGCAAGGCTCTGGGCATCGACTACACGGAGACGTGGTCGTGTTACAAGGGCGGCGAGCATCATTGCGGCAAGTGCGGCACCTGCACTGAACGGCGCGAGGCTCTGCGCGAGGCCGGCATCGACGATAAGACCATCTACGATGACTGAACGGCCGACGCATCCCACCATGCTCATCACGGGCGGCAGCAGCGGCATCGGACTTGCCACGGCTCGTCTGTTTGCGCGACGAGGCTACCGTGTCTATGAAATGTCGCGTAGCGGCACTGGGGGCGACGGCATTGTCCATATTGTGGCCGATGTCACCCGTCCGTCCGATTGTCAGCGTGCGGTGGGGCAGGTTGTGGCCGATGCCGGACGGCTGGATATCGTCATCTGCAATGCTGGTATGGGCATATCGGGCGCGGCGGAATTTGCATCGGCCGACGAGATGCACCGCCAGATGGAGGTCAACTTCTTCGGCGCGGTCAATGTCGTTCAGGCCGTCCTCCCCACGTTGAGGGCGCAGCGCAGCGGCCGGATTCTGATGGTGAGCAGCATGGCGTCCACGTTCAGCATTCCGTTCCAGGCGTTCTATTCGGCATCGAAATCGGCCTTGAACGACTTCGCACTGGCTCTGCGCAACGAGGTGCGGCCGTGGGGCATCGGGGTGGCTTGTCTGCTGCCCGGCGATGTGCAGACGGGATTCACGGCGGCGCGGCGGAAGAGCACCATCGGCCAAGAAATCTATCCCGCCATGACGCGTTCGGTCGCCACGATGGAGCACGATGAAAGCGTCGGCCAAGATGCTGAACGCATTGCCCGACGTCTGCTGCGGCTTGCCACGTGCCGCTTCCTGCCTGTCTATAATTATGAGGGTTGGGGCTACCGGCTGCTGGCGATGTTGGCCAAGATGTTGCCCGCGACGCTGGTCAATTGGGCGGTTGGGCGGCTGTATTGACCGAGACGAAAAAAGGAGGGAAACGACATCCGTTTCTCTCCTCGTTTTTTATTTTTGGCCAATGCCTCATCTCAACACGACGAGCGACGCCAGATATGCTACGTAGAAGAACAGCAGGAACGCGCCCTCGAACCGCTCGATGCGGTGATGCGTCCGCATGAAGAACCACAGGATGAGGCTCAGCGCAATCATGAGCAGATAGTCGAGCTCGAAGCCGATGTCGCTGTCCAGAATCGGGCAGATGGCCGACGACAGGCCGATGACACACAGCACGTTGAACGACACCGAACCGATGATGTTGCCCACCGCCATGTCCGTCTCGCCCTTCCACGCCGCCATCACGCTGGCAAAGAGCTCGGGCAGCGACGTGCCCACGGCAACGATGGTCAGGCCGATGACGCGGTCGGTCACACCCAGCTGTTTGGCTATGGCCGATGCGCCGTCAATCAGCAGGTCGGCACCATAGACCAGTGCAGCGAACGATACGGCCAACGTCAGCAGCGCCTTCCACAGCGGCATGAGGGGTTCGGGATTCTCATTGGCCAATGCCGCAGCCTCCTTTTCCGCCTTACGCGAACGGCGTATCTGCCACGTGATGAAGGTCACCAGCATCGCGAAGAGCAGCAGGCCCGCAATGCGCCCGATGGTGCCCGTCATCGCCGCACCCACAAACAGGATGCACGACAGCACCATGAACGGCATCTCGATGAGCAGCGTGCTGCGCGAGGCCGGCAGCGGGCAGATGATGGCCGATGCGCCCAGGATCAGCGCCACATTGGCAATATTGCTGCCCACCACGTTGCCGATGGCAATACCTGAATTGCCGACCAGCGAAGCCTGCATCGAGACCAGCAGCTCGGGCATCGACGTGCCGAAGCCTACCACTGTGAGGCCAATGACCATTTTGCTCAACTTGGCACGTCGGGCAAGTGAGGCCGAACTTTCGACCAGATAATCTCCGCCCTTGACGAGCAGGAGAAATCCTACCAGAATGAGAAAAATATCGTATAGCATAATAATTCAAGTCTCGCAAGTCCTCAACTTGCTCGCTTTCAGTATTGAAGAGGAGTAAAAGAGACGTTTGCTGTGTTTGACGGGAGTTTTTCAAGACTGTTTGTATCGTCCCTTTTACTCCCCTTTTACTCCTTTTTCAAGCCTTTTCCAACCTTTATTTTACAATTCCGTCGCGGCGCATCAGCGCCTCGATGCTCGGGTTGTCGCCCTTGAACTGCTTGTAGAGCTCGGCCGGGTCGATGGTGTCGCCCGATTCGAGCAGGTGGCGGAAGCGTGCGGCCGTCTCGGCATTGCTCAGTCCCTCGCGCTTGAAGACGGCAAAGGCATCGGCATCGAGCACCTCGGCCCACTTGTAGCCGTAGTAGCCGGCTGCATAGCCGCCCGAGAAGATGTGGGTGAATGACGTACACATCATCGTGCCGTCCACCGTGTTCATCAGCTTGGTCGGGGCCATGGCCTCCTTCTCGAACTGCTCGATGTTGCCCAGCTGCGGATACTTGTCGGTCGGCTTGCGCTCCACATCGGCCATCTGGATAGAGCCATTGGCCAATGCCCCAAGCGTGTGGAACTTCATGTCCAACATGCCGAACGAGAGCTGGCGCAGGCAGGCATAGGCCGAATTGTAGGTCTGAGCCTTGTGCAGGCGGTCGATGAGGTCCTGCGGGATGGGTTCGCCCGTCTGCCAGTCGGCGGCGAAGGTGTCGAGGAACTCCTTCTCGTCGATGAAGTTCTCGTTGAACTGCGACGGCAGCTCGACAAAGTCGTGGGCAACGTTGGTGCCGCTCTGTGAGGGGTAGGTGCACTTGGTCAGGAGGCCGTGCAGGGAGTGGCCGAACTCATGCAGGAAGGTGCGCGCCTCGTCGTAGGTGAGGAGCGACGGCGTGTAGGTGCTGTCTGTAGGTTGGCCAATGGGCTTGCTGAACGACATGACAATCTGGATGATGGGACGCTGTTCGGTGCCGTCGGGATTGATGTGCTGGCCGCGGAACTCGGTCATCCATGCGCCTGGACGCTTTGTCTCACGTGGGAAGAAGTCGGTGTAGAGCAGGCCCAGCAGGGTAGAGTCGCGGTCGATGACCTCGAAACACTCCACGTCGGGATTATAGACCGGCACGTCAATCTTGCGGAAGGTCACGCCGTAGAGGTTGGTGGCCAATCCGAAGACGCCCTTCTTGACCCGTTCGAGCGAGAAGTAGGGCTTGATGAGCGCGTCGTTGAAGTTGTACTTCTCGGTCTTCAGCTTCTCGCTGTAGTAGCTGAAGTCCCACGGCTGGAAGTCGGTGATGCCATCGGCCTTGGCACGGGCGGCGACGGCAGCGACATCGGCCATAGCAGGCTTCTTGTAGGCGTCGAGCAGCTGGTTCAGCAGGTTGTTGACCGATTCGGGCGTCTTGGCCATCGTGTTGGTGAGACGCATGTCGGCGAAGGTCTGGAAGCCCAGCAGGTCGGCCTGTTCCTGGCGCAGGGTGACGATGCGGCGGATGTTGTCCGTGTTGTCGTACTGGCCCGAGGTGCATCGGCTGTTATAGGCCCGATAGAGCATCTCGCGCAGGTCGCGGCGGGCGCTGTATTGCATGAAGGGGCGGTAGGATGGGGCCAATAGCGTGACCTTGTAGCCGTTGGCCTTGAGTGACTCGGTATAGAAGTCCGGCAGGCCGTCGAGGTCGGTCTCGGCGTTCAGTTGGTAGCTCCATTCGCCGGTGGCCTTCTGTACATTCTGGCCGTAGCTCAGGCGGAGCGAATCGAGTTCGCTGCACACGGCGCGCCAGCGTTCGCGGGCCTCGCCCTGGAGGGTGGCACCGGCCTTGAGGTAACCCTCGTAGTGGGCCTTCAGCATACGCTGCTGGGCGGTGGTCAGTCCAGCAAAGTCATTGGCCTTAAACTGCTCCCAGACGGTCTGGACGCGCTGGAAGAGCTTTTCGTTGAGGCTGATGTCGAGCGAGTGCTTGCTCAGGATGGGCTGCATCTCTTCGGCCAATGCCAGCATCTCGTCGGTGCCGTCACACTCCATGAGGTTGTAGAAGACGCCCTCCACCTTGTTGAGCAGGGCGCCGGTGTATTCGAGTGCCTCGATGGTGTTCTGGAAGGTCGGCGCCTCGGGATTGTTGGCGATGGCGTCGATTTCACGCTCTTCCTCCTCGATGCCGCGCAGGAGAGCCGGCTTGTAGTGTTCGGTTTTGATACGATCGAAGGGGATGGCTCCGTGATGGGCCGTCCACTCCTCAAAAAACGGATTGTTCATAGTTGAATCCTGATTGTTGCAGCCTGTCAGCAATGCGAGTGACGTCATTGCAGCTGCGAGATAAGATTTTCGCATTTTACTTTGTTTTGTTCTCCGGTAATCATGTTCTTGAGGGCGACCTCGCCAT
>CACZAY010000087.1 GCA_902779265.1 uncultured Bacteroidales bacterium | reverse complement strand
CATACAATTTTTGTGGTTTGCAAAAGTTAAATACGTTAAAAATTCATCTTTTCTTAAACCCATAGAATCTATGTAATCACTTTTCTACCATTTAACATGTAAGTTGTTGATATAAAATGACTTGCAAATACGAGCTATGTCGCGGATTGAAAAGTTTCAATATCCCCTCTGGTGTGACATATATAGGTGGTTGGGCGTTCAATCTATGTTCGGAATTGACAAGAATTGAGATACCGGGCTGCGTGACAACAATCGGAAATAGGGCGTTCCAAGGCTGCAAGGGATTGACCGGCATCGAGATTCCGAGCAGTGTGACGACCATTGGCGAGTGTGCATTCACGGCTTGCTCTGGTCTGGAGAGCATTGCCGTGGCATCGGGTAACACTGTGTATGATAGCCGAGACAATTGTAATGCCCTTATCGAGACTGCATCCAATTCTTTGATTCTGGGTTGCCAAAATACGGTTATTCCTGCCAGTGTGACGGGGATAGGCAATGAAGCGTTCTTTGACTGCAAGGGACTGACAAACATCGAGATTCCTGGTAGCGTGACGACCTTGGGCGATTATGCATTTGCGGATTGTGATGAGCTGACTAGACTTGTAGTTCCAGAAGGAGTGACAAGCATTGGCAATGAAGCTTTCAGAAACGATAGATGCGTCATTTACGCAGGTAGTGCCATGGGCAGTCCGTGGGGAGCAACCGCGTTTTATACAACATTGCCAGATGAATATGGGTTCTATTATGTCGATGATGAAAAGACGCAGATTGCATTGTATGCTGGTACGGGTGGAGATGTCGTCATACCCGATGGTGTGACCAGTATTCCTGACAATTTATTTCTCAACAATAAGACTATAATTAGTGTCTCCATTCCTGCCAGTATCACGAGCATCGGCGCTTCTGCTTTTTTTTGTTGTACGGGTCTGACGAACATTGAGATTCCGAGCAGTGTGACGAGCATCGGCAATGGTGCGTTCTATGGCTGTTCTGGCCTGACGAGCATAGAGATTCCGAGTAGTGTGACGAGCATCGGCCGTTCTGCTTTTTATGGTTGTACAGGTCTGTCGAGCATAGAGATTTCGAGTAGTGTGACGAGCATCGGCCGTTCTACTTTTTCAGAATGTACAGGTCTGTCGAGCATAGAGATTCCGAGCAGTGTGACGTTCATTGACTATTATGCGTTTGAGAACTGCACGGGATTGACTAGCGTCTATGTCAATGCTCCTGAACCGCCTCAACTTAACGGCAATCCATTTTCTGGTATAGATATGAGCACTTGCACGCTTTATGTTCCAAAAGATTTCATTGAAAGATATAAGTCTGCCAATGTTTGGAAATCGTTCCAAACGATTGAACCCAATCCGAATGCCGACGTCGAAAAGAAAGCCGTCATTTACATGGTCGATGGCGAGGAATATCAGCGTGATTCTGTTGCCGTTACGGCGGATATCACTGCTATCGATGCCCCGACCCGCGAGGGCTATACGTTCAGCGGGTGGAGTGAGATTCCTGCCACGATGCCGGACAATGATGTAACTGTGACGGGCTCATTCACTATCAACACGCACAACATCATTTATGTTGTCGATGGCACTGAATATCAGAAAGTTGAAAATGTCGCTTTTGGTACAACATTGGCCGCTATCGATGCCCCGACACGCGAGGGCTACACGTTCAGCGGGTGGAGTGAGATTCCTGCCACGATGCCGGACAACGACGTGACCGTGACTGGATCGTTTATCGTCAATAAATATGCCGTAATCTATATGGTGGATGGTGAGGAATACCGCCGCGACAGCGTGGAATATGGCGCGACCATCACATTGGCCGAAAACCCAACCAAAGAGAGCCATGACTTCTCGGGTTGGAGCGGTTATCCGGAAGACCTGACGATGCCTGCGGGGGATGTCATCATCACGGGTGGATTCCAGTTCAATGGCTTGGCTGGCGTCGCTGCCCCAACGACTAGCGATGAATATTTCGACCTGACCGGCAAGCCGTTGGCACAACCTCAGCGCGGCATTAACCTTGTCCGCAAGGCCGATGGCACTACGCGAAAGATCATCGTGAAATAAACGCCACGATATAAGATACATGAATCCCGCTGTCACTTCACAATGACAGTGGGATTTTTCAAGTAAGCGATGCTTCCAGCGTCGCTTATAAATTCGTGAAGATGTTTTTTTAGCGACGTTGGAAACGTCGCTTCCTTGAGACGTCGCCTCCTTGTATGAAAAAACAGCCACCGCTCCATGCGGTGGCTGAAACAATGAACTTATGAGAATGAAATGATGTATGTGTCCTTACTTGCTCAGATCGACGGCGTAGTAGGCGGCGCGTCCGTTCGGATAGACACCGACGATGAACATCACAGGATCCTGGTCGGCCGAGCGGCTGGTGGTCAGGTCGTTATAGACCTTCTCGATTTCCTTGTCCGATGAGACGACCACATCGTTGATCTTGACGATGACGAACTTCTCGTGGACACCGGCACGGGCAAAGGCTCCGCCCTGTTCGACACTCTTGACCAGCACGCCCTTGCGTACGCCGTACTTCTGCAGGTCCTTGGCCGAGAGGTTCTCGAACTTGACACCCAGGGCGTCGATGCCCTTCTTGGTACGCATTTCGGTGTTGCCGTCGCTGTTCTTGAGTGTCACGGTGAAGGTCTCGTTCTTGCCCTTGCGATCGACGGTGACCTGAACCTTCTCGCCTGGGGTGTGGCGGGCCAATTCACCTTGCAGGACGCCGAAGTTCTTGATTCTCACCTTGTCGATGGCCGTGATGACGTCGCCCTTCTTGATGCCTGCATCGGCCGCAGCTCCATTGTCCATGACCTCGGCCACATAGATGCCTTCGCTCTCCTTCAGCTCCTCCTTCTCGACCAGTTCAGGATTGATTTCCTGGATGCGGATGCCCAGGACGGCGCGCTGTACCTGTCCGTATTGGCGCAGGTCGGCCACAACCTTGTTGACGATGCTGGACGGTACGGCGAACGAATAGCCGGCGTAGTTGCCCGTCTCGCTGTAGATGGCCGTGTTGATGCCGACGAGTTCGCCGGCGGTGTTGACGAGTGCGCCACCCGAGTTGCCCGGATTGACGGCGGCATCGGTCTGGATGAAGCTCTCGATGTTCATCTGGTTGCCGTTACCGCGTTGGCCCATGCCGAGCTGTCGTGCCTTGGCCGAGACGATGCCGGCCGTGACCGTACTGTTGAGCATGAAGGGATTGCCCACGGCCAATACCCATTCGCCGACCTTCAGGTTGTCGCTTTCGCCGAATGAGATGGTCGGCAGGTCCTTGGCCTCAATCTTGAGCAGGGCGATGTCGGTCGTCGGGTCGGTGCCCACGAGGGTGGCCTCAAACTCGCGCTGGTCGTTGAGCGTGACGGTGAGCTGGTCGGCATTGGCGATGACGTGGTTGTTGGTCACGATATAGCCATCGGCCGAAATGATGACGCCGCTGCCGTAGCCTTCGCGCGCCTTCTGTTGCGGCTGCTGCTGGTAGCCGCCGCGGTTGCCGAAGAAGAAGTCGAAGAAGGGGTCCATCGACTGGTATTGCTGCTGCTGGACCATCTGGCGGTTGCGCACGCCGACGACGGCGTTGACGGTCTTTTCGGCGGCCTGGGTGAAGTCATTGTCGGTGACCGAGGCGCGGCTCACGGTAGGCGTGAACTGGACGAGATGCGTGCCGGAGTCCTGGGTGAGGACGTAGTTGTCGGCCAATGTCTGGAGCGTGGAGCGCTCCATCACCTTGTAGGTTGCGGTGGCGGTCACTCCGCTCACCAGAATCATGGCTCCGAGGAGCCCGAGGATTTGATTTCTTTTCATAGCTTTTATGTTTTTAATATTTGTAATTTCTTATAAAATCCTGCTTTAGGACAGTGCAAAGATAGGGTGGTTTAAGACAATTAAGTTAATTTGCGGCCAATTTTTAACATTTAATATTAAAAAAGGGGGACATTGGCCGAAAAAATAAGATTTGTTTACCTTTGTTTAAAAGATTTTGACTAACTTCGCGCGCTGAAAACAGCGGGACGGTCTGTCGCTCGTGCGTCATGGCACGGGAGGAAAGTCCGGGCAACGCAGGGAACCATGCCGGTTAACGGCCGGTGGGCAGCAATGTTCAGGCAGCGTAACAGAAAATGACCGCCCGCAAGGGTAAGGGTGAAAAGGCGAGGTAAGAGCTCACCGCACACATGGCAACATGGCGTGGCTGTACGTCCCATGGGTTGTAAGATCATGTATATCGGTTTACTGGAAGCAATTCCGGTTGAAGGGTGTCCCGCCCGATGCCGAGGGGTAGATTGCTGGAGCCCAGTTGAGAGACTGGGTCGAGATTGATGACAGACGCCGCGCTCCGCGTGCGGTACAGAACCCGGCTCACAGGCCCGCTGTTTTCGTTTTTTGGGTATAAGATTGTCATTTAAGGTGAAAAGAAGATCCGTTGACGCATTTTGGGGTATTTTGGAATTCTTCAATTCTCTGATTTATGATGACATTGTGATATGAACCGAGCTGAAAGGAACAATCCGAAACTTTTTCAATCTTAATCATTTATATTAATCTTTTTCAATCTTATGATTAAAACATTCGTACGTTGGGTCGTATGCCTGTGTCTGTGTGTTTCCGCGGGCATAGGTGAGGCATTGGCCGATACCGCGACTCTCGATTTTTCACAAATCTCTGATTTCTCAACGTGGGAAACCAACACCTACAAAGAGCATGCCGTAGAATATAAAGGCATCGGAACCGTCACGTTTGTTAAAGCAAGTCACCAGACAGGTACCATCACGGACGTGCCTGTCACGAAAGACAATGATGTGATTTTGGTGATGGCCGATGACAATGCCTTGACCGACTTGACCTTGACGTGCAAACAATGGAGCGATAAAACACAGACCATCACGTTGTACACCAGCACCGATGGCGGAAAATACTACACAGACTCAAAGGTTACTTCCAGCAACTTCGTCCTGTCGGCATCATCGCTGCCACAGGGTTGCAACGCCGTGAAATTCACGTTCAGTAATAATAAGCAGGTCGGCATTGCATCATTGGCCATCACCTACACAACGTCGGATTCGCGCAAGGCGGTGAATGTCACTAGCGCATCGGCCGGAGTGGAGATGCTGCTCATCGGCCAACAGGCTCAAATCACGGTGGCAAACAACCAGAGCGATTGGACGGCTGCCTATACCTATACGTCTGACAAAGAGTCGGTTGCAACGGTCACCACCGAGGGCGTCATCACCGCTGTGGGTGAGGGTACGGCCAAAATCACGGTTGCGCCCAGCGTGGCCAGCAGCGACGAGACCTACAAGGTAGGCGACAGCAAGTCGTTCAGCATCCGGGTCGAAAAGCCGTCGCACACCGCTTCGTTCAGCGTGAACGGACAGGTGATTGCCGACAAGAGCGTGACGGTCAAGGAGGGCGAGACCATCGCATTGGCCACAATCGCAGAGAACGAAATCCCAGAGGGACAGAAGTTTATGGGCTGGACGGCCAATGCCATTGCCGGCGCGCAGCAGGTCGAGCCCACGTATGTCACCAGCGCCACGATGGGCACGGCGGATGTCACGTTCTACGCCGTCTTTGCCGTGGCGAGCGGTGCGGGGAGCGTCGTGTGGAAAAAAGCCACCATTGACGAGGTCATGAAGATTACCGAGGCCGGCACATACGCCATCATTACGAGTGACGGATATGCGTTCAGCGGCAAGATTAGCGGCGGTCACGGCCAGGTGACTTCCGGCAAGTTCGACTTCAAGGACGGGGTTGCTGCCAATGCTCCCGAGGGCACGCAGGAACTGACCATCACGCCAGTGAGCGGCGGAGTGACAATCCAGAATGCCGACAGCTATCTCTATGCCACAGATAATAAAAGTGGAAGCTTGGCTTGGAAGAATAGCGATAACAGCTATTGGACGTTGGAGAAGAATCTCTATTATGTGGGCGTGAAGGCATTTTTGCGCGTTTTTAGTGGAAATAATGGAAAAAGTTTCCGTACTTACAAGGATACAAGCACTGCCAATACATCGCCTGTCCAATTTGCCAAAAAGACGGGCAAAGTCACCTACAGCGACTTCTGCACGACGGTCGATGGTTCGGACCAGCGCAAGTATGTCAACTTCGAGGCATGGACGGCCGCAGGCGGCGTGACCTCGCTGGTGCGCGGAGAGACATTGGCCACAACCACAAGCCTTTCGGAGGCCGGATGCACGAGCGCAACGTTCACCTACGAGACGAGTGACGCGTCGGTCGCCACCATCGCTGCCGACGGCACCATCACCGCTACGGGCAAGGGCTCGGCCACATTGACGGCCACGATGTCCATCGCCGATGACGATGCTGCCTACCGCGCTGGCAATAGTGTCGTCCGGACCCTCGAAATCACGGTTGTAAACCCGCAGCATGAGGTCGTCTTCATGGCCAATGGCACTGCCATCAGCCGTGAGCAGGTCCGTGAGGCCGATGCCTTGACCTTCCCCGCCGTCACTGCGCCCACAGGCTTGGAGTTCGTGGGCTGGACGACCCAGACGTGGGACGCCATCCAGTGGAACGCACCCCAGTGGGTCGATGTCGAGAATGCGGTGATGGCCGATGCGGATGCCATCTACTACGCCGTCTTCGCACGCGTGTCGCAGAACGGCATTGGCCAAGAATCCAGCCTGACAGCCGAGGTCGTTCAGGCCAATTTCACCCAGACGAAGCAGGCCTATGGCGATGCCGAGCGCACCTGGTCCGACGGCGAAATCACTTGGCGCTTCAAGGGTCAGAGTGAGGCCAATGGCGATTACCTGCAGATCAATTCGGATAGATATTCTTATATCGCCTTCGAGGCACCGAACAACATCACGCGCATCACGTTCGACATCAAGAACGGCAACGAAAAGGACTTTGACGGAACCGTCCACGTCCGTCAGATGCCGTCGGAAGACAACAGCGTCGAGGATGTAAAGATGGTGACGGTCAAGGGAGCATCGGCCGACATCGAAATCGAGGGCAACTACCGCACGTTGTGCATCCAGACCAATAAATCGGCCAAAATCCGCAACCTCACGGTGACCAGCCTGACACCGACACAGTATGCCGGCTATATGACATTGGCCGCCGCAGCCCAGGAGACGCGCACGTTCAACGTCACGACGGCCCAGTGCGGCTATACGACCATCTGCCTGCCGTGCAATGCCGTGGCTCCAGAGGGTGCGACATTCTATGCGCTGAATTCAATCGAGTCCGATGCGCTGCACTTCCTCTCGGTCGATACGCTGCTGGCCGGCCACGGCTATCTGGTTCAGGGTGAGGCCAATGCAACCTACACGCTGAGCGAGGTGACGGAGCCTGTCATGGCCCATGTGAACCTCTTGCAGGGCGTCGTCGAGCGCACTGCTGTGGCTTCGCTGGGCATTGGCCAAGGATATAATCCCTGGATTCTGGCCAAGGACGGCTCGTTCAAGCGCTATGCGGGTGAATTCATCCCCGAGGGCAAGGCATATATCGACGGTGCTCTGTTGGCCGATGTCATCGGTTCGGGTGCGAGCGCGCTGCGTGTCGTGTTCGACGCCGAGGAGGTCGCTGGTGTGAAGACATTGCGCGAGGCAACGCCATCGGCCACAACCTATTATAACCTGAACGGCCAGCGTGTCGTCCGTCCGCAGGGCCACGGCACGCTCTACATCGGCCGCGGTGACCGTAAGATAATCGTGAAGTAATAACCTGTTTAATCCAATCTCACAAAGACAATGAAAACGTATATTGCTCCCCAGATCGAGTGCATCGAGATTCACGCTGAGGGTCTGATTGCCGATTCAGAATTTCGGACGCAGCTGAACGTCGCGTTCGACACCCAAAGCAAGGTGACTGAGGAAGGCGATTTCGCCGCCACCAGCTACCGGACGAATCTCTGGGATTAAACAGCCCCCGAACAATAAAAAACAGGTCGAAGGTCCTCTGCCTTCGGCCTGTTCTTTTTAAAGGGTAATTAAAGAGGAGTAAAAGGGTAGTAAAAGGGTCCTCGCAGCGAACAGAATAATTGATAATTGTTCAGCGAGAAGACGAGGCTTTAGCCGAGGGGCAAGCTCCAGCTATCAACTCTATTTCCAACCAGCAACTTGAGCTTGCGACACTACCCGATACTCTCTACTCTACCTGACCACCACGCGCCGTCCGGCCCAGATGTAGATGCCGGCGGGCAGGTCGTCGAGCGATGTGGCATTGGCCCTGACCATCTCTCCACGCATATTATAGATGTGGGCCGATGGTGTTGCGTCGCCCATCTCATTGCGGCCGATGCCGGTCTCCATGTCGATCGGCTCGTCGTCGTAGATGGCCATCTGTTCGCGCGCCTCGTAGGTTCCGGCCGGCATGTAGATGATGCACTTCTGGAGCGTGCCGTTCATGGCCAATGTGTAGGCGAAGGTGCCGTCGGCATTGGCGCGGTGCCATGAGGTGGTCGAGATGCTGTTGCCGTAGCTCACGTCGTAGCGCAGCTGCACGTAGGTGTTGTCGTCGTTCAGGCCCTCGGCGTGGAAGGTGGCAGCCTTGTTCTGGCCGATGCCGTAGCCCTGGACGAGGGCGAGCGGATAGCCTGCACCCTGGAAATCGACCCAAAGCATCCGGTCGCTGTCCAGATACATGCGCTGGGAGGCGCTGTTCACGTCGTTGTTGACGAAGGTGTAGCTGTTGTTGCGGTTCCAGTTGGCCCAGCGTGAGCCGTAGGTCGCCGTGCTCCACGTGTTGCCCAGTGTTGAGGCAGCGGCATTGGCCATAATCGTGTTATAGTCAGGACTTTCGTAGATGCGTTCATAGACGTCGCTCACGGTGAAGGTGGCCGTCGATGGTGCGTACGACGAGTTGGTCAGCTTGGACTTGATGGCCAATGTGCCTGGCTCGCGGAACGTGTAGCTGGCGAGGGTCACAGGGACGGACTTGACGGCGATGTTGTCCAGCTTCACGCCCGACTGGTAGCGGCCTGCCACGAGATAGAAGCCGGCAAACTCCGAGCTTGAACCCGACGGGAGGCTGTACGTGCCGCTTGCCCCATTGGAGATGCGCCAGGCCACAGTGCGCGCGTTCTGGTTGACGGTCAGGGTGACGTGATACCACGCGCCGCTGTTGAGGGTGGTTGTGGCCGATGTCCCGTTCACGCGGTAGCTGGTCGAGCGGGCGCTGCCCGTCAGGTCGAAGAGCATGTTCCTGTTTCCGTTGATGGCGGCATAGTTGTCCCAGTTGTTCGTCGGATTGGAACCTCCCTTGGCCATGACGCAGAACTCGCTGGCGTCCGTATTGCCCGGCGTGAGAGCGAGGTCAAATTCGACGGTATATTGGCCCAGACCGCTCACGACGGCATCGTCGATGCGCTGGTAGGCCCAGCGGGTGTTGGTCATGCTGGGGCTGACGCAGAAGTACTTGCTGTTGTCCGTCGCGAGGATGATGTTCGCGCCTGGTGTAGTCCAGCCCGTGATGCTGCTCTCGGCCTCGTAGTTCTGCGTGTAGATGCTCTCGGCCTCCTCGCCGCCGATGCTGTAGGTCACGCCCTGCGCATTGGTGAAGGTGCCTGACAGCTTGGGCGTCTGGCCACCGGTCGGCACGGCGTTGAGCGAGACGGTGGGCAGATAGCCATTGGCCACAGCCACCATATCGATGACGTTGATGGCAGCCGGTGCGGTCGATGGTGAACCGGTGACGCGCAGGTAGAGCACGCCGTTCTGGTGTACGAGCGAGACGTTGCCCGTGTTGCGAGAACATTCGAGACGTACCTTCGAGAGGTCGCCCACGATGCTGCCGACGTTGCCCAGCGGATAGAGTCCGTCGCCCAGGGTGTTGGCCAATGTCAACTGGATGACCGGCACGATGTAGGCCGGACCGTAGTTCGTCCATGCGGCGTTGCCCACCTTCGAGTCGTCGATGCGCAGCGTCGTGGCGTTG
Organism: uncultured Bacteroidales bacterium; assembly: GCA_902779265.1. GTDB lineage: Bacteria > Bacteroidota > Bacteroidia > Bacteroidales > UBA3663 > Liminaster. The sequence continues at coordinate 533 of CACZAY010000087.1, read as the reverse complement.
AGCTGGTCGTGCGAGCCCTCGTCACTGCCGTTCACGTCGAGCACGACACGCGCGCCGTAGTTCAGGGCCAATGTGCCCGTGCTGACCGAGCCGATGCGGCCCGCGCCTGCACCGCCCACGTTGAGCGTCGCGCCATATTCCATCGTCAGGCCTGCGGGGAAGCGGCCGCCGTTGCTGTTGAGCGTCGTGTGGCGGTTCATCCAGACAGGGCTGTTGGCCAATGTCCCGTCGAAGTTGACCGTGCCGCCCCAGATGTTGGTCTCGCCCGTGTACGAGTGGGCGACATTGGCCATATTCAGGACACCGTCACCCTGCTTGACCAGACGCATCGCGCCCGTCAGACTGCCGCCCGTCAGGTTGCAGCTGTAGGTCGTGCGGATGATGTAGGGATTGGTCGTCGAGGTGCTGTTCGTGCCCTGGACCCAGGTCGGGACGTTGAGCGTGAGCGTTTTCACGCCGCCGCGGCTGACGTGGATGCTGCCCGCGTCGTTGCCGCCCGCCACCGCGGCCTGCTCAAGTGGTCGCTCATGTGG
>CACZAY010000086.1 GCA_902779265.1 uncultured Bacteroidales bacterium | reverse complement strand
TCGTCGATGGCCGCCTCATTGCCGGAACGGATATCCTCGATCTCGGCCGGCTCAACCACCTTAAAATCAGAATACCAGTAATTGATCTCGGGATACCAATAGCCGTAGTTATTCATCAGCAGGGCCTCAACATAGGTCACCGGATATCGTTTAGCCAGATCAAGCCACAGGGACAGGAACCTTCTCGGATCTTCGTTGAAGCGTTCGTTCCGGAAATGGTTCTTGACCGGATCGGAAAGCGTGGCGACGTGCAGCGAACCGTCGAAGTTGACGGCCGACAGAATCATGCCGCACGAAGCAATTCCGCGCATGACCTTCGGAGCAAAGTTGGCCACAAAGATGACCTGTTTGCCGATGAGCACCGACGGGTCAGGATAGCTCTGTGCGATGCCCGACAGGATGGTGCGAGGCTCGTCTGTGCCGTCGTCGAGGGTGAATTGCAGCAGCTTGTCCGACTTCTTGACCGGCTTCACGTCGAGCACGGTGGCTGTGCGCAGGTCGAGCTTGGCGAAGTCGTCGAACGGCACTTCGTCGGCCACAGGAGCTGGACGCCAGTTCTTTTCTGCCTCGGCCAATGCCAACTTGTCGTTTTCGGCCTTGATGCGGGCCAGACGGTCGAGTTGCTTCTGGATGACGTCGTCTTCAATCTTCTCGAACAGCAGGACGCTTTCGCCCAGTTTGTGACCCTCTTCGAGCAGGTCGGTGCGACCCAGATTATCCCATTCGAAGCTCTCCATGCCCAACATCGTGCGCAGTTTGGCCGATGAGAATGGCAGGAACGGCTCGAAGGCGATGGCCAGATTGGCCGTAATCTGGAGCGAGAGGTTCAGGATGGTCGCTACGCGGTTCATGTCGGTCTTGGCGAGCTTCCAAGGCTCGGTTTCGGCCAGATATTTGTTGCCGATGCGGGCCAGCTCCATAGCCTCCTTCTGTGCGTCGCGGAACTTGAAGTTCTCGAGCAGCTCCTCGACGTTCTGCTTGACGTTCTTGAAGTCGGCCAATGTCTGGAGGTCATACTCCGTCAGTTCGCCGCAGGCCGGCACCTTGCAGTCGAAGTACTTCTCGGTCAGCTTCATCGCACGGTTCACGAAGTTGCCGAAGATGGCGACCAGTTCGTTGTTGTTGCGTGCCTGATAGTCCTTCCACGTGAAGTCGTTGTCCTTCGTCTCTGGTGCATTGGCCGTCAATACATAACGCAGCACGTCCTGCTTGCCGGGCATATCCTCCAGATATTCGTTCAGCCAGATGGCCCAGTTGCGCGATGTCGAAATCTTGTCGCCCTCAAGGTTGAGGAACTCGTTCGACGGCACGTTGTCGGGCAGGTTGTAGCCGCCGTGGGCCTTGAGCATGGCCGGGAAGACGATGCAGTGGAAGACGATATTGTCTTTGCCGATGAAGTGAATCAGACGGCTTTCCGGATCTTGCCACCATTCCTGCCACGTACCCAGTTCGGGATGCGCGTCGCACAGCTCCTTGGTATTGGAGATATAGCCGATGGGGGCGTCGAACCACACGTAGAGCACTTTGCCCTCGGCACCTTCCACAGGCACGGGGATGCCCCAGTCGAGGTCGCGGGTCACGGCACGAGGCTTCAGGCCGCCGTCCAGCCAAGATTTGCATTGGCCATAGACATTGGGACGCCATTCCTGATGATCCTGGAGAATCCATTTTTCGAGCCACTGTTGGTCTTTGTCGAGCGGCAGGTACCAGTGCTTGGTGGCTTTTTTGGTCAGCGCGTTGCCGTTTACGGCGTTGTAGGGATTGATGAGCTCGTCGGGCGACAACGTAGCGCCACATTTCTCGCATTGGTCACCGTAGGCACCCAGCGCATGGCAGCGCGGACATTCGCCACGGATGTTGCGGTCGGTGAGGAACTCGTGGGTCTCCTCGTCGTAGAACTGCTCGGTAGTCTGTTCGATGAATTTGCCCTCGTCGTAGAGCTTCTTGAAGAAATCGGCCGCAAACTTGTGGTGGATGTCGCTCGTGGTGCGGCTATAGATGTCGAACGAGATGCCGAATTCCTCGAACGATTTCTTGATCAGATTATGGTAACGGTCAACCACCTGCTGTACAGTGATGCCCTCCTTGCGGGCGCGGATGGTGACGGGAACTCCGTGTTCGTCCGAGCCACCGATGAACAGCACGGGACGTTTTTTCAGACGGAGATAGCGGACGTAGATGTCGGCTGGTACATAGACACCGGCCAAGTGCCCGATATGGACGGGGCCGTTGGCGTAGGGCAACGCTGATGTGACAAGTGTGCGTTTGAATTGATTTTCTGCCATAGATATTTTTTTATGGAAGTTAATAAAAATGAACGAGATGACTGGAAATTTCTTGTCCGATAGAAATGACTAACGACCTATCATTTCCGTCAACTCTTCGATGTATTTTCTTGAATTTGACAGGCGCGGAATCTTGATCTGTCCGCCCAGTTTGCCTTTCGTGCGACGCAGCCATTCGTTGAACGTACCGGTGGGAGCGGGGATGAGTTCGAGCCGGTCGAGGAAGATGCCCTTGTAGCGCTTGGCCTCGTAGTCGGAATTGACCTGTTGCAGGTTCTTGTCCAACAGCTCGGCGAAGGCTTCCACGTCGGCCGGCGCCTTGGCGAATTCGATGATCCACGTGTGCCGACCCTTCGAGACGGTTGTGCCATTGGCCGACGAACCTAATGTAGCGAACGTCGGTGCTGCGGTGTAGTCGGCAATCTCGCAATCCATCGTGCGGCAGGTCTTGGCCAATGCCTCATCGGCATTGCTCACCATCAGTTCCTCGCCGAATGCGTTGATGAACGCCTTGGTGCGCCCTGTGATGACGAACTTGTACGGGTCGCGCTGCGTGAACCTCACCGTGTCGCCGATGATGTAGCGCCACAAGCCCGGCGTCGTGATGACCATCGCGTAGTTGCGGCCGATTTCGATGTCGGTCAACGGGACGGCCTCCATGTGCGGGTCATCCTCGTCGAACTTGTCCATCGGGATGAACTCGTAGTAGATGCGGTTGTCGATGACGAGCTGCATGGCCGTATCGTCCCACGACGACTGTATGCCGAAGAAGCCTTCCGATGCATTGTAGGTCTCCAAGTAGTGCATCTTCTTGCTTGGAATGAGCTGCTCGTACTGCTGGCGGTAGGGCGTGAAGGCGATTCCGCCGTGGAAGAAGACCTCCAGATTGGGCCATACTTCGGTGATGTCGCGTGCGCCTTTGGCCTTCAAAACCTCTTTCAGCACGCCCATCATCCACGACGGTACGCCCGAAATTGAGGTCACGTTAACATCCTTGGTGGCCTCGGTCAATGCCTTGAGCTTGGCCTCCCACTCGTTCATCAGCGCGATTTTCTTGCGTGGTGTGCGGATGGCGTTGACCAACGGCGTGACGTTCTGTATCAGCGTGGCCGATAGGTCGCCCGCCTTGATGCCGTGTGGCAGCTTTTCATCGGCAAACGAACCGCCCAGGATGAGTCCCTTGCCGTTCATTACCTTCGACTCGGGGTTGAGTGCCAAGTAGATGACCATCGCATCGGTGCCGCCGCGCATGTGTGTCTTGCGGAGGGCATCGTCGGTCACAGGAATGTATTTCGACTTGTCCGATGTGGTGCCCGACGATTTGGCGAACCATTTACACAGCCCTGGCCAAAGCACGTTTTCCTGCCCTTGGAGCATCGGCTCAATCCACGGCTTGATTTCGTCGTATGTGCGCAAAGGAGCGACCTTTGCGTAAGCCCATCGCAGGGCATCGGCTTGGGTCATTCCTTGTTCTTGCATGGCACACTTCTGCCATTTTTCTATTTCGGCGAAGTGGTTGTCGGCCGCAAACTGGGTCGAATGTGCTTTTTTCAGCAGCCAATGGAGTTGGCGGTACTGAAGCGGGTCGGCCTCGGTCGCATAGCGCTGCAATTGCTTGTAGCGGTGTTCAAACGCGATTTTGTAGGCCAGACGTGTTATCTTCATTTCTTCTTCTTTTCTGCAACTTTTTCGGCCGTGGCGATGATGGCGAGACACTCGGCATAGGTGAGCGACTCAAGGTCGCGGTTGCGTGGCAGGCGGTAATTCTTGCCCTTACGCGACAGGTAGGGGCCGAACCGTCCGTTCAACATCTGCAGGTCGGGGTCTTCCTCAAACGTGCGCAACTGCTTCTTGCCGTCTTCGGCTCGTTTTTCCTCGATGAGTTTAACGGCATCGGCCAACTCCATATCCAATGGATTCACGCCCTTGGGTATTGAGACGAACTTGCCCTGGTTCTGGACATATGGACCATATCGGCCGACGCCTACCACGACGGGGAATCCCTCGAATTCACCCAGCGTCTTGGGCAGCTGGAAAAGTTTCAGCGCCTCTTCGAGCGTGATTGTGTTGATACTCTGGCCCTTTTGCAGCGAGGCAAATTGCGGATGGTCGGTCTCGCTCTGTGCACCAATCTGAACGACAGGGCCGAATCGGCTGATTTTCACCGAAATGGTGTAGCCTGTCTTCGGGTCTGTGCCCAGGATGCGTTCGCCGGCCTTGTGGTCCATACGTTCCTCGATAGACTCGACGACAAGCGGGTGGAACATCTCGTAGAATTCTCCCAGGCAGCTGCTCCAGTCCATTTTTCCATCGGCAATCTTATCGAAATCTTCTTCGACCGTTGCCGTGAAGTCGTAGCTCATAATCTGTGGGAAATGCTCGGCCAGATAGTCGTTGACGACCAGTCCGATGTCGGTCGGCACGAGTTTGCCGCGGTCGTTGCCCATGCTCTCCTCGACTTCGTGAATCTCGATTTTTCCCTTTTTGTCCAATTTCATGTGCGTAATCTTGCACTTTTCGACCGGACGGTCATATTTTTCGACATATTCACGCTGCTGGATGGTGCTGATGGTCGGGGCATAGGTAGATGGTCGGCCAATGCCCAGTTCCTCCATCTTCTTGACGAGACTGGCCTCGCTGTATCGCTGCGGATGCTGGCTGAATCGTTGGATGGCTTCGGCTGCATTCAGCTGGAGCGATGCGCCCTTCTGTATGTTGGGCAGACGGGTGCCGTTTTCGTCCGATGCGTCGTCCTCGTCATCGCGCGATTCCATATAGACCTTCAGGAAGCCGTCAAACTTGATTACTTCGCCCGTTGCGACAAAGTGGAGGTCCTCCTTCGGCAGGTCAACGCCATTGATGGAAATCTCCATTGTGGTCTTCTCAATCTGGGCATCGGCCATCTGGCTGGCAATCGTGCGCTTCCAGATGAGTTCGTAGAGGCGGCGCTCGACGGGTGTGCCCTCAATAGAGGTTGCACTCATGTAGGTCGGACGGATGGCTTCGTGAGCCTCCTGTGCGCCCTTCGAGTGGGTGGTGTATTTGCGCGTCTGGAGATAATTCTCGCCCATTGTACTGAGAATCTGCTCTTTGCTCGCGCCGAGGCAGAGCGTTGACAGGTTGACGCTGTCGGTACGCATATAGGTAATCTGACCGGCCTCGTAGAGGCGCTGGGCGATGCTCATGGTCTGCGACACGCTGAAGTGCAGCTTGCGTGAAGCCTCCTGTTGCAGCGTCGAGGTCGTGAATGGCGGTGCCGGCTGTCGGCGGATGGGTTTCTGGCTGATTTCCTTCACCTCGAATGTGGCATTGGCCAACACCTTGAGGAAAGCCTCTGCCTCGTCCTTGGTCTTGAAACGCTGGTTCAGCTCGGTGTTGAAGAGGACGTTCTGTCCGTTGGTGTCATTGGCCAAGAATGTTCCCGTCACGCGGTAGCTCTCTTCTGACTTGAAGTTCTCGATTTCGCGTTCGCGCTCGACGATGAGGCGCACGGCAACGCTCTGGACACGGCCTGCCGAGAGCTGCGGCTTCACTTTGCGCCACAGGACAGGCGACAACTCAAAGCCCACGATACGGTCGAGCACGCGGCGGGCCGTCTGGGCGTTGACGAGGTTCTGGTCGATGGTACGCGGGGTCTTGATGGCATTCAGGATGGCCGATTTCGTAATCTCGTGGAAGACGATGCGGCGTGTCTTTTCCGGTTTCAGTTCGAGCACTTCGGACAGATGCCATGAAATTGCCTCTCCCTCGCGGTCTTCATCGGATGCGAGCCATACCGTCTCGGCTTTCTTGGCTGCCTTCTTCAGGTCATCGACAAGTTGTTGTTTGTCCGATGGAATTTCGTAGATGGGCTGGAACTTATTCTTGATGTCGATGCTAAAATCGTGTTTCTTAAGGTCGCGGATATGACCGTAGCTTGATGTTACTTTGTAGTCCGAGCCAAGGAATTTCTCGATGGTCTTTGCCTTGGCGGGGGACTCGACGATAACTAAATTATTTGCCATAGACTGTTTTGTGGTTTACTTTTCGATAGGATTTTAATTGGCCACCTCACTCAGGAACTTGATGCGCACCAGTCGGATTTCCTCCTCCTTGAAGTCCTTGCCGAACTCCTTGTAGGCCGATTCGATGGTGTTTTCCTGCTCCTGCTTGAAGAAGTCGAAAATCTCTTGAATGGAATCTTGGTCAAGAATCTCTTCCAGAAAATAGTTGATGTCGATGCTTGTGCCCGATGCGATGATTGTCTCCAGTTCGTCGAGGAACTCCGAAAAGTCCATATTGTAGCTTTGGGCCAAGTCATCAAGGGCAATCTTGCGGTCAATGGCCTGGATGATTGAGACCTTGATCTTCGACTTGTTGGCAATCGTACGGACGCGCAGGTCTTCGGGGCGCTCGATCTCGTTCTCCTCAACGTGACGCTTGATGAGTGCGCAGAATTCGTCACCGAATTTCTTGGCCTTGCCTGCGCCTACGCCCGGGATGTTCTGCAACTCCTCAATGGAGATGGGGTAGGTCGTGGCCATGGCCTCGAGCGATGGGTCCTGGAAGATGGTGTAGGGTGGGATGTCCAATCGTTTGGCCACCTTCTTGCGCAGGTCTTTCAGCATGTTGTATAGGGCTTCATCGGCCGCAGCACAGGCTCCAGCTCCCTTGATTTCGGTCTCCTCATTGTCGTCAATCTCGTCTTCGTCCAGTTCCATGACGATGCTGAACGGCTTCGGATTGTTGAGGAAACGTTTGCCTGCGGCAGTTACTTTCAATTGGCCATAAGTATCAATGTCGCGTACCAGATATTTGGCTACGATGGCTTGACGTATGACGGCGTTCCACACGCTTGCCTTTTCGTCGTTGCCAGAGCCGAAACACTCCAGCTTGTCGTGGCCGTAGCTGGTGACCTCGTCGGTGCGTGTGCCCAGCAGGATGGTGACGACATATTCGGACTTGAACTTCTCTTTCAGCGCGAGTACTGTCTCGATGACGGCACACAGCAACTCCTTGGCATCGACGTGCTTATGCGGCTTGCGGCAGTTGTCGCAGTTTCCGCAGCTGTCATCCTTGTAGTCCTCGCCGAAGTAGTGCAGCAGGGCCTTACGTCGGCACATCGAGGTCTCGGCATAGGCTTGGGTCTCCTTGAGGAGCATACGGCCAATTTCCTGTTCGGCAATCGGCTTGCCCGTCATGAATTTCTCCAGACGAATGAGGTCGCGGTCGCTGTAGAAGGCGATACATTCACCCTCGCCACCGTCACGTCCGGCGCGTCCGGTCTCCTGATAGTAGCCTTCCAGACTCTTCGGCATGTCGTAGTGGATGACGTAGCGCACATCTGGCTTGTCAATGCCCATACCGAAGGCGATGGTGGCCACGATGACGTCAATGTCCTCCTTGAGGAAGGCATCCTGGTTTTCAGCGCGTTGCTGGCTTTCCATGCCGGCATGATAGGCGCGAGCCTTGATGTTGTTGGCGCAAAGCACCTCGGCCAATTCCTCGACTTTCTTGCGGCTCAGGCAGTAGATGATGCCCGACTTGCCGGGATGCTGTTTGATGTATTTGATGATGTCGCGGTCGATGTTGTCAGTCTTCTGTCGTACCTCGTAGTAGAGGTTGGGCCTGTTGAACGATGTCTTGAAGATCTTCGTTTCCTTCTTGTTGATGCCCAGGTTCTTCATGATGTCATTCTGCACCTTGACCGTTGCGGTAGCTGTGAGTGCAATGATGGGGCGTTCGCCGATTTCATTGATGATATCACGGATACGGCGGTATTCGGGACGGAAGTCGTGGCCCCATTCGGAGATACAGTGAGCCTCGTCGATGGCGAAGAAGGAAATCTTCACCGTGCGCAGGAAGTCGATGTTCTCCTGTTTGGTGAGTGATTCGGGTGCCACGTAGAGCAGTTTACAATGTCCGTTCAGAATATCCTCTTTGACTTGATCGATGGCCGCTTTGGTAAGAGATGAATTGATGAAGTGGGCCACGGCATCCTCCTCGCTGAAGTTGCGCATTGCATCGACCTGATTCTTCATCAGGGCGATGAGCGGCGAGATGACAATGGCTGTGCCCTCCATCAGCAGAGAGGGGAGCTGGTAGCAAAGAGATTTGCCGCCGCCCGTAGGCATCAACACGAATGTGTCATTGCCCTCCATGAGGTTTTCGATGATTGCCTCCTGACTGCCTTTGAAATTATCGAAGCCGAAGTGTTCCTTCAGGCTTTGCAACAAAAAGTTCTTGTCCATATAGTTTGTTTTCTTACCGCGAAATTATATAGAGTTTTCGATATATGCAAGAGTTTTGCCGAAATTTTTACAAATTATTTGGCACTTTCCTTGATTTCAACCTCGTTTTTCAGTTTTTTTTGTCCAAAATGGCTTGTAAGCCCCTCTGAGCACGAAAAAATGTTCGCACACGCGCGCGAACATTAACTTTTTGGTCTTTGGCCAATGCCTTTTCCCCGCCCGATTCCGGTTCTGGGTTGTGGCCGATGCCGTTGCCGCCGTGCCATTGGCCATAAAAATAGACGAACTGATTGAGAATCAGCGGATAAGTAGAAATTTCTACAGCGATTCCAGTTCTTCCGATGCCGTCATCCATTGCTCTGTCGCGGTGTCCAGCTGTTTCTTCAGCTCACTGTGGCGGATGTAGAGGCTCTGGTCCTGACTGCCCTTTGGAGTGGCCATCTCGCCTTCGAGCGTGGCGATTTCGCTTTCCAGACGGGCGATTTCTGTCTCAGCCTGCTTGACCTGCTTTTCGAGCTTCGACCGCTGCTGCTTGGCCGCCTTCTGGTCTTCAAACGACATTTTTGCAGCTGGGGCAGGGGCTGTCTCAGTCTTCTTGTCCGATGGTTTTTCCTTTGTTTCGAGCATCTGGAGCGACTCGATGTTTTTCGACTTCAGATAGTCGTAGATGCCGCCCAGATGCTCCTGTACGCGGCCGTGCCCGAATTCATAGACTTTCGATACCAGTCCGTCGAGGAAGTCGCGGTCGTGTGAAACGAGGATGACTGTGCCGTCGAACGCCAGAATCGCCTTTTTCAGCACGTCTTTCGATGCGATGTCGAGGTGGTTGGTCGGCTCGTCGAGGATGAGCAGGTTGACCGGTTCAAGTAGCAGTCTGATCATGGCCAATCGGGAGCGTTCGCCGCCCGAAAGCACCTTGACTGGCTTGTCCGATGCCTCGCCGCCGAACATGAACGCGCCCAGAATGTCCTTGATGCGGGTGCGGATATCGCCGACGGCTACGCGGTCTATTGTGTCGAACACGGAGAGATTTTCGTCCAGCAGTTGTGCTTGATTCTGAGCGAAATAGCCGATTTTGACGCCGTAGCCGACTTTCAATTCGCCGTCGAACGGAATCTGACCCATGATGCACTTCACAAGCGTTGATTTGCCCTCGCCGTTGCGGCCCACGAAGGCTACTTTTTCGCCGCGTTTGATGGTGAGCGTCACGTTGTCGAAGATGACGCGGTCGTACTCCTTGCGCACGTCGTTGCAGATGACCGGATAGTCGCCCGAACGTGGTGCAGGCGGGAACTTGAGGTTCAATCGTGAGTTATCGACCTCGTCAATCTCGATGGGTACGATTTTTTCCAGCTGCTTGATGCGGCTCTGCACCTGAATGGCCTTGGTGGCCTGATAGCGGAAACGCTCGATGAAGTCCTTCGTGTCTTGGATCATCTTCTGCTGGTTCTCGTAGGCGCGGCGTTGCTGTTCGATGCGCTCGGCGTGCAGGACGACATATTTCGAGTAGCTGACGTTGTAGTCGTGGATCGTGCCGCACGTAATCTCGATTGTTCGCGTAGTGACGTTGTCGAGGAAGGCGCGGTCGTGGCTGATGAGCACGAGTGTGCTTTTCCCATTGGCCAAGAACTTCTCCAACCACTGTATTGACTCGATGTCGAGGTGGTTGGTCGGCTCGTCGAGCAGCAGCACGTCGGGGCGTTGCAGCAGGATTTTTGCCAATTCGATACGCATACGCCAGCCGCCGGAGAATTCTGATGTCGGGCGGTCGAGGTCGCGCCGTTCAAAACCGAGGCCGAGCAGGGTGCGTTCGATTTCGGCATCGCGGTTCTGGCTGTTGATGACGGTCAACTGCTCGTTCAGGTCGGTCATCTGTTCGATAAGCTCCTGATATTCCGCGCTTTCGTAGTCTGTTCTGTCGGCCAATTCCTGATTCAGACGGGCCAGAAGCTGCTCCTGTTGGACGGTGTTGGCGAATGCCTTTTCG
>CACZAY010000085.1 GCA_902779265.1 uncultured Bacteroidales bacterium | reverse complement strand
GTCCTCAAGACCTGCACCGACAACGAGACCGCCCTCCGAGAAGGCTGACTGTGTGCGGCCGTAAACGATCTGCAGGAAGAGCTCGCGCATTGCGGTGTTGATGGCATCGCACACGAGGTCGGTGTTCAGAGCCTCAAGGATGGTCTTGCCAGGCAGGATTTCCGAAGCCATAGCAGCCGAGTGGGTCATGCCAGAGCAGCCGACGGTCTCGACGAGGCACTCTTCAATCACACCGTTCTTGACATTCAGAGAAAGTTTGCAGGTGCCCTGCTGAGGAGCACACCAGCCGATGCCGTGAGAGAAACCGGAGATGTCCTTGATTTCCTTGGCATGAATCCACTTACCCTCTTCAGGGATTGGAGCATTCTCATGATTTGCGCCCTTTGCGACGCAACACATGTTTTCTACTTCTTTAGAATAAACCATTGTGTTTAAATATTAAAAGGATTGTACTAAAAATAGAATTGTACTAATGAATCTTTCGTTCTGGAAATTAGCTGTCGGTACACAGCGAGGGCAAAGATAATGAAAAGAATCGGGTTTTCCAAAAACGGCATTGGCCAATGTCCAACTTTCAAATTAAAAAGGATAACCGATGGCCAAATGATAACCCAAGTTTCCAAAAAACGAGCCACTCGGATTGTAGTATCTGGCACTGGATTCCGAGGGGTCGTGCAACGGTATTCCGAGGTCGAAACGGAGCACCAGCATGCCCAAATCGTAGCGCAGGCCGATGCCGCAGTCGGTGGCAAGCTGGTCGATGGCCGATGCCGTAAGCTGTCCGTCCGGGCGACTGCTTTCGTCGCGCGACGTCCACACATTGCCCGCATCGGCAAACAGCGCGCCGTAGATGTCGCCCGACAGCGGGAAACGCCACTCCACATTGGCCTCAAGCTTCACATCGCCCGTCTGGTCCATGTACGAATACTTGCCCGACATCGGCCGATAGCCGCCAGGACCGACGCTACGGATGGAAAATCCGCGTAGAGAATTGGCCCCACCGATGAAGAACTGTTCGCTGTAGGGCACAGTGGTCGAATTGCCGTAGGCATAGACGATGCCGGCCAAAAACCGCGTAGCAAGTGTGTTGCGGTTGCCGAGGTCGATGTAGTTGCGCACATCGGCCGATGCTTTGACGAACTGCGAGAACGGCTGCCACATGAACTGGCGTTCGCCCTGCGTGCGATGCGCGCCGACCTTGCCCATCACAAGGTCGAGGATGCCGCCGGCCTCGGCCACGGAGAACTGCATCCACTGACGGCTGCGGCCGCGCGCTACGCGACTGTTGTCGTACTGATAGGTGTAGCGGATGCTGGGGATGAACTGGTCGGCGAAGCTCTGTTTCAGCACGCGGTTGGCCGACACGATTTCGTCAAACCGCTGCGTGGTGGAGAGCAACGAGGTGTAGGCCAGCTGGATCGGCGTGAGGATGTGCGACGAGACATTGTCGGTCGAATATGAATAGCTCACTTCGGCCGTGCCCTTGAACATCTGGAAGAAGCCGGCGCGACGAATCACATTGGCCGCAATGCTGTAGGTCGTCGTGACGGGATAGTCTTCATCAACGCGCATCGGCAGTTGCAGACGCGGCACCGCGAGCGACACTTTTCCGCCCAATTCGTAGCTGTTCAAGAGGCCGTTGTTTTGGCCGATGGTGTGTTTGCCGGTGTTCCATTCGTAGCCCGCATCGAGCTCGAACGAGAGCAGTTCGCCGCCGCCCAGCAGGTTGCGCCGCTGCGCCTTGAACGTGAGTCCCGGGCCGACCTGGTTGTTGTCCTTATAGACGCCCTTCACCTCCAGGCTGCCCGTCCACGGCAAGTGGTAGGTCGATGAGAGCTGCATGAGCATCGACGTGGTGTCGCGTTCACCTTGGCCGATGTTTTTCCACTCCACGTTGTTGTATTTGAACGTGTTGAGCCGCGAAAGTCGCGTAGTGACACGACTTCCCATCCCGTTGTTATAGACGGCTCCACGGTCGATGGCCATCGCATGGAAAAGGTATTTCGGCTTCATCTGCAGACGGCCGCGATAGCCGATGCTCCGATGCCCGTCGGACACGAACTTGTCGGGTGCGATACCGCTGCCGAACTCGAGCGCGAGGCTGATGCTGTCAACCTTGCACGGATAGAGCGCGGCCGACGGTGCCTTGTAGTCGGTGAAGACGCGCAGCGCGACGGCGTAGGGCGCCTGTGTGGTATCGGCCGCAAAATGGACAAAGGCGGGCGCATAGTTAAAGTAGCCACTATCGACCATCAAGGCTCCGATGCGCGACTTCTCGGCCGTGAGTGCCGTTGCGCTGAAGCGTTGGCCGACACGAATCCGGCTTTCCTCGCGTGTGTGGGCGACGATGCTGTCCAGGCGGGCATCGCTGTTGCGCATATATTCGATGCTGGAGATGCGGCTCATGCGTCCGTAGTTCACCTTGTAGGCCACCTTCGCCTTACGCGGGTTGCGGCGGTGCGGCACGAGCTCGTAATCGACATTGGCCAAGAAATAGCCCTCGTCGGCCAATGCAACTTCAGCCACCTGACAGCGCAACACGGGATTGACCTGACTGATGGTTATCGGGTCGCTCTTCAGCCGTTTCCACAGCCAATGGCGCAGGCCGCGACTGCGTTCGGTGTAGAGGCCGTTGTATATCCACAGTCCCATCGGGAAGGGCGACTGGCGGTAGGCGCTGCCCAGCAACGGACTGTTGGGCGCAACTTCAAGCACATTGGCCACCGCCGCCGCCACTTCGGCATCGACCGTATCGCCATCGGCCGCCACAATGCTTTTCACGCCGGTGTAGAGCACTTCGCCGTCGGGCAGATGCCGCGTAGTGGAACAGGCGACGAGCAGCCACAACGTGGTCGCAATGAGGACAAGAGTGTATGTTTGGGTTCGCTTCATTTTTATATCGCTCGCAGAGTTTAAGTGAGTGTAATTGAGTTTTATTTCATCATTTTCACTTTTCTCTCTGTGCAAAAATTTATATCTTATTCTCTCATTCTCAAATTCTTGAGAAATCTTTCTTGCTTGATGGAAGCATTCTACTCCCCTCCCTTGCGGAGGGGTTCGGGGGAGGGGCCGTTGTGTCCGTTATTGTTTTCTTGCAACTGCCTGAGCATTGCCTTTCGGGCCTCCTCGCGCTTCTTGCTGCTGCGGATGAAGAGATGCCAGAAGCGGAATGCGTCGCGCGACTGGACATAGCCAGCACCGGTTTCGACGACCTCGCCTTCGAGCACGCTTTCGTAGTTCGTGTGGCGGAACAGGCGGGCATACTGCGAGGCATCGCGGCGGATGAGCCACTCGACCGAGACGTCGTTGATGATGGCGTCGTTCTCCTGCTGCACCTCCTCGCCCGTGCTCATCTTGCCGCCCACGGTGACGCGCATCCGGTCGTTGAAGAACTTCTGCGACACCGAGAGGCTGTAGTCGGTCTGCTGCGCACCGCTTCCGGTTGCGTCGTAGGTATCGATGCCGACATTTATCTCGGTGTGTTTCAGCTTGTTGGTCAACAGCGATTCCAGTTCCTTGTTGAGCAGGCTGCTGATGGCGGCATTGGCCGAATTCATACCTGCCGACGACGATGCCGACGGGCCGTTGTAGGTCTGCGCGACGAGCAACAGCAGGGCCTGCTTCGAACGGTCTTCGTCGGTGAGCGATGCCAGTTCGCTCTGGATGGCGGCATCGTCGGGCGCAGAGCAGTTGAAGACGATGTCCATGTTCTCCAATGTGCCGCTGATGACAATCGAGACGACGAACTTGACCACGCGCTGGCCGCCCGACACGTCGTTGATGGTGCACTTGACGTCCTGCGTGGCGGTGAGGCTGAGTTCCGGCTTATCGACGATGCCGCTCCACCGCAGCCAGCCGTCGTTGGTCAAGGCGAACTGCTTGGTGACGGGCAGCATGGGCAGCTTGAAGTTGATGTCGCCGCCCGTGACGTCATATCCGCCGCTCAGCTGCAGCGACCCGTTGCCGTCCATCGACATCTTGAGGTTGCCGCCGCCGCGCAGCGTGACCTGGTCGTCGGCCGCAGTCGGCAGGAAGACCTTGACCTGCGTGCTCGGATTGATGCGCAGTTGCAGGTTGACCTCCATGTCGCTGTCGTCGTGCGGTGGCGGCGGCAAGGCTCCGATTTCGGCCAATGAATCAATCTTCATCTCGATTTCGGCGAACGACACGAACTCCACGAGGTCGGTGAGCTGGCTGCTCTTGGCCAATGCCTCATCCTCGTAGAGGTAGGTCAGGTCGCAGCCCTGCGGAATGGTGATTTTTCCGCTCACTTTCAGGTCGTTGGGTTGGCCGACGACGGCTATCGAAGTGGTGAGCGGAAGCGTTCCGTAGAGGAATTGTCCGCGCGTACGGCGACGCTTGTTCCTGACGAGCATTGCATTGTCGGCCAACACACGCAGGTCGATGTCCGGATTGGCCATGTCGCGCCGCAGATCGACCGTTCCGTCGAGCATGAGCGGATGGTCGTTGGCCGTCTGGAAACGGATGCGGTTGAGGAATAGCTGTCCGTCGCGATAGACGATGCTGTCCGACGGGAGGCCGATGGTCATGTCGCAGCCTTCATACCACACCGAGGCCGAATCGAACCACACGGCGGCCTGCAAGGCGTTGAAATCGACCGAATCGCAGTCCAGCCGGGCAAATCCGTTCACGTAGCCGTCGAGCCGCGCGGTCTCGCCCAGGAAGTCGTTGGCCAATGCAAGCGGCAGGGCAGCCAGATGCACGTCGGCACGGATGCGGCGCGACAGGCAGGCATCGAACGTGAAGACCTGCAACGTGTCGGCCCAGAGGTCGCCATCGGCCATGATCGAATCAGACTCGAGACGCGCCTTCAGCCCCAGATTGAAGTCGGAGCCGGTCACGGTGTCGGGATAGACGGCATTGGCCACAAGGTCGTAATTGCCGTCGCGCGGGACGAGGTCGAGGCCGATGCGCGCTACGCGGATACTGTCGAGCCGGAGCGTGTCGATGGCGGCCTTCATGCGCAGGCTGTCGCTGTTGGTGAGGTTCAGGGCGACGGCATCGAAGGCAACGCCATGCTGCTTCAGAATCGGCATGAGCGGGTTGTCGCGCCGCATCGAGACATCGGCCGAAAGTCGCGGCAAGGTGCGCTGGATGGCATTGATGTCGAACGCCTGGTTGGTGCTCTGCATGTCGAGTTCGTGCGCCACGCGGTCGGTCACGGCCATCAGATGGTCGAGGTCGCAATCGGCCCCGACGGCGATTTCCGCATCGCCCAAGTGGAGGTCGAGGTTCATGTGGTCGGGCGAATTGAGGAAGGTTATGGCCAATGAATCAAACCGCCCGATGCCCGTGATGTCGGCGTTGATGGTTGACCGCAGTTGCAGCGAATCGTTGGCCAATGCAGCCCGCAGATCCGTGCGCCGCAGCCCGATTTCCATGCGCGACGAATCATCGGCCAAGACGTAGCTCACCGTGTCGATGCGCAATGCGGCGTTGAGGCGCGTGCTCCGTCGGCCGAAGTCGAAATGCTGTCCGGAGGCATCCAGACGCAGGTTCACGTCGCGCACGTCAAGCTCGGGCATGAAGTCGGCCAACGTCAGCGCGCGCACGTCGATTGCTGCGGTGTACGCCTCGGTGCGCTGGTTGAAGGCGGCGGTGGCGAGCAGACGCTCCACACTGTCCTGCACGAGGCTCAACGTCGCGTCAAACTGGTCGCGTAGCTGCGTGGCCGTGAGGTCGATGGCCAATGAATCGGGCAGTCGGTACGGGCGTTTTTCGGCCGATGCGACATAGGCCGACAGCAGCGAATCGGGCCGCGACAGACGTGCCTTCAGGTCGATTTTTGCCTCGCGCCGACGGTTGTCGAACGGTCGCAGGGCCGATGCCACAAGGCCGATGTGCGTGCGTGGCAGGTCGATGGTGAGCGTGTCCATCCGCGCGCGGACGCTGTCCATCCGGAACCGCGTGAGGAGCAACGAGGCATCGGCCAACGAAAAATCCGCGTAGCGCGCCGTCGGGAGCGTTATGGCCAATGTGTCAAGCGAATAGAGTGCGCTGTCCATCGCAAAATCGGCCACACGCACGTCAAGTCCATCGACCGCGACGTCGCCGCCATATTGCAGGACGGCATCGGTTATGGCCAATGCGCCGAGCCGCACCCTCCACGCGGCCGATTGTGTCGTGTCGGGCTCCTCCTCCACCGCCGTGTCGGCCGCAGCATAGGCCACAGCGAAATGGGGCGCGGAGATAAGGACATCGGCCACACTCACCCAACTCGAATCGAGGTTCAGCGACACTTGGCCGATGCGCAACGTGTCGAGACTGCCGCGCAGATCCAAACCGGCTACGAATGCCGTGTCGATGCCCGTCTTCAGCCCTTCGACAAGCACCTGATGCACCACATAGTCTGTCTTACCCTCACTCGGCCAGTCGTCGAGCGCGGTCTTCAAGTGGTGCACATAGGCCAGAGTGTCGCCCGATGCCGGCCGCGTAATGCTCGCGTCCCACAGTTCGAGGTACATCGGCCAACGCAGCCGCAACCGCCCTATGTCGTAGTGCAGACCGTCCTCGTTGTCGTTCATTACGGCCAATGCCCGACGCACCGCAATCTGCTGCGCCCACGGCGTGTAGAGTGCCACCGGTACCGACAGCACCAGCACAATCAGCACGACGAGCGTGACGAGAACGATCTTAAGCAGTTTTTTCACGAAAATTTGAGAATTAGAATAAAGCTCACACAGAGATAAATGAGTGAAATTGAGCATAAAAACTCTTTTACACTTCCTTACACTCTGCGAGAGATTTCTGGACGCATGCGATGACCTCGTCCTTCAAGTCACCGGCATCGGCCATAATGTCAAGCACTTTGTCGGCCAACCAGATGGCAAGCAGTTCTTTTTCATCCACTTGGAAGATTTTCGCCAAGATGGGCAGCTGGCTCCGTTTCGCAGGGCGCTCACCGCGTTCAATCTTGCTGTACATCGGAGTGTCAATCTCCAATGCCGCCGACAACTGCCTTTGCAGCATTCCTCTCTCCTCTCGGAGTGTCCTGATTTTATTTCCGAATATCATATCTGTTTGCTTTGTCTTTTGTTTATTTCACGACCTCCCAATAGCCGCCCTTGTCCGGACCAATGCGACGGATGACACCCTGCTCTTTCAGCTTCTTTATGTTCCAATAAACGCCATCCTCGGTAATGCCACAGACATCGGCCAAATCTTTATTTGACATTTTCGGATTATCTCGCAGATATCTAACGATTTTCTCCGTAGTTTTCTCCGTAGTTTTCTCCGTAGTTTTCTCCGTAGTTTTCTCCGTAGTTTTCTCCGTAGCTTTCTCCGTAGTTTTCTCCGTAGTTTTCTCCGTAGTTTTCTGTGACGTTTTGTAATGGAACACCGTCCAAACCTCGCCGCTTCTGCACTCAAAAGTAGGCTCTGGGCAACCTGCAGCCTTGCATCCGCTGATGATTCGCTCAATGCCACGTCCCCACGTCTCAATTTCACCAGCGCGGAAAAACGCATTGGCGATGTCGGGGTTGTAAGGACGGCTGCGATGACTGCCTAACAGGTTCTCTATCGTCCAATCTTCTGGCAGATAGCCGCAGTTGAAAATCTCCAGTTTGTCGTCATAGACAGCAATCTGTATCGCCGTCAACGATTCGTATGCCTTGTGGACGACAGCATTCAGCAATGCCTCGCGTAATGCCTCGCGCGGAACAGGCAACGTCTCCACACGCTGGATTCCCTCGTAGCTGATAAGTGCCCGCATATATTTCGTCGTCAGCAAATCCATCTCATACAACCTGCACAAAGATGGCTGCAAAATGTCATATATGATGATGCCTCTTTTTTCTATTTCTGTCGCTTCGAAATCGCCTAACAGAATCCAATGACCCAAGGTGTCTCTTGCTAGATCTGACGAAAAATAATCATTAATTGTACGCATAACAATGTGTTTTCTTTATGATTACTTATTTTAAAATGAATCGAGGGACAGTCCCCTGATCTGCCTTGAGGTGATGAGTAATCTCACTCTTTCAGAGTGTTCTCCAAATCATCTATAGACGGGAGTTCTGACTTCAGTTCTTCAATCATCCTAGATGTCAGATATTCTGCCACGCCCAATGGTTGGGTCATACCACGAAGGGCATACTCAACCTTTGTATTGTTCTTAGTGCGGCACAATAACAAGCCTATTGTAGGATTATCTTCCGGCATCTTAACCAAATCGTCGATAGCCGAGATGTAATAGTTCAGCTTGCTGAGAAACTCTGGCTGGAAGTCAACCACCTTCAACTCGATAGCCACATAGCAATGCAAACGAGTGTGATACATCATCAAGTCCACCCTGCTCTCCTCGCCTGCGATGTTCAACGGGTACTGATGACCAATATACGCAAAACCCTTTCCCAATTCCAGAAGAAAGTCGGTCACCTTGCTAGCCAGCTGTTCTTCCAAGTCGCGCTCTTGCTTAACCCTCGTCATATCCACGAATCCTAAATTATAAGGGTCTTTGAAAGCTACTTTTGCCAAATCGCTATTCACTGGAGGCAGAGTCGTGTCGAAATTGGTGGGTAGCGGGCGAGCTTTCTTGTAATATCCGTCTTCAATCTGCATCATCATAATATCACGATTCCAACCCTGAATGGCAGTCTCTGTGATGTAGAATGCCCGAAGCGCCGTATCCTTTACCTTAGACATCATAGATATATGGTGATACCAAGTGATTTGTGCAAGCGGCACTTGCACAAATTCGCCATCTGAAGACACTGTAAAATTTGCAAGTCTCGCTTGCAAAATTGGCATTTCATGTAATTGTGCAAGTGCCACTTGCACAAATGGAAAGTTTGGATATTCTTCAGCAAATTGCTTCATATACTTCAAGTTGCGAATAGAATAGCCACTATCACCACCATATCGTTTCTGTAAATCTACTGATAGTTGATCAATGACTTTTGCGCCCCAACCCTGTTCTTTCTGTTTGCAAATGATGTCATTCCCCAGCCACCAGTAGTGCTGTAGCGTAGCAGCATTGAGCTGCATAGCTGCTTTCAGCCGCTGCTTGTCTATTTCAGCACACAGATGCTGAAACCATTGCAGATATTCATTGCTGTCAATTAAATTCAATCCTTTCGTTATCATATCATGTGGTTTATTCATTTCATCAAAAACCTTCCGCCCTTCTCCTCCAACACTTGATTCTTCTGCTGGAGCAAGGCTTTGGCAGGCAGGCAGACATCATTGCCAAGTTGTGCGACAGACTAAATTTGTGCCGATTGAATTAACACAAAGTCATTCACCATCAATTTATGCCATTTCGAATGGCACAATTGCGTTCTTCTCACCAAGCAATTCTTACCAATTAGAGCTTGACAAAAACACGGCAATCTTGTCGGAGATATATTGCTTTTTTCACCCCCAAAGATAGCAAAACAAACTCAAATTGACACATCAATCGGCCACAATCTGCAATATCGCACGAAAATCTCGCGGAAAAGCCATTATTTGACAAGTCAGACGCAAAATTTGAAGGCGCTTTCATCGGCCATAAAGGCACCGGCGAGGGTACTATCAGCCTACTATGAGGTACTATGGAATTGCGCGCGATCATTATGTCGGCAATGCCCCGAATCGGTCATTTTGTCCCATCGGCCATCACGGAAAATCGCATTGGCACGGAATTTGCAAGTCCATTGGGTGAATTCTTTCGCAATTATTAACTCTAAAAATTATACGATTATGATGACCAATCAACAACCACAGAACCAGCAGGGCGAGAAGGCACTCGAAAAGTTTGCCATCAACCTCTGCCAAAGGGCCAAGGAGGGAAAACTAGACCCCGTCATCGGCCGTGATGAGGAGATACGCCGCGTGCTGCAGATCCTCTCCCGCCGTACGAAAAACAACCCGGTGCTCATCGGCGAACCTGGTACGGGTAAGACCGCCATTGCCGAGGGCTTGGCACAGCGAATCGTGCGCGGCGACGTGCCCGAAAACCTGAAGCACAAGCAGATCTACAGCCTCGACATGGGCGCGCTGGTGGCCGGTGCGATGTACAAGGGCGAGTTTGAGGAACGTCTCAAAAGCGTCATCAAGGAGGTGCAGGAGAGCAACAACGACGCCTCGGGCGACAACGATGTCATCCTCTTCATCGACGAAATCCACACGCTGGTCGGTGCCGGCGGCGGTCAGGGTTCGATGGATGCGGCCAACATCCTGAAACCTGCCTTGGCGCGTGGCGAACTGCGCTGCGTGGGTGCGACGACGCTCGACGAATATCAGAAGTATTTCGAGACGGACAAGGCTCTGGAACGCCGTTTCCAGAAGGTCATGGTCGATGAACCGGACGAGGCATCGGCCATAGCCATCCTGCGAGGCCTGAAGGAGCGCTACGAGAACCACCACAAGATCCGAATCAAGGACGAGGCGTGCATCCAGGCCGTGCGTCTGTCAACGCGCTACATCAGCGACCGTTTCCTGCCCGACAAGGCCATCGACCTCATCGACGAGGCATCGGCCAAACTCCGCATGGAGCACGACAGCGAACCGCAGGCATTGGACGAAATCCATCGTCAGGTGATGCAGCTTGAAATCGAACGCGAGGCCATCAAGCGCGAGAAGGACGACAAGAAGACGGCCGACATCAATGCCCGAATCGACAGTCTGAAGGCGCAAGAGAAGCAGCTGCGTGGCCGATG
>CACZAY010000084.1 GCA_902779265.1 uncultured Bacteroidales bacterium | reverse complement strand
CTTGGCCAATGGCATCCGTCGGCTCCTCAGTTTCAGGAAT
Source organism: uncultured Bacteroidales bacterium (assembly GCA_902779265.1). Taxonomy (GTDB): domain Bacteria; phylum Bacteroidota; class Bacteroidia; order Bacteroidales; family UBA3663; genus Liminaster. The sequence continues at coordinate 10,734 of CACZAY010000084.1, read as the reverse complement.
CTCGGCATCGAAGAGATTTTCGAGCGAAACTTCGGGTTCATTCTCGTTTTCGCCCTCGTTGTCATTGTCAGACTCCTCGGTGAGCGGTGCGCCCGGATAAGGCAAGGCCACCATGCCGACAATCTTGTCCAATCCGTCGTCGTCGAGACGCATACCGCGCACACCGGTTGCCACACGCCCCATCGTACGGACATTCGTCTCGGGGAAGGTGATGGCGCGGCCGTTGCGGTTGACAAGGACGATGTGCTGCTTGCCATCGGTCATAACAACACGAACTACGCGGTCGCCCTCCTGCAGGTTGATGGCATTGATACCATTGGCACGCGGACGGCTGTAGGCTGCGAGCTTGGTCTTCTTGACGAGACCGCGCTCGGTAACGAAGACGAGATAGTGGCTGTCGTTGAACTCGGCATCGGCGAACGACTCGACCTTGAGGAATGCGGTGACCTTGTTCGTCTCGCTCGTGTTGAGCATATTCTGAATGGCGCGACCTTTCTGGTTCTTGGCAAATTCCGGGATGTCGTAAACCTTCATCCAGAATGCCTGGCCCTGCTCGGTGAAGAACATGAGCCAGTTATGGTTCTTGGCCGCATACATATATTCAATGAAGTCGCTGTCACGGGTGCCTGCGCCCTTCGAGCCGACACCGCCACGGGCCTGCGCCTTGAAGTCGGACAACTTCGTGCGCTTGATATAGCCCATGTGGCTGATGGTGATGACGACATCGTCGTTCGGGATGAAGTCCTCGGCATTGAGCTGGGCTCCGCTGAAGTCTATTTCGGTGCGGCGTTCATCACCATACTTCTCCTTGATTTCAATCAGCTCGTCCTTGACTACCTTCATACAGAGGGTGTCATCGGCCAAAATCTGCTTGTAATAGTCAATGAGTTTCATCAGGTCTTCGTACTGCTGCTTCAACTCCTCGATGCGGAGTCCGGTCAATTGGCCAAGACGCATATCGACGATGGCTTTCGACTGGAGTTCGTCGATGTTGAAACGCTGCTCGAGAGCGGTCTGGGCATCGGCTGGAGTGCGGCTGGCGCGGATGATGCGGACTACCTCATCGACGTTGTCGCAAGCGATAATCAAACCCTCCAGAATGTGGGCCTTCTTTTCGGCTTCGGCCAAATCGAACTTCGTGCGACGGATGACGACATTGTGGCGGTGATCGACAAAGTAGCGGACCAAATCCTTCAGATTCAGCAGCTTCGGCATACCGAGCGCATTGGGAGCCTCCGGAATCGGCACGAGCGCAATGTTGTTGACGCTGAAGTTGCTCTGCAATTCGGTCATCTTGTAGAGTTTGTTCAAGATGACATTGGCATTCACATCACGCTTCAACTCGATGACGATGCGCATACCCTGACGGTCGGACTCGTCATTGGCATTGGCTATACCCTCGATTTTCTTTTCATCGGCCAATGTCGCAATATGCTTGATCAGTTCGGCCTTATTGACGCCGTAAGGAATCTCGGTGACAATGATGTTGCAGTGCTGGCCCTCGGACTCGATTTCAGCCTTGGCACGCACGACGATGCGGCCGCGACCAGTCTCGTAGGCATCCTTAACGCCGTCATAGCCATAGATGATACCACCCGTCGGGAAATCAGGCGCCTTGATGTACTGCATCAGGCCCTCGACTGAGATTTCCGGATTGTCAATGTAGGCACAGATGCCGTCAATACACTCAGAGAGGTTGTGCGTAGGCATATTGGTCGCCATACCGACAGCGATGCCGCTCGCACCGTTGACGAGCAGGGTCGGGATACGCGTAGGCAGAACTTTCGGCTCCTTCAATGTGGCATCGAAATTGTCCATCATATCAACGGTATCCTTCTCGATGTCGCGCAGCATCTCTTCCGAGATCTTGCTCAGACGGGCCTCAGTGTAACGCATGGCAGCCGGGTTGTCGCCATCGACCGAACCGAAGTTGCCTTGGCCATCCACCTGAAGATAACGCAAGTTCCAGGGCTGTGCCATACGGGCCAATGCGCCATAGACGGAACTGTCGCCGTGCGGATGGTACTTACCGAGCACCTCACCCACGATACGTGCACACTTCTTAGTCGGCTTGTCGTACGTGTTGCCAATCTGATCCATACCGTAGAGCACTCGGCGATGCACAGGCTTGAATCCATCGCGCACATCGGGCAAGGCACGAGCTACGATTACTGACATCGAATAGTCAATATAGGACTTTCGCATTTCTTGCTCAATGTTCACATTGATGATGCGATCATTGTTCTGAATGTTTTCTTCCATTCTCGTATTTTAGAGTTTAAAAAATTCTTTAAATATGCGCGCAAATATACACATTTTATTTCAATCGGCCAAAGAAAAAGCCCAAAAACTTCGTTTTGGGCTCTGTTTTTCGGACTATTTATATCGGATTCGTTGTCCGATGCGCAATGTCTTGGTGGAGCGCATGCCGTTCAACCGGCAGAGACGTTCAACCGACGTGTGATATTTACGCGCAATAGCGCCCAACGTATCACCTTTCCGCACGCGATGATAGGCTGCTTCACCATCGCCGGCAAGCCCCTCCTGGACGAGTTCGGCATGTTTACGGCGGAAGAGATAATGTGTCTGTTTCGGCTCGAACGTATTGAAATCTATCAATTCGGCCGGATCGAGGGCGATGCCCATAAAGCGGAACTCCAAGTGTAGGTGCGGACCCGAACTACGTCCCGTATTTCCACCCAAACCGATGACCTGACCGGCCTTTACGGAGTCGTTTTTGTTGACCAATTGCTTGGACAAGTGTCCATATACCGTCTCCAAGCCGTTAGGATGGCGAACCACGAGATATAGGCCATACCCCTTTCGGCGACCCTGATTCTTGCGAATTCTCACGCAGCCGTCCCACGCGGCGCGGACGGAATCGCCCGTGACCAGTTTTAGGTCCACGCCCTTGTGCATACGCACGCGACGCCAGCCATAAGGCGAATTGACCTTACCACGGATAGGCATCACATAGCCACGGAAACTGATCATCTGCGAATCGGGAATCACCCAGCCGGTCTTGCCGCGCAAAGGATCGACAGACACGTCATCCCAGTCGGCATAGACATCGAGATTGGCATAGAGGTCTTCCTCGTCGGGCAGGACTTCGTCCTTATGTGCGAGGGAGTCGGCCAATGCCTGGATGGCAACAGCATCTGGCTGCATGGTCATGAGCCGCTGATGGCGACGGCGATGGACATCGGCCACACTATCGGCCAACACTACCGATGGAACAAAAGCAAGGAGAAATAGGGTTATTTTAGTAGATTGGAGAAGCATTTCGCAAAAAATTTGCCGCGAAGTTAGTAATTTCCCGTGAAAATTCCAAACATTTTCCACTTTTTTAATATATTTGCGGCCAAAATTGCGGACTGGGAAACGCCACCGGCAACGAGCCCCGCGCCGCACCGAATTTCAAACCGAACAATTCTTATGAGACAAATCGACTATCTCACCCAAGGAACCTGCTCAAGGATGATCCACGTGGAGCTGGACGACGATGACGTAATCCGCGAGGTCGCCTTCGTGGGCGGCTGTAACGGCAACACAAAGGGCGTCAGCGCTCTGGTCAAGGGACAGAAGGCGCAGGACGTCATCGGACGTGTGCGCGGCATCCGCTGCGGAAACCGACCCACATCGTGCCCCGACCAGTTGTCATTGGCCATAGAACAATGCCTCAACCAGCCGCGCTGATTCTTCATCCAGACGCCATTGGTCAAAAAAAAGAAAGTGAGCAAGTTTTTTCTTGCCCACTTTTTTGTTTGTCTTATTGGCCAATGCCTCAATCCGGAATGGTGATGTCGATGTTCATCCAACCGGGGATGTGGTATTTTGTGCCCGACTGCATACCCTTCATAAAGAGCTGCGATTTCTCGGGATAGGCCTTCTTGTAGGCCTGGATCATCGAGTTGATTTCTGCAGCACGTGATGGCTCGGCTGCCTTACCCTTCTGAAGTTCCTCGACAGCAGCCATGTAACAGGTCGAACGCACGATGGCATCATCGCTCGGGAAGACGATTTCGCCTGACTGGCGGTACATGTCGGCCACAAAGATGTAAGGATCGGCATTGGTCTTATCGAGGGTAATGCTCTGACGACACAGCTCACGGCCCTTCGAGAAGTTCTTCTTGTACTTGTAATAGACATTGGCCTCAAGCAACAGGATCTCGGCCTTGTCTTCAGGCTGGAAGGCGAAAGTGAGAGCCTCTTCCAGATACTTGATGGAATTGTCCCAGTCCTGATTCTTCATTGAGAGCTGGGCCATACCCTTGGCCGATGCCAACGATGGAGCGAGCGCATAGGAATACTCTGAAACCTTGAAATAGAGGTCCGTCTCCTTGCCAGCCTTGTTGCGGCCCAACAGCTTTGACACATTATTCAGGAACACTGCATCATCCTTCTTGCCCTCAACCTGCGGAGTGAAGACCTCGACAAGAGTCTCGACATCGGCCGCACCCGAAGAAGCGAAGTTGCCGGTCAAGGCCACCTTCTGATCCTTGATGAACTTGATGTAAGACAAGCAAATTGCCGTATCTTTGGCAATCTTTGGATCATTTGGATTGGCCTCAAGTGCCTTTCTGTCATTTTCAAGACGCTTGTAGTAGTTGTCCAATGAACCATCGATATACTCCGAACCCTTCATGTAGTTGGAGATGTAGTCAGACTTGAAAGATGGGTCTTTCGCATATTTTTTCAGCGAGACATTGACCCATTGGACAAGCGCCTTGGCATCAGCATCCTCTTTCAGAGCCGTCACACTCGTAGAAAGCCAAGTGTAGGCAGTATCAAGATCGAGTTCCTTACCCTTATAGAAGCTCAAATAATAGTTGGCCTTATTACCCAAAATCTTTGCTGCCGGCATCTTTGCATCATCGCCGAAGTACTTGATACGATTGTCACACAAAGCGAGAAGCTGCTCTGCATAACGCTTGATGCCTTCAGTATCCTTTGCACGGATACAGTCATTGATCTGCGACTTCAGGATTTTCTCACCTTCGATATAGAGGTTCTTGTTGTAGTCGGGCACAGTAACATACAAAGAGTACCAGAATTCGTAGGCCTCCTTATAGTTTTTCTGCTTGGCATACTCGAAATAGAGAGAGTTGTTTTCCAAGACAGTGTTGTCATTCGGGCACTGCTTGTCATCATTTGGATTCTGCGCGATAGCGGCCGATGCACTTGCGGCAATCACGGCTCCGAACAGAAGTTTAACTGAGGTTTTCATAGATGTAATTATGAGGTTAAAGTTAATATTATGTCTTTGTTTTAGGCTGTCCGATCGTGGAAAAGTTTAAAACCATTACCACAACCGGCTGCGATAGAACATCATTTCATTGAAGGTTATGCCCAATGTCATGTGCAGATAGTTTTCCTTCAAGATGCCGCTTTTTTCGGACTGCATGTGTGTGTATCCGACCGACAGGTTGAGCGTACTGCGCTTGCCGATGGGCATGCCCATACCGCACGAAGCCGTCATCTCCTTCTGCTTGCCGTAGGTCTTGACATACGAGTTCTGGGCCGATGCGCCGACACGGTACGTACAAGTCTGGAAATAGTTTTGGGAGTATTGTTTCGGCCGATACTCCAGACCTGCCGCCACGCGATGGACATTCTGATAGAAATCATCGGCCTTGGTCAACTCCGGAGTCAGACCCGGGACATTGGCCCAATTCTCAAACGAATACTCAAGCGAAGCCGTCAACTTCCGGTCTTCCTGATAGCACAAGCCAACGCCGAGCTTCATTGGCGCAGAGAGACTTAGCGATGTCGTTCTGGTAGAATCCGTCTTGTTCTCTGCATCACAACCGATATGTGTACGCGGCGCAAACGTGGCTCCAAGTGTCATGCTGCGACCAGGCTTGAGCTGCCGTGTGAACTGCGTACCCAGCAGCAGGTCCCAACCTTGACAGGAGAAACTCCGCGAGAAGTTGATGCTCTTGCTCGAACCACTCTTTGGGGTGATGACTGTCGTACTCGTATGCGAGACCGTGCCACAGATGTAACCGGCCTTGGCGCCGAAATTCAGCTGCATCGTGCGCGTCTTGATGGGATTCCAGGCCAATGCCAACTGGAAGTGCTGCAAGCCGCCATTACCCGTATAGGTGGTTGATTGGGCCAATGTATCATTGGTAATCAGCGGATTTTCTAATGGGCTTTCCGACTCGCCACCATATTCGTATCCCACTGTCGAGTAGGGCGTATAGGCAATCGCGCCGGCAAAACGGTTCCACAATGGGAAATGAAACGTCAAGTAACTGAATCCTGCGTTCCAATCGCTTTCACGCGAGCCATTTTCCGACATGGTAAACAACTCGGCATCCACCGCCGTATCAAACAACATCGTCAACGTGTCAATGGCAGTCAACGAGGCCGGATTATACAGGTTGGTGTACATATTGGTGCGCAACGCAATGCCAGCATTGCCCAAAGCCCGGGTGCTGGCATTGCCCACGCCACCCAATCGTCCGAAGCCGTAACGGGTGTATGGCGAAGAAGTGAGATTGCTCGGATTGTCATTGGAATCCTGGGCCGATGCTGGAGCTGCCATCATGACAGCGGCAAAAGCCACAAGAGACAAAGCGAGGTTCTTCTTTATTATCATTTTCTTTGATTTCGTGCAAATAGAACGTGCAAAAATACGCATTTATGCTGATACAGCCAAAATTTTTAATATTTTTTAAGGATTACTCCCACTCGATTGTCGAGGGCGGTTTTGACGAGATATCGTAGCATACGCGGTTCACACCACGCACCTTGTTGATGATTTCGTTCGACACCTTGGCCATGAAGTCGTATGGCAGATGCGCCCAGTCGGCCGTCATTGCGTCGGTTGATGTCACGGCACGCAGAGCCACAGGATGTTCGTAGGTACGCTCGTCGCCCATCACACCGACCGAACGGACGGTTGAGAGCAGCACGGTACCGGCCTGCCAGATCTGATCGTAGAGCGACACCTCGATTTCGCCGTCCTTCATGTCGGCAGGGACGCCGGCAGCAAGCACGCGACGAGCCTCTTCGCCCGACAGCTTGACCTTATATTCGCGCAGGCCACGGATGTAGATATCGTCGGCATCCTGCAAGATGCGCACCTTCTCGCGGGTGATGTCGCCCAAGATACGCACTGCCAAGCCCGGACCTGGGAAAGGATGGCGCGTAATGAGATGCTCTGGCATACCCAACTGACGGCCGACGCGGCGCACTTCGTCCTTGAAGAGCCACTTCAGAGGCTCGCACAGGCTAAGGTGCATCTCCTTCGGCAGACCGCCCACATTGTGGTGGCTCTTGATGACCTTGCCCGTGATGTTGAGCGACTCGATGCGGTCGGGATAGATCGTTCCCTGAGCGAGCCACTTTGCATCCTTGATTTTCTGGGCTTCGGCATTGAACACCTCAACAAAGTCGCGGCCGATGATCTTGCGCTTCTGCTCGGGGTCGGTCACGCCTGCCAAATCGGCAAAGAACTTTTCGCTGGCATCGACGCCAATCACATTCAAGCCAAGGCATTCGTAGTCGTGCATCACGTCGCGGAACTCGTTCTTGCGCAACATTCCATGATCGACGAAGATGCAGGTGAGATTTTTGCCGATGGCCTTGTTCAACAGGACGGCTGCAACCGAGCTGTCAACGCCGCCCGACAGGCCGAGGATGACGCGGTCGTTGCCAACCTGAGCCTTCAATTCGGCCACTGTAGTATCGACGAACGATGCAGCACTCCAATCCTGCTTCGAGCCGCAGATATCGACCACGAAATTCTTCAGGAGCTGCGTGCCCTGCACCGAGTGGAACACCTCCGGATGGAACTGCACAGCCCAGACCGGCTGCTTCGTGCTGGCATAGGCGGCAAACTTCACGTTCGATGTCGATGCGATGCACTCAAAGCCCTCGGGGATGGCCGTGATGGTGTCGCCATGGCTCATCCACACCTGGCAGTTGTCGTCAAATCCCTTGAACAGGCGGTTCTCCTTGTTGATGAAGGCGAGGTTGGCGCGACCATACTCACGGCTGTCGGCCTTTTCGACCTTGCCGCCATTCGCGTAGCTGATGAACTGAGCGCCGTAGCAGATGCCCAACACCGGCACTTTGCCGACAAACTGGCTCAAATCGACCTTGAAAGCCTCCGGATCGTGGACGCTGTAGGGCGAACCGCTCAAGATGACGCCAATCACGCTGTCGTCGCCTTGCGGGAACTTGTTGTAAGGCAGGATTTCGCAGAAAGTGTCGAGTTCGCGCACACGGCGGCCGATGAGCTGCGTGGTCTGCGAACCGAAATCAAGAATGATGATTTTCTGTTGCATCGTAAAACTTTATTTAATTGATAATTGATATAATCGACAATTGACAGCCCCCACTACGCGACTTTTTCGGCCGATGTCCAGCACACACTGGACTATGGAGGGGCTATTCCTGCGCACGTTTCAGCACGCTGTATGCCTGTGCGAGACCCAACTCGCCCGCCTTCGAGAGGTCGGCAATGCCCGCCTTGGTCTTACCCTGTCGGAGCAGGATCAGCCCTCGGTTGTAGTAGGCCTCGGCGAAGTTCGGATAGAGCTGGATGGCACGTGAAAAGTCGTCGTAGGCCGCATCGAGGTCGTTCAACTTGGCCGCAATGAACGCCTTGTTATAATAGGCATAGACGAACTGCGGGTCAAGTTCGATGACTTTTTCCAAGTCGCGCACGGCAAGCTCGCACTCCAGCCGGCGCACACGGGCGAGATGTTCCGATTCGAGCCGTGCGGACTCCTGCGCCGTCATCGTACCGGTGTTGAGGCGGATGCTGATGCCATTGCCCTGCACCGATGCGGCCTGCTGGCTTCCGATGGCCTTCAACGCCGTATTTTTCAGTTCCTCGTCGCTGTCACTGTTGCGCACACTGGCCATTCCGGCCTTCTCATCGACCTCCAACTGGCGGAAACGCAGCACGGCGCGGTTAAAATAGGCCAGAATGAAATTGTCCTTGCGCAAAAGCACGTCGTTGAGGTCGGCAATGGCGCTCTGATAGTCCTGCACGAGCATATAGTCGAGGCTTCGTCCGAAATAGCTGATTGCATTGCCGCCGTTAAGCCCGATGAAACGGCTGTAGTCGTCGATGCTGGCGAAATGGGCCCTGACCTGCGCCTGCGTGAGCATCGGCTCCTGGCATACGCACTTCAGACGTCGTGACAACAGCGCAGCGCGGTTGAAGTCGCTCAGGTTCTTCTCGAAATAGATGAGCTGGCGCGTCTCGTCGGTCTTTTCGTAGTAGGTCAACACGAAGAGCGGCTGCAATTCGGCATTGCCCTTCTTGTCCTGCACGCGGCCGCGCAGTTCGCTGCTGTAGCGTTGGCTCTCGTCGCCCACACCGCTCGTCATCAGGCGGTTGAACTTGCGGATGTTGCGTTCGCTCTCCTTGCGTGTGCGTTCGTCGTCGGTCAGTTCGGCGTCCTCTTCCGGTTGGACATTGGCCAATGTATCTCCCCGCTCCAGCGCTGCCTTACGAGCCTTTTCGCGGGCTTCATGCTCACTTTTCACACGGTTCTGCACGGCAAATGCCAATTTGTAGTCGTCGTCGCTCTGCTTGTTCTGTCCCAATTTCCGACGGGCTTCACTACGCGCATAGAGCACAGGGAAATAGTTCGGATGCTGCTCATAGACGAGCGTATAGTCTTCGATGGCACCCTCCAACTCGCCCACCTCGTCGCGCAGGATGGCGCGGTTGTAGATGGCGAAAGTGTTGTCCGGCTCCTGGGCAATGACGGCCGTGAAGTCGTCAATGGCGCGGTTTCGGTCGCCCACCTGGGCACGCAGCAGACCTCGGTTATAATGGCCGACGGTGCTGTTCGGGTCATATTCGAGGGCTTGGTCATAGTCGGCAACGGCATTGGCCAAATCCTCCAGATTGTAACGAATCAACGCACGGTTGATGTAGAACGTCGGCTGCTCGGGGTCGAGACGGATGGCCATGTTCATGTCGGCCAATGCTTCAGCGTGCTTGCCTTGCTGTTCGAGCAACATGCCACGCAGGGCAAAGGCGAACGACGAACTTTTGTCCAATGCAATGACCTTATCGAGCAGTTCCAGAGCCTGCACGCTGTCGCCCAGCTCCATCTTCATCTGCGCCCGGTTCAGGTAGGCCGATGGCTCGTTCGGACACAAGTAGATGAAATGCTGGAAACAGCTGTCGGCCTTGGCATATTCCTCCTTCAAGGCATAGGTCACGGCCAATGCCCGCAGGAAGGTACGGTTCTCCGGCTGGTCCTTCAGTCCGGCCTCGAAATCCTCGATGGCGGCATCATATTCGCGCATGTTCTGACGGGCGATGCCCCTCACCTGATGCGCCGTCGTGATAAAAGGATTGCGCTCCAGACAGGCCGTTGCGTCCTGCGAAGCGCCCAGATAGTCCTCCAGATAGATTTTCGCAATGCTTCGGTACAGATAAGGCTCGGCCAGATAAGGCTTCACACCAATCACGTCGTTGAAATACTGGATGGAGAGCACGTAGTCCTCAAAATACAAAGCGTTGCGACCGATGGCCAGCACGCGGTCAGTATTGATCTGGGCGGTGGCACAGGTCATGGCCGACAGGCAGGCAAGGAGGAAAGTCGCAACACGCTTCATCTTGAATCATTGGCAGCCCCAGTCCCGTCGTCGGCACATCAAACAAAGTTTGAAATCATCGGCTTCGTGCGTTCCAGACGGGCGAAAGGTCTTGAATTTTCGGCCGCAAAATAAAAAAAAAATAGGTAGAATCGCAAA
>CACZAY010000083.1 GCA_902779265.1 uncultured Bacteroidales bacterium | reverse complement strand
CGGATTTCGCCATTGGCCTCAACGAAAATCTGCTGGATGTCGTGGTTCCACTTGTTGTGGCGCTGCAGGAACTTGGCCAATGTGTATAGCTCGCCCGTGGCCATTTCGGCGTCGATGGTGCCTGTGGCCAATGGCACGTCGATGGCCTTGCGGCTGGCGCGGTAGGCCATGAGATGCCCCTCGGTATCGACATAGCTGTCGTGCATCGTGTTGCTCTTGATGCGCAGGATGGGGTGCCGCTGGTAGATGTCGATGCGCAGGGTACTGTCCGGTGTCGGGTAGCAGTCGGCATTGGCTATCAAAGCGTTGCGCTCCAGGGCCTGCTCCAGGGCGTAGGCGTTGAACTGGCGCGCACTTTTGCCCATGGGCCGCAGTGAGTCGGCACTTTCGACCACGCGCATTACGTCGTGTTGGCCGATGAACTGCGCATTGGCCGAATCACAAATCACGACGCGTACGTTGCGGTAGGTCATCTCCGGCTCTCCCGTCCGCCACACGAAGCCGCACACGGCCAGGTAGGTCATGAGCAATAAAACTCCGATGGTTTTCAGTACGATACGAAACATCAATAATCGATTATAATTTACGAATTACTTTTTTTCACCGAATTACACGAATTCATACGAATTTTCTTTTGTCGTGTGGATTCGTTTTATTCGTTCAATTCGGTGATTATTTTTTCAGCGAATTACACGAATTCATACGAATTTTCTTTTGTCGTGTGGATTCGTTTTATTTGTTCAATTCGGTGATTCTCTAGAGGTCGCGTAGCGCATCGGCCGCAGGAGCAACCAGACGTTCGATGTCAACGCCGGCGCCCATCATCACGAGCACGTCGAGGTCGCCCTTGGCGCGCAGTTCGGTGAGGTGGCCGATGAGGTCTTCTTTGGCGACGACGTAGCGTTCGGCCTCTTGTCCGATGCGGCGGTCTTCGGCCTTGATCTTGTCGAGCAGCCATTCGCTCGTCACGCCCGGGATGGGCTGTTCGCGAGCCGGATAGATGGGCAGCAGGATGGTGCGTTGCGGGATGGCGAGGGCCGATGCGAAGCCATCGACCAAGTCGTGTGTGCGCGAATAGAGGTGTGGCTGGAAGGCGACGGTCACCTTGCGGCCGGCAAAGAGCTGGGCCACGGAGGTCAGACTGGCGCGGATTTCGTCTGGATGGTGCGCGTAGTCGTCCATCACCACGAGGTCGTCGCGCTTGACGTAGAAGTCGAAGCGGCGCTTGGCCCCGCCGAACGATTTCAGTCCGTCGCGCAGCTCCTGCTCGGTGCATCCGTTGAGCATGGCGATGGTCAGTGCGGCGGTGGCATTCTCCACGTTGATGGGCACCGGCACGCCTACCTCGAGGTCGCGTAGTGTGATTCCCTCGGCGCGGGCCACGTAGTCGAACAGGATGGTGCCGCCTCCGATGCGGACGTTGGTCGCGTAGTAGTCGGGTTTGGCTGCGGCATCGGCCATGACAACGCCATATTCGGCATAGCGTGCGCCCTGTGGCAGCTGTGAGCAGTCGACCTTGATGCCGGCGCGTTTGAGCAGCATTCCGTCGGGGCGGATGAGCGACACGAAGTGGGCGAAACTCTCGCGGTAGGCCTCCTCGGTGCCGTAGATGTCGAGGTGGTCGGGGTCGCACGAGGTGATGACGGCCATGTAGGGCGAGAGGGTGTGGAACGAGCGGTCGAACTCGTCGGCCTCGATGACGGTCAGGTCGCTCTTGGCCGACAGCATCAGGTTCGAGTCGTAGGGCTTGAGGATGCCGCCCAGGAAGGCGTTGCAATCGACGTGGCTCTGTTTCAGGAGGTGTGCCGTCATGCTCGATGTGGTGGTCTTGCCGTGCGTTCCGGCGAAGCAGAGGCCGCGTTTCGAGCGTGTGATGAGGCCGAGCAGCTGGCTGCGTTTGACGACCTCGAAGCCGTTCTGGCGGAAGTAGTTGAGTTCGCCGTGGTCTTTCGGAATGGCCGGCGTGTAGCAGACGAGCGTCGTCTTGGGGTCTTTAAAGGCATCGGCCACAGCCTCGATGTTGTCTTCGAAATGAATGTCGATGCCTTCGCCGATGAGGGCCTGCGTCAGGGGTGACGGTGTCTTGTCGTAGCCGCCCACGCGGTAGCCGTTCTGGTTGAAATATCGTTCGAGGGCCGACATGCCGATGCCGCCGGCTCCCACGAAGTATATGTTGCTGTATTCCATTTACAAATTACGAATTATTATTTTGTCACCGAATTACACTAATTCATACGAATTTTCTTTGCTACGCTGATTCGTTTTATTCGTTCAATTTGGTGATTTTTTTCTTCACCGAATTACACGAATTCATACGAATATTTATTGCACGAATTCGTTTTATTCGTTCAATTTGGTGATTATTCACGTGGTCTTTTTGCCGTCTCGATAACGATTTTCGCGATGGTCTCGGCCGCACCGAACTTGCCCAGCTTGTGCGCATTGGCCTCAAATCGGGCGATGCGCTGCGGGTCGTTGATGAGGGCGATGGCATCGGCCACAAGCCGTTTCGGAGCCTCGCTGTCGGGACAGAGGATGGCGGCATTGGCATCGGCCAAGACACGCGCATTGGCGGTCTGGTGGTCTTCGGCGGCGGTGGGTAGCGGCACGAAGATGGCGGCTTTGGCCAAGAGGCTGACCTCGTTGACGCCGCCTGCACCCGAACGCGAAATGACGATGTCGGCTGCGCGGTAGGCCATTGCCATGTCGCTCACGAAGACGGTCGGGTGGATGAGTGCGCCGCAACCTGCATCGGCCACAGCCCGTTCCCACTTGTCGCCGTCGGCCTTGCCCGTCTGCCAGAGCACTTGGATTCCGGCATCGGCCAATGCCTTCAGTCCGCCGGCGATGGCATTGTTCACGCTACGCGCTCCGAGGCTGCCGCCCGTCACGAAGATTGTCTTGCGGTTGGGGTCGAGGCCGAGTGCTTGGCGGGCATCCTGCGGCGTGGCCTTGCATTCCAGCAGTTTCTGGCGCACGGGGTTGCCCGTCATCACGATGCGGTCGGCCGGGAAGAAACGCTCCATGCCCGGGTACGCTACGCAGATTTTTGCGGCATTGCGGGCCAGTTTCTGATTGGTCACGCCGGCAAATCCGTTCTGCTCCTGGAGCACGTAGGGCACGCCAAGGGCATTGGCCGCCTTCAACGCCGCCGCACTCGCGTAGCCGCCCACTCCGACGGCCACATCGGGCTTGAAGTTGCGGATAATCTGTTTGGCCTGACGGATGCTCTTGTAGAGGTCGATGAGCACCTTGATGTTGCCCGGATGGAACAGCGGTCGGATGAAGCCGCGCACGGGCAGTCCGATGATCTGGTAGCCCTCGGCCGGCACTTTTTCCATCTCCATGCGACCCAGCGCACCGATGAAGAGGAATTCGGTGTCGGGTTGCAGTTCGCGGATTGCATTGGCGATGGACACGGCCGGAAAGATGTGGCCGCCCGTTCCGCCTCCGCTGATGAGTACTTTCATATCTTTTAACTCTTTTTCCTTATTTCATATTTCCTCGCTCCCCCGCTCGTTCTCGTCGCGACGGATAGTCTCACTCAGGCCCATCAGGATGCCGAATATGGCCGATGTCCCCATCAATGCACTACCGCCACGGCTGATGAGTGGAAGCGGCTGGCCTGTGACGAACATCGCATCGGTGCTCACGCCCATGTGGACCAGCGCCTGGATGACGACGAGGAGCGGAAGTCCCGTCATTAGGATGCGTCTCAACGGGTCTTCGGTCTTGAGAGAAAGGCGGTAGCAACGCCACAGGAGCACGAAGTAGAGCAGCATGACGATGGCCGCGCCAAGGATGCCCGTCTCCTCGAAGATGATGGCATAGATGTAGTCCGAATAGGCCTCGGGCAGGTGGTCGCGCATCTGGCTTTCGCCGATGAAGGTGCCGATTCCGTTGCTGTTGGCTATGGCCATGTGGGCGTACATCACCTGCATGTTCTCGTCGTTGATTTCCTGTTCCCACAACGGCCGGCTGTCGCTGTGGAAGAGGCGGTGCTCCCAAGTGTTGGCGCGGCTCAGCAGGCCCAGATCGGTGTGATGTCGTCCGCCGCCGTCCTCATTGCTCTGGTTCAGTTCATGAAGGCCGAACAGCAGCCCGACGAGCACGCCAGCGGCCAGCAGTCCCGAGCCCAGTGTGCGCCACAGGTACTTGCCGTTCACCTTGCCCATGAACATGATGCCGAAGGCGGCGAGAGTCAGGATGATGGCCGATGACAAGTTCTGTAGAGCGATGGGGCCAATGGTGAGTGCCATCATGACCAGCATCAGCCAGTAGCGGCGCAGCTCGGTATTCTTGCGGAAGAAGTTGAGGCGGAAACGGCTGGCATCGGCCACAACCACACGACACAGGCAGATGACAAGTCCCAGCTTGCACAGCTCGACCGGCTGGATGCCCATGATGTCACGCCGCGCACCGTTCACCTCACGGCCGAAGAATGGCAGCAGGAACATCAGCACGACACCCGCCACAAAGCAGACCGCTCCGAAGCGTTTCACCCAGCGGACATTGGCCGATGTCAATTTCTGCAATCCCCAGATGAAGATGAAGAATCCGGCCATTACGTGCTTGGCGTGGCTCATCAGCGGATTATCGTTGGTAATCTCGCGATAGGCCAGTCGGCTGGATGCGCTGCCCAGTTCGATGAGCGATATGAAGATCAGGACGATGTAGACGCCCCAGATCCAGGGGTCGCCGCCCATCAGCGTGCTGAAAGTTGATTTGCGTGCCAATTCCTAACTCTTATTTCTTAATTCTTCTTTCTTAACTCTCTTTCATCCACTCCTTGACGATGGCCTTCATCTGGTCGCCACGGTCTTCGTAGCTCTTGAAGAGGTCGAACGAGGCGCAGCATGGCGAGAGCAGAACGGTGTCGCCAGGCTTGGCGAAGGCGCGGCATTTCTCGAGTGCCTCACGCATCGAAAGCGCATCGGCCACAGGCTTGCCCTGCTTGTCGAAGAAGTCGTGCAGCTTCTCGTTGTGCAGACCCATATAGACCAGCGCGGTGCAGCGTTCGCGCACCAGTTCCTCGATTTCGGTGTAGTCGTTGCCCTTGTCCTTGCCGCCCAGGATGAGCACGGTCGGCGTCTTCATCGACATCAGCGCGTACCAGCACGAGTTGACGTTGGTGGCCTTCGAGTCGTTGATGTATTGGACACCATCGACCACGCCGCACTTCTCCAGACGGTGCTCGACGCCCTTGAATGTCTTGAGTGCCTTGCGGATGGCCTCTTTCTTGATGCCTGCGATGCCGGCCGAGATGGTTGCGGCCATCGTGTTGTAGAGGTTGTGCGGGCCGGGCAGCGGCAGGTCTTCCATGTCGATGTCAATCAGCTGATCGACCAGATTGACCACCATCTTGCCGTCCTTCAGGTAGGCGCCGGGCGTGAGAGGTTTGTCGCCCATCTCCTTGAGCGTCTTGCCCGTGAAGGGGATGAGCTTCATGCGCAGCGGTTTGCGCTTTTCGATTTCTTTGGTGACGATGGGGTCTTCGTTCCAGAAGATGAAGCTGTCGTTCTGGTCCTGGTTTTGCAGGATGCGCATCTTGGCGTCGATGTAGTTCTGCATCTTGTGGTCGTAGCGGTCGAGGTGGTCGGGCGTGATGTTCATGATGACCGACACATTGGCCTTGAAGTCGTACATGTTGTCCAACTGGAACGACGACAGCTCAATCACGTAGTAGTCGAAATTTTCGGTTGCGACCTGCAGGGCCAATGAGCGGCCGACGTTGCCTGCCAGACCGACGTTCAGGCCGGCCTCCTTCAGTATGTGGTAGGTCATCATCGTGGTCGTGGTCTTGCCGTTCGAGCCGGTGATGCAGATCATCTTGGCATCGGTGTAGCGGCCTGCAAACTCGATTTCGCTGATGACGGGCGTGCCCTGCTGCATCAGTTTCATGACCAATGGCGCCGTGAGCGGGATGCCGGGCGACTTGATGACTTCGTCGGCGTTCAGAATCAGCTCTTCGGTGTGTGCGTGACCCTCCTCGTAGGGAATCTGCCACTTGTCGAGCCACTCCTTGTACTTATCCTTGATGGGCGACATGTCGCTCAAAAATACGTCAAAACCCTTGACTTTGGCGAGCACTGCGGCACCTGCACCGCTTTCGCCGCCACCTAAAACAGCAATTCTTTTCATAGTAGTTCTTTGGTTATAATGTAGTTGGTTGTTATTCTTTGTAACTATAAACTCTTAATTCTTAATTGTTGATTCTTAACTTGACGTTGAAAATCAACGTATTTTCAATGTCATTATGGCCAATGCCGCAGCTATCAGCGTCACAATCCAGAAGCGCATCGTGATGCGGTTCTCGTGCTGGCATCCGCAGATCCAGTTGAACGGGATGCGTTTGATGTCAATGCCATTGGCCACCATCTTTTCCTTCAGTTGCGGCGTGATGCGGAACGAGTCGTGGATTGGCGTGCGCATGAAGATGCGCCATTTCTTGCCGCGCTTGTTGCCGATGCGTGCCACGTTGGTCTGGAGCAGCACCGAAAGGCTCTCGGCCAGAAAGACGAAGCAGATGAGCGGCAGCAGCAGTTCCTTGTGGATGATGACCGCCGTCACGCCAATCACGCCGCCGATGGCCAACGAACCGGTGTCGCCCATAAAGACCTGCGCCGGATAGGTGTTGAACCACAGGAAGCCGACCAGTGCGCCCGCGAATGCCGCCAGAAAGACGACCAGTTCCTGCGAACCCGGAATGTACATGATGTCGAAATAGCGCGCAAAGTTGACGTGGCTGGAGAAATATGCCAACAGTCCAAGTGCCACCAGCATGATGGCTGAGTTGCCTGCGCACATTCCGTCAAGACCGTCGTTCAGGTTCGAGCCGTTGCTCACCGCCATGACGATGAAGGTTGCCACCAGCACGAAGAAGATCCATCCGGAGGCCTGCTGCCAGTTGCCCAACCAGCCGAAGAAACCCGCGTAGTCGAGGTTGTGGTCTTTTACGAATGGCAGTGTGGTGAAAGTTGATTTGATGTATTCGCCACCCTCGCGTATCACGGCATCAGGACTGAGCCACAGCACCAGACCGACGCCCAAGCCGAGCACGAACTGACCCATCAGCTTGTAGATCGGACGCAGGCCGTTCTTGTTCGTTTCGCGGTAGGCGGCCGATGTGCCACGGAACTCGCTCAGGAACCGCAGCACGGCGGGCAGGCGGTCGTAGTTCTTCGTCTGTGCCTTCAGATAGTCGTCGATGAAACCCAGCAGGCCGAGCCACACCGTCGTGGCCAACATCATGAGCATGTAGATGTTGCGCAGTCGGCCGAAAAGCAGACAGGGCACGAGTGCCGCCACGATGATGATGATGCCGCCCATCGTAGGCACACCCTTCTTGCCGGTGTTGAACGGGTCGGTCGCCGCGTCACGTTGCACTTCGATGTTGTTGGCCCGTTTCATGTAGTTGATGAACCAGTTGCCGAATCCTGTCGATATGGCCAATGCCAATATCATGGCAGCGATGGCGCGTGTCGAGATGTAGCCCCACATGCCTGCGCCCGGCAGGTCGTACACGTCGTTGAGATATCTGAAGATGTAATACAACATTACTGTGGTAAATTACAAATTACGAATTACAAATTACTTTTTCTTCACCGAATTACGCGAATTCATACGAATTTTCTTTGCTACGCGGATTTTTCGGTTTTTATCACCGAATTTAACGAATTAAACAAAATCTTCTTTGCTACAATTTAATTCGTTTTATTCGTCTAAATTCGGTGTTCCCCTTTTAATTTGGTGATTGTCACGTCCGCATGGCCAATCACCTCCCCTCGGGGAGGTCGGGAGGGGGTCTCGGGGGCTTACTTATCCGATCGCCTCCTTGACAACCTCGTGGTCATCGAAGTGGTGCTTGACGCCCTTCACGTCCTGATAGTCCTCATGACCCTTGCCTGCGACGAGGATGACGTCGCCCTTCTGAGCCAGCATGACGGCAGTGCGGATGGCTTCGCGGCGGTCGGCGATGGTGATGGCCTTGGCGCGGAGTTCGTCGGTGTCGAGGCCGGCCTCCATGTCGTGCAGGATGTCGAGCGGCTCCTCGAAACGTGGGTTGTCGCTCGTCAGAATCAGACGGTCGGAGCGCAGGGCCGATTCCTTGGCCATGATGGGTCGCTTGCCCTTGTCGCGGTTGCCGCCACAGCCCACCACGGTGATGATTTTGCCCTCCTTCTTCGTGTCGAGAATCTCGCGGATGGTGCCCAGCACGTTGACTAATGCATCGGGCGTGTGCGCGTAGTCGATGATGGCCGAGAAGCCTTTCGGTGAACGGATCGACTCGAATCGGCCGTTGACAGGCACGAGTTCCGACATCTTGACCAACACCTCGTCATTCTTGGCTCCGAGTTCGATGGCGGCACCATAGACGGCGGCGAGGTTCGATGCGTTGAAGCGGCCCACGAAGTGCGTGATGACGTTCGTGCCGTTCAGTTGCAGTTCCATGCCCTCGAATGCCTCTTCGACGACGCGCGCCTGATAGTCGGCCGCACCACGCACGCTGTAGAACCGTTTGCGTGCCCGCGTGTTCTGGAGCATCACCTCGCCGTTCTTGTCGTCGGCATTGGTCAACGCAAAAGCCTCCTTCTTCAGTCCGTCGAAGAATGATTTTTTGGCTCTCAAGTAGTTCTCGACCGTCTTGTGGTAGTCCATGTGGTCGCGTGTCAGGTTGGTGAAGATGCCGCCGTCGAAGTCCAGTCCGCCGATGCGTTTCTGGTCGGCCGAGTGGCTCGACACCTCCATGAAGGCGTAGGCGCAACCCTCATCGACCATCTGGCGCAGCAGGTCGTTCAACTCGAGCGGGTCGGGCGTGGTGTGGGTGGCAGGCACAGCGCGGTCAATCACGTAGTTGCACACCGTCGAGAGCAGTCCGCAGGGGTAGCCCAGCTTGGTGAACAGCTTATAGAGCAGCGTAGCGATGGTCGTCTTGCCGTTGGTGCCGGTCACGCCGACAAGCGTCAGCTGTTCCGACGGGTAGCCGTTCCAGGCCGATGCGAGCATGGCCAATGCCAGGTTGCAGTCCTTGACCACGACGTAGGTCGTCCCGGTGTTTATGGCCGATGCATTGGCCGTAGCCCACTCCTCATCGCACACGATGGCCGATGCCCCAGCCTCGACGCACTGCGGGATGAACGAATGTCCATCGACGTTGGTGCCGCGCACGGCGACGAAGAGGCTGCCTTGGCCGACCTTGCGGCTGTCCTGTTCGATGCCTGCAATCTCGATATCTTCGTTTCGGGAGCCGGCCAGCGTGTAGGTCAGACGCTCCAAAAGTTCTTTCAGTTTCATGTCTTTCAAAATTATCAAAACTTATTTCAGCGTAAGGGTGATTGTTCCGGCCGATTGCGTTTGTGCGACGACCGTGCCCGTACCGTGGATGTTGACCGAGTGGAATCCGGCCGATTCGAGCATCAGCAGCGCATCTCGGGCCCCCATGCCCTTGACGTTCGGCACGACGCCCGGCACGACCTCAGCCAGGTCGGCTTCGCGCTTGACGTGCGGCGCCACGTCTGTGCTATCGGCCACAATATCCTTCAGAGTGCGGTGGCAGTGCAGGGCGAAGACGCGCTCGGCGAAGTGGCGGAAGACGGGGCCTGCCATGAATCCGCCGCCTGCATTGGCGATGCCGCTGCCGTAGGAGTTGATGACTACGATGCCGCAGTATTCAGGTTCATCGGCCGGAAAATAGCCCACAAACGAGACATTGTGGCCTGCGCCCGTATAGCCGCCTTGCAGGTTGCGTCGCTGGGCGGTGCCCGTCTTGCCTGCAATCTTCACGCGGTCGGTCTTGACGGCCTCCAGCGGCCCTTTGGGGTGGGAGCGGGGACGTCCGGCGGCAGTGCCGTGATCGACGACGCCCTCCAGCGCATGACGCACCGCCTTGAGCGTGCTCTTGCTGCATATTTTCTTGTTGATGACCGTCGTCTTCTGGCGGTAGAGCACGTCGCCGTCCTTCTCGACATAATCGACGATGTAGGGGCGGATGAGCTTGCCGTCGTTGGCTATTGCGTTGTAGAACTGCAGCATGTAGATGCCCGGAATCTGATTCTCGTAGCCGTAGCTGATTTGGGCCAATGAGACTTTGCTCCACGTCTTGCTCGACGTCTGGCGGTGGCGTGCGGCCAATGCGTTGGGGAACTCGCGGCGGAAGTCCAGATGCTTCAGGTAGCCGACGCTCTTGATTTCGGCGCGGTCAGAGTCGGTCAGGGCACGGTCGTTCAGGAAGCCGATTTCCTCAATTTTGTCGAGGTATCGTTGCGGGTCGTTCCCGTAGGCTCCCACGACGGCCTTGGCGATGCCGATGTTGCTCGACTGGACGATAAGTTCATCGGCCGTAGTCTTCCCCACGGGATGATCGTCGCGGATGGCCTTGCCGTGGTGCATCCACTCGTGCGGGTCATTCTCGAAGTTGCCGGTGTTGATGACCGTGTCGGGACGAATCTTGCCGTCGTCCAGCATCACCATGTAGCTCACCGTCTTGAACGTCGAACCTGGGTCGGCCAGGTCCTCAAAGAGGTGGTTGTGGTCCTCGACGCAGTGGTCTCCCTCGCGGCGCAGGTTGGAGATGGCGCGTATCTTGCCCGTCTTAACCTCCATGAAGGCGGCCCAGCCCTCGGCGGCATGCAGCTCGATGATGCGCTTGTTCAGCTCGTAATCCAGAATCTCCTGCATCTCGACGTCGATGGTGGTATGGACATTGGCCCCATCCACAGGTGCCTCGATGGTCACATCGGTGATGCGTTTGCGCACCAGACGTCGGAAGCCCAATCCCGGTTTGCCGGCGAGATATTCGTCAAAGCCCTTCTCGATGCCGCGCAGGAGCGGCTCTTGTTGAAGTAGGGCTGCTGTCGCAGGTGCTTGTAGTCGAGGTAGGGCAGCTTGCGCAGGGCCAGGAAATTGGCTTGACGGCTCTTGTAGGCCTTGCGCACCTCCTCGCCGGCCCGAGCCGGGCTTTTCGTGTTGCGGCTCTTGTCGCTGAAGGCATTGGCCAATGCAAAGCTTCCCGCTCCATTCGGACCGAAATAGGCCGCAATGGTGTCGCTTGGGATGTTGACCTTGCCGCGGATGTTGGGCTCGGTCGTGCTGCGGAAGTCGAGGCGCACGTCATATTCGGGCAGGCTTCCGGCGAGCAGTTCGCCGCCATCGGCAAAGATGAAGCCGCGGATGGGCTGTATCGCTTTTGTGCGGAATTGCAGTTTGTCAACCTTGTTGCGGTAGGCCTCGCCGTGGACGATGAGCGTGCTCCAGGCCTGCACCCAGATGATGCCGGCATAGAGCAGCAGCGCTGCTCCGATGAGGAAGAATCGTTGGCGGTATCCTAAACTGAATTTCATACAAAATTTTTCGCTTCGCTTACGGGTGGCGGAATGTCATTCGGGCGTTTTCTTGGCCAATGGATTTGCCCGGTTCAATCCACCAGCACCGGAGGTTCATCGGCCGAAATCAGGTTCGCATTCTGCGAGATCTTGCTGCGCACGATTTCCGGCTTGTTCTTGCGGGTCAGTTCGCCCCACTTGGCGATGCTGGTGTAGCGCACGTCGGCCAGTTCCATCTTCAGTTCGGCCAGCTGTGAGATGGTCTGCTCGTAGGTATAGCGCATCTGGATGTGGCAGTAGAGCAGCATCAGCGCGATGATGAGCTTGCCCAGGTGCTTGTGGTAGAACTCTTCCGAAAACGGTGATGAGCTGCCGTCCAGCGCCTGGTGGAATTGTGCTCTCCAGTTGTTCAGTCGGTCCTTCATGCCTGCTCGATTTTTGTGGCGATGCGCAGTTTCGCGCTGCGGCTACGCGGATTCTGTTCCTGTTCATCTGCATCGGCCATGATCGGCTTGTTGTTGACGGCCTTCAGAGGGGCGATGACGCGGCCGTAGAAGTCCTGCACGATCTTGCCGTCGGCGTGGCCGGAGCGGATGACGTTCTTGACGATACGGTCTTCGAGCGAATGGTAGGTCATCACAACCAGGCGGCCGCCCGGAGCAAGACAGTCGATGGCTCCCTGCAGCATCTCTTCGAGCGCCTGCATCTCGTGGTTCACCTCGATGCGCAGGGCCTGGAATGCCTGTGCCAGCTCTTTCTTCTGTGCCCTCGGGTCGATGTAGGGCAGGAGCACCTTCTGCAGGTCGCCCGTCGTCGCGATGGGGCTTTGCTGGCGTGCCTTGACTATGGCCGATGCCATTCGGCGCGACTGCCGCAGTTCGCCGTAGAGGGTAAAGATCTTGGCCAATGTCTCTTCGTCGCTGTTGGCAATCACATCGGCCGCAGTCTGTCCGGCACGGGTGTTCATGCGCATGTCGAGCGGCGCGTCGAGGCGGAAGGCGAATCCGCGCGAGGCGTCGTCCAGATGGTGGCTCGACACGCCGAGGTCGGCCAGCAGGCCGTCAACCTGCTTCACACCGTAGTATCGCATCCAGTTCTTCAGGTAGCGGAAGTTGCTGCGCACGAAGGTGAAGTTCTCCGCCTCGCGGATGTTGCCCTCGGCGTCGGGGTCCTGGTCGAAGCTGTAGAGGTGGCCTTTCGCGCCGAGCCGTTCGAGTATGGCGCGGCTGTGGCCGCCGCCGCCGAAGGTGACGTCCACATAGGTTCCGTCCGGGCGGATCTCAAGACCCTCCAGACATTCGTTGAGCATAACGGGAATGTGATATTCGGACATGTGTTGTTCTCTTGTGTGAGCCGATGTCCATTGGCCAAGAACATTCGGATTGAAGATGGCGCTGGTGCGGCTCTGCGACGGATTTTCAGGGCGTAAAGGTAGTGTTTTTCCGTGATAATGCCAAAAAAAAGGGCAAAAAACTTTGTTTTTGTCCCTACATTTGTCGTTCGCTGTCTTGTTTTGCCAACCTAAAACTCCACATAGTGGAGAAGGCTCGCGAGTTTCGTGCTGTCGGCCAATCCCAATTGGCGCAGGTCCTCCACGCCACGCACGGCACCGTGCCGGTCGCGCCATCGGACAATCGCCTTCACGTCTTCGTAGTTCAAGTATGGATGTTGTAGCAATTCTTTGAATGTCAGCTTGTTGATTTGTATTTTCTGTATGAGTTGTTCATCTGCCCAGAACCAGTTCTCACACCAGTCGTCGAGGTGCTTTTGCGCGCCCTCCCACTTCACTTTTTCGCGTATTTGTTCGGCCGAAAAATAGCCGCCCAGCCGTTCGCGGTATTGCAGGATGGCCCGCGCCGTCCCTCCGCCGATGCCGGGTACGCGCACCAGCGTCGCGCTGTCTATCGTGTTCAGTTCGAGCCGTGCCGCCTGTCGGAACTTGCCTGTCTCGGATTCCGCCTCGGCCGTTGTTTCGGGTGTGTTTTTGGGGCCAATGGCGTTCTCCTCGCTCCTCTTTGTCTTTTCCACATTATTTCTGTTCCTCTCCACTTTCCTCACGTCCTTGCGTGCAGGGGCATTGGCCATAACCTCCATTACCTGCGGTTGCTGTTCGGTCTTGCGCGCGTTGCTGCCCTGGATGTAGGCTTCGAGCGCCGTGAGCCGAGCCTCCATGCTGTCGAGGGTCGTGCGCATACGCGCTTCGCGCCTGTAAACCATTAAAATGAGCAGGAAGATGCACAAAGCACCGAGGATTCTGTACCAGTTTTGTGAGATGTTTTTCATTCGGAGAGGTCGTTTTCAGTTGTTGTTGCGGCAAAGATAAAGCATTCCCATGACAATGGCAATATTCGTTTCCGATTTTTGCCATTTTTTCCATGATTTTTTTGGAGGATGTCGAAAAAAATGCTATCTTCGCACCCGAAAAAATTGCTTCAATACACTTTTGGGGGCTTTGAAAGCCCCTTTTTTGGAGAGATGCTCGAGTGGTTGAAGAGGCACGCCTGGAAAGCGTGTAAACCTCCAAAGGGTTTCACGGGTTCGAATCCCGTTCTCTCCGCAAGAAAAACTTCGCCCGAACAGCGAAGTTTTTTGTGATTTACCAGAGCGCAACTTTGCCGATAGCACCTAGGTCGAGAGAGGCTGTTGTTACGCCAAGGGCCTGAAAGACACGGCTCATGGTCGGGATGGTGATGCTGTGCCCTTTTTCCAATCTCGATATTTGCGCGCGTCTTACGCCGATGCGTTCCCCAAGTTCTTCTTGAGTAAGATGCTGTTGGAGTCTTGCTTTCTTGATGGCTTCGCCGATGTGGTAAGCGTGAACCGCTTCGGCGACTTCTCGTTCGAAATCGTCACGTCGTGGCGTGCCGACTTTTCCGAAGTGCATGTCTAACGCTTCTTCTGAACTGTATAATTTGAATTTTCCTACCTGTTTCATTTCCTTTTGTCTTTTGATTCGAAATACTCTTTTCTTATTCTTTCAGCTTTGGTGATTTCTTTATTTGGTGTCTTTTGTGTCTTTTTGATGATGCCGTGTGTGGCAATCACCAATGTGCTCTCTTGTGTGTCCCAAAAAGCAAACAGCCGGTAGGCTATTTTGTTGTAAAGAACCCTGAATTCCCAGATTTCACTGTTCTCCAATTTTTTGAACAGCTCTGTGTTCTTCTCGCCTCCTTCGATACGGTGGATGACGCTGAAAATCTTGTCGCCGGCAGATACCGGAAGGCTCTCGATGAATGTGATGGCTTCTTCCAGGTACGTAACTTTAAGTTCGCCTCTTGCCATAATTTAATGGTTTTGTCTTTTTTCTCGCTGCAAAGATAACGATTTGTTTCCAAAATACGAAACATTTCCCCTAAAAATGTCATTTCCCCATGCTTTTTTTCTCCGTTGATTCATAGTAGCCTCATAGTAACCTCATAGTTCGTTGCCTCCTTTCTTTTTTTTTCTTGGCCAATGATTTTTCCCTCATTTTTTCGTCTGTTTCAGAAAATATTCGTATCTTTGTCGCGCACAAATCGAATACACATTATGAGAAAGTACCATTTTTTTAGCATTTTCACCATGATCGCACTGGTGTGCTGGAGCAGTGTCTCATTGGCCGATGACACCCGGCTCACCCTCTCCGCCCTCAACGGCGCATACGCCCGCAAGAATGTCACCCGCATCTCCATCCACGACCCCTCCATCTTCCTTGACACCCTTTCGTCCACGGTCAACACCTCCTACTACATGCTCGGTTCGCACCTCGGCATGGGACGTTTCATCGTCACCAACAATGGTGTGATGGGGTCGATGCAAAGTACCTCCGGCGTAAGCGAGTTCAGCAACACTTTCTTTAAGAATATGAGTGGGGCCAATGTCAATTGCGACTATGCCTATGGAACCCACGCCATCACCCGGGTGAAGAATTACGCGGGCGAGGAGGTCGATTTCGGCAATTTCGATGCTCACGGCTGGCAATACACCGGCTTCACCGTCAAGGGCAACCAGTGGGCTCCCGATGTCGTCTGGAATCCCACCATGCAGAAGTGGCTGATGTATATGAGCCTCAACGGCGACAAGTGGTGCTCCTCCATCGTCTGCTTCACGGCCGATAAGCCGACAGGCCCCTACACCTACCAGGGCCCCGTCGTGTTCTCCGGCTTCCAGGGAACATACGACCACAATAGTTTTGTTGCGGCCAATGACTGGACGCACACCGACCTCGCCATCGCTACCGGCTGCACCTCGCTCCCCGCGCGTTATAATGTGGGCAGCAGCTGGGGCACCTATTGGCCGAACTGCATCGACCCCTGCGTCTTCTATGCCGAAGATGGCCGTCTGCTCATGTCCTACGGCTCCTGGTCGGGCGGCATCTGGATGATTGAACTCGACCAGACAACCGGCCTCCGCGACTACACCGTCACCTATCCCTACCAGGTCAAGGGCACGACCGTGACTCCGGGTTCGGCCAATGCCAACTGTACGAGCGACCCTTATTTCGGCCGGAAGATTGCCGGCGGCTGGTACGTCTCTGGCGAAGGCAGCTACATCGAGCACATCGGCGGTTACTATCACCTCTTCATCAGCTACGGATTCTTCTCGCCCGATGGCGGTTACGAGATGCGCCTCTTCCGTAGCGAGAAGCCCGAGGGACCCTACCTCGACGCGCGTGGCGTGTCGGCCATCCAGTACGACAAGTATCAGATGAACTACGGCACCTCGGCCGCCAACAACTGCGGCATGAAGCTCATGGGCGGCTACAAGTGGTGTTTTATGGCCAATGCCGAGATTTCTCAGGGCCACAACTCCGCTTTGACCGACCGGATGGGCCGCTCGCTCGTCTGCTATCACACGAAGTTCAACGACGGCACTGCCGGTCATAGCGTCCGCCTGCACCAGCTTTTCCAGAATGCCGATGGCTGGCTCGTCGCCGCCCCCTTCGAGTTCCACAACGAGACCGTCACCCAGGGCGACATCGCATCGGCCGAAAACATCCCCAATGAGGAGATCCCGGGCAATTACCAGCTCCTGCGCCATGTCTATAAGGTTGACTATGCCAATATGGCCTACCAGAAGCCCGTCAATATCGTCCTTACAGCCTCGGCCGATGACCCCTATAGCGGCACCTTGACCGGCTACGGCAACGGCACGTGGCGGCGCACGCCGGGCACCGACTTCATCGAGCTGAAGCTGTACAACGTCACCTATCGAGGCGTCCTGTGCCGCCAGACGGTCGATTACAGCAATGTCCCAGCCCTTTGTTTCTCCTGTGTCTCCTCGACGGGCGAGGGAACCTCTGGCGGTTCCTCTCAGCTCGAAGTGTGGGGCTTCAAGGCCGATGCCAAGGCCGCCATCAAGTGTTCGCTCGACTCATTGGCCGTCACCTTCCAGGATGGAGATAATATTACGGACAATGTCACCCTGCCGACCCCATCACCGCTCGGCGCCGTCGTCACATGGACCAGCAGCAACACGCAGGTTTTGACCAATAAAGGTGTCGTCAAGGGGACGGGCGAGGTTGTGCTCAATTTGACCATAAACAAGGATGGCTTTTACTACAGCAAGGACTATAGCCTGCTGGTGGGTGACTATAGCACGATTACGAGCCTAGAAGCCGAAAAAACGGCGGCCCGCGAGGTGTTCGATCTTTGTGGCCGACGAGTACAACAACCATCGCGCGGATTATACATTATCGATGGACGAAAAACAGTGCTAAAGTAGCTTTTGACACTTACAAATGCCAATCGACTGAAAAAAAATGATTGTGCAATTGATAGTGCAATCAAAAATATTTTACTTTTTTTCGCCCGTTTCTATAAATGTGTTAACTTTGCGCCGCCGAACCGAAAAAGAGAGAAAAACACCATATTACCTCTTCTTTTATTGGGCTTATCTATCATTGATTGAACTAACCAATTTTTTAACAATTTAATCTAAAACATCATGAGACAAAATTTACTTCTTGTTTCCGCAGCAATGCTGCTTGGAAGTTCTGTCGGCATGGCTGCTATCGTCGATGGTGTACGCCAGTACCCGACATGGGATGCTTCTTGGGAAGACGGTCAGCCTGTCGCCTCCGAGGTAGCCATCTTCGAGGATGAAAGCCTATTCGAAGAGACAGACTATCAGTACCTTTACAACATCGGTTGTGAGAGCTTCTTCCGTGGAGCTAACAACTGGATGACCCGTGCGACCCTGGATGACACGCTGGGTTACAAGGTGCGTTTCGCTGTCACCGATGCAGAAAAAGGCTATGTTGCCCTTATCAATTATGTTGAGAAGTTCAAGGAATATCGTCGCACCTTTGCCGATGGCGAGAGCGGTATCTGGGTGGACAATAACAGTGGCGCCAACAATGCCACTTGGCAGGTGAACAAGAACGACGATGGTACCTTCACCATCAGCAATAGTGCCTATCCGGGTCTGTTCTTGGGTGGTATCAAGGGAGATGTCGGCACTGTCGGTGTCAACGATTGTGTGTCGGCCGGTATCTATCTGAACCTGAAAGATCCTTCAACCGCCAACTTCAACTACACTTGGATCGCTGTCAGCGAGGAGAACTATCAGGCTTTCGTCGAAAATCGTAAGGCCAATGTCGAGGCTTACAAGGCTAAGGTGGCACAATTACAATTCGATGTCAAGGTGGCACAGTACAATGCGGCTAAAATCCTCTATGATGCCATTCAGGAGGCCAAGGGTTATGGCGTGGCTGTGGATGCACAGCAGGCCGTCTATCTGAACGAGGCTGCTACCGTCGAGGAGATTGAGGCTGCAACCGAGGCTGTAAAGGCTGCCATCATTGCCTACATCAACAGTCAGGTAGAAAACGCAACACTTCAGAACCAGATCGAAATTACGGCCAACTACAAGTACCTCTCTGAATTGGCAGGTGGTTCCAACAATGGAGAAGTTACGGGTTGGAAGCGTATCTTCACTGGCAATGGTGAGGTCGGCAAGTTCTGTATCAACACATGGTCCGTCGAGGGTAATCCTGGCAATGATGGCACGAACATGGTAACTCCATTCATCGAGAACTGGGTAGGCAAGGGTTCGTTTTTGTCTGACCAATATTACTATCGCGACACCATCCATGTAGCTCCAGGTGCTTACCGTGTCACTGGCAACATCCGTCTGTACAACGAGTCTGGTGCTGAGGAGATTTCTGGCGCTTCTATCTTCGCCAACATCAATGCAAGCAACCTGATGGATCAGGGTGGCCAGTATATCACCTACAACAACATGTTGGGTTACTGGAAGGATGGCTTCGAGACATACGCTGTAGTGGGTAAGGATAGCGCCCTCATTCTGGGTATTATCGTAAAGGATGCCAACTTCAACTGGGCCGCAGCCAAGGACTTCCGCCTCTATGCATTGGGCAAGAGCTATGAGTCTGTTGACAAGGCTCGTCAGGGTGATTTGCGTGTAGCTGTCCTCGGTGAGGATGACTATGTAACCAAGAGCATCGCAGCAGTTTACAATGCCTATGTTTCTGATTACAAGACCAGCACCGATGTAGAGGCCATCATGGCAGCCGCAAGCAACATCGATACCTATTATAACACCACTGTAGCCGAGAATATCGCTGCTTGGCAGAATTTGATTGCCGCCATTGATGCAGCTAAGGGCATCGCAGGTGACGAGAACGTCGAGTGCGAGGAGAAGGATGACTTGGCCGACTTCGTCGATATCGATGCTGAAGAGGTCCTTACCAACAAGGAACTGTCTACTGACTCAATCATCAATTTGACTCAGTGGTTGAATGACTTGCGTGCTGCTGTTATCCAGAACGGTCTGACCCCAGGTACTGACTTCACACAGTATTTGGTCAATCCAGACTTCTCGAATGGCGCTACAGGTTGGAGTGGCAGTCCTACAGTCAACAGTTCTTGCGGTGAGAAGTATGGATCTGGTTCATTCGATGTATATCAGGAGGTTAAGGACGCCCCTGTAGGTGTCTATGAAATCTCAATGCAGGGCTTCTACCGTCAGTATCGTGACGATGATGCTAACAAGACCGCTTGGCGCAATGTCTTTACCGATGACGGTGAATTCAGAAATCCTCGTCCAGACACTCTGGGTTACGTTTATATGAACGATAACAAGACCGCCATGAATTGTGTCTATGACTTCCAGACACCTGTTGAAACGTCATTCGCAACGACTGGTTTCTCTTCAGATCCATTAGGTTTCTATGTTTATCCGAACACCATGGCTCAGGCAGCCGAGGCTTTTGCAAAGGATGCATACAAGGTATCTGCCTTCGGTCTTGTAGCAAAGAAGGGTGATGTCCTCCGTGTCGGTGTGAAGGGTACGCTTGGTCCTTCGAGCACCAACAACCACTGGGTCATCTTCGATAACTTCAAGCTCACGTACCAGGGCAAGAAGGCCGAGATTATCCTCCCAGAGTTCCAGAAGGCCGTTGCTACATTGAATGC
>CACZAY010000082.1 GCA_902779265.1 uncultured Bacteroidales bacterium | reverse complement strand
ACCAATGCTCGTCACACCGTCTGGAACCGTCAAGTTCTTCAAGCTATCACAGCTCAGGAACGCACACTCGCCGATGGATGTCACACCACTGGGAAGAATGACAGAGGAGAAAGAACAGCCTACAAATACACCCTCCTCAATCTCTGTGATACCACTCGGAAGCGTAACGGACTTGAGACTTTTACACCAATAAAACGCCCAGCTTCCGATGCTCGTGACCGACTCGGGGATGACAATACCAGTCATCTTCGTGCAATATTCGAAAGCACTCCCTCCTATTTTCGTCACTGTGGCCGGAATCGAGACCTCGGTCAAATCTGTACAATAAGAAAACGCACGGTTGCCGATACTGGTAATGCCGTCTGAAATCGTGACACCCACCAGATTCTTATATCCATAAAAAGCATAATCTGCCACGCCATCCACATTCGGCAAGACGATACTTTTTTCCGTTCCAATGTAGCCACACACATACTTCTTGCCCTCATCCTCAATCACAAGGAAATCTTCTTCGACCGAAGGGTTGTTATAGACAGCCTCTGCTCTTGACGCGACATTACCATGCTCTGATGAGCCTTTTTCAATGGTAAGAGACGAGAAGTTGCAGACCTTTGCCAAGTTGGAACAATATTCAAAAGCATTATAGCCAATGCTCGTCACGCTGCTTGGAATACAGATATGATACAGACCCGCGCAGCCACAGAAAGCACGTCCCTGAATACTGGTCAGACCTTCCGGAAGCACAACACTCGTCATGGATGAACATTCGTAGAAAGCATCATAGCCAATGCTCGTCACGCTATAGGTCTTGCCGCCATTTTCGACTGTTGCAGGAATAACAATATCGCCGCTGTAATTTTTGGCTTCATATGATTCGTACGTCACCTCCACGGTCAAATCTGTGCTTGACTTGATGTTGTAGTAGATGCCGTCGGCCACAAAATCGTAAGCCCATGCGTTCGTGCCGGCAATGCAGGAAAGCACCGCGAGCAACAGGAATGAGTAAAAATGTCTCATAAATGATTAGGTTTTGTTGGTTATTAGTATAAAGTGGGTCTCAACGCCGCGCCATAAACAGGTGGAACGCTGGCGGTTCAATAGCCCGCGCAAAGTTATGAAAAAAAGAAAAATGAACCCCATTTCGCACAACTTTTTGCATGTGCAATGACATTTTTATAGGTTTGCGGGCGATTTTGGGGATTTTTGGAGCAAAAAATAAGAAAAATTTAATCGGTATGGGCTGTAGAGACGGCGTGTACGCCGTCTCAAAAAAATGTGCGTTGGGGATTGGGTAGAGACGCGCCATGGCACGTCTCTACGACAGACAAAACGGAATGGGGACGGGTAGAGACGCCACATGGTGACGTCTCTACAAAAAAATGACGAGGGATCGGTGACGCTGAAAGCATCGCTTCCTTGAGTTACCGCTTGCGATAGACGACAAGCGTGACGGCAAGGAAGATGAGCACCATGCCGCCGATGTCGCGTAACGTGACGCTCTCGCCCAGGATGATGACACCGAGGGCAACCGCCGTGACGGGTTCGAGCGCACCGAGGAGCGCCGTCTGCGTACTGCCGATGTTCTGGATGGCGCGCGCCGTGCAGATGAGCGAGACGACGGTAGGCAGGATGCCGAGGGCCAACAGATTGAGCCATGAGAGGGGATGCTCGGGCAAGGTGAGCGGCGAGAAGAAGAGCAGGCGGACGACGAAGAGCAATGTGCCGAATATCAGCACGTAGAGCGTAACGGGCATCGATGCGATGGTGCGCAGCCGCGTCTTGTTCAGGCCGACTAGATAGATGGCATACGACAGGCCGGAGAGCATCACGATGAGGAAACCGACCAGGAAATCGCCGTCGAGGGAGATGCTACCTTCCTCCACGGGACAGAGCATGACGATGCCGCTGCACGCGATGGCAAGACACAACACGACGAGCCACGAAAGCCGCTCGTGG
The DNA here is from genome assembly GCA_902779265.1 of uncultured Bacteroidales bacterium. Lineage (GTDB taxonomy): Bacteria > Bacteroidota > Bacteroidia > Bacteroidales > UBA3663 > Liminaster. Next base: position 9,440 of record CACZAY010000082.1, on the reverse strand, counting down.
AAACACAGTGTCATGATGAGCGCCGTCATGATGGGATAGACGAAGAGCAGCGTCGAGGCGATGCCCACGGGAATGTAGTTGTAGCTGACGAAAAGCGTGAGCGAACTGACCGCCATCATGACGCCCAACAGGATAAGCTGCGGCATGTTGTGGCGGCTGACGCGAAAGGCATTGGCCAATGACCCTTGTCTCCACCCGCCATAGGCCATGATGAGAGCCAGAACGATGACGGCCAACACGTAGCGGAACAGGAGGACCGAATCGGGATTCATGCCGTCGGCATACAGCGGCTTGGCAAAAATCGGGTTCGTGCCATAGGCCGCGGCCGAGAGAATGCCATAGATATAACCTTTTGCTTTCATGAGGCGTTATTATAGTTTCGCAAGTCTGCAACTCCCGAAACTTTCTGGAGTAAAAATGATGTTTGCTCCAGCTGTCAACTCTTATTTCTTACTTCTTATTTCTTCACTCAATTACAATTGGCCGGCTGCCTTCCGGTATTTCGTGGCGGCGACGAAGAGCGAGGCACGGGCATTGGCCAACTTCGCATACGACTGCTGCCACAAGGTCTGGGCCTCCAGCAGGTCGCTGAGCGACTCGGTGCCGAGGTCGTAGCCCGAACGCGAGGCGCGCAGGTTCTCTTCGCTCTGGGCGAGGCTCTTTTCGGCCAATGAGACTTCGAGGAACGCCTCGTCAAGGTTGTTGGCCGCCTGGGCCAGCTCGAGGTTCATCTGTTCGACGAGGTCGGCCTGTTCCAGCTGGGCTCGCTCGGCCGCGAGACGGGCAGAACGCACCTTGTTGATGCCCTTGTTGGCATGATAGAGCGGCACAGTGACATTGAGCATCACGGCCGCCGTCGGCTTGTCGAACAGTTTCTTGTCGGCCAATTCAAAGCCGTTGTTGTAGAGATAGGCCGCACCGAGGACGACCTGCGGCAGGTATTCCGAACGCTCCAATTTGACCTGCTGGGCGGCGAGTTCGGACTTGAGTTCCAGCACGTTGTATTCGGGACGTGACGTGACATCGGCCGATGCAGAGACGCGGGTATCGGGTGCCACGTCGAAGGCCGTCATGTCGGGTTGCAGCTGGGTCGTGAGCGGAAGTCCGATGTTGTGGCACAGGTTCATCGTGGCCAACCGCTGCCCGTTTTCGGCCTGACGCATCTGGAGTTCGGCCTCACTGAGCTTGACCTGCACCTTCAGGACGTCGTTGCGACTGCGCAGGCCACACCGTTCTGCGTTCTGGACATCGGTGAGCAACGAGGTGAGCAGCGAGTCGTAGCGCACGGCGACCTTGTGCATCTCATTGGCCCTGACCACAAGCGCATAGGCCTCCTGCACGCGGACGATAACCTCGCTCTGACCGAGGATGGCGCCCTGTTCGGCCATCTGGCGGCCCAGACGCGACATCTGGTAGGCCGTCGTGACCTTGCCGCCCATGTAGAGCGGCTGTTCCAGCGTGATGCCGGCCGAGAAAATGTTACCGAACTTGTAGTCGATGCCCTCGCTGTAGGCGCTCATACCCTGACCGAACTGCTGGACGGCAGCCAGCTGGTTGGCATCGGTGAAGTGACCCAACTGGGCCAGACCGGTGAGGAACTGGGAAACGCCATCGGCCAACCCACCGAAAATATCGCCGCCGAAGGTTCCCTTGGCGTCGCTCCAAATATCATTGGCCAACAACTTGAAATTCGGGAAGAAATTAGCGCGGTAGGACTTCTCTTCATATCGATAGCGCTCGGCCTGCAGCTGGGCGGACTGGAGCGACTTGTTGTTCTTCAGGGCCAATGCGATGCAGCTGTCGAGCGTCAGCACGGCCTGCTCCTGCCCCACGGCGCGCGGAATGAGACACAGGACGCACAGGACGATTAAAACATATCTTTTCATTGCTTATTCCTCCTCTTTTTTAATACCATAGAACAGCGCATAGAGCACCGGAATGATGACCAGACAGATGATGGTGGCCATGACCAGGCCGCCCATGATGGTGACGGCCATCGAGCCGAACATTGCATCGGGCACCAGCGGAATCATGCCGAGGATGGTGGTGAGCGATGCCATCAGCACAGGGCGCAGGCGCGACAACGACGAGTCAATCAGGGCCTGACGCCTGTCTTTTCCCCCGCCGATCTGGAGCTTGATCTCGTCCATCAGCACGATGCCGTTCTTGATCATCATGCCCACCAGTCCGAGCACGCCCACAATGGCCACAAAGCCGAAGGTCTTGCCCGAAATGAGCACGGCCGGGATGACGCCGACCAGAATCATCGGGATGCAGCAGAAGAGCAGTGTCGGCACCTTATAGTCGCCGAACAGCAGCACCAGAATACAGATCATCAGGATGACGGCCAATGGATAGTTCTTGAACAGGTATTTCATCGACTGGTCCGATGCGGCCTTCTCGCCGATCCAGTCCAGCCGATAGCCGTCGGGGAGATGAAGTTCATTGGCCAATGCCACTTCCACCTGCTTGCGGGCAGCCTCGGTGCCCAGTCCGATGACGGGCGAACACTGCACGCGCTGCGCACGCACACCGTTGAAACGGATGACGATAGGGTCCTCCCACGTGACCGAGACACTGTCGCACACCTGCCGCAACGGCGACGGGTTGAAGAGCTGGGCCACAAGCTGCTGCGCGTCCAGCCGGCCGGAAGCAATGCTGTAGAGCACATCCTTGGACAACAGGCCGCTCACATTAGGCATCATGCCGAAGACCGTAGCCTCCTCCAGGTCATCGACGGGCGAACCGTCGGTATCGACACACTTCACGTAAATCTTCTGCGAGTGGATGCCATTGTAGAAATTGCCCACGGGAATACCATCGGTCGCAGCGAGGAGCGACGTGCCCACCGCCTTGCGCGACAGGTTGATGCGACGCGCATTGTTCTGGTTGTAGTGGACAGTCAGGACAGGCACCTTCGGCTCCCAATCGGTCGTGACGAGACGGACGGCACCCGTGCGCATCATGATGGCTTCACAAGAGTCGGCCAATGCATGGAGCACGGCCGGATCAGAGCCCGAGAACTGAGCCTCGATGGGATATTTCTTGTACATCAGGTTGTAGCGCTTGAACTTGATGTAGGCATCGGGGAACATCGTCTCGACATGGCTCTGGATGTCATCGACATTCTTTTTCAAAGCCTCGGACGACTCGAAGTCGATAATCAGTTCTCCGTAGGCCAATGACGGCGTCGCAATACTGCGCACGAGGTTATAGCGTGACGGAGTGCCGCCGGTCGAGGCCACGATGTGCGTCACCTCGGGACGGCTCTTCAGATAGTCCTGGATGGTCTTCAAGTCCTGTTCGACCTGCATATAGTTGCGGCCTTCGGGCAGCTTGTACTCCATGTAGAGCTGGTCGTACTCCATATCGGGGAAGAACGCCTGCGGGATGAACTTGTACGAGTAGCCCGACAGCGCCATGAGCACCACCATGATGGCGATGGTCGTCCAGCGGTGGTCAAGCACCCATTCGAGCAGGGAAGTCAGCTTCCGGTAGCTCCAGCTGTCATATTCCGAAGCGCCATGTCGCTCATCATCACCCTCCTCATCGCCCACACGCTTGGAGGTACGGGTACGGAAGACGCGTTGCAGCCAACTGTGTTTCTGCAAGTGTTCGGCACGGCGTTCACGATAATGTTCGCGGGCAAGGTCTGCACGCTGGTGCGCCAACTGGGCCACGGCATCGGTCTTGCCATAGAGCAGGGCCTTCGACATAAGCGGGACGTGGACCAATGCCAGCAGCCACGACAGCAGCAGCGACACGGCCATCACAATGAAGAGGTCGCGCACATACAGGCCGGTCGTATCGGGCGAAAGGAAAATTGGCAAAAATGCCAGAATCGCAATCAGCGTCGCACCAAGCAATGGCATCGACGTCTTCTTGCCCGTCGCCGTCAACGCGTGGTCAGCCGGCCAACCGGCCTTCTTGTCAACCAAGACGCCATCGACAATCACAATCGCATTATCGACCAACATGCCCATCGCCAGGATGAACGAACCGAGCGAGACGCGCTGGAGGGTTCCGTCCAATGCGTAGAGCACCAGAATAGAGCCCAAGACAATGATAATCAGACTATAGCCAATGATAATTCCCGAACGGAAGCCCATAAAGATCATCAGGACGACGACGACGAGCAGGACCGACTCAAGCAGGTTCACAAGGAAAGTCGTGAGCGCATCGCTGACGCGTTCGGGCTGGAAGAAGACCTTGTGGAACTCGACACCGACGGGCATCTGTCCCTGCAACTGCTTCATCCGAGTTTCGACAGCCTTGCCGATTTTCGTGATGTCAGTGCCCGATATGGCCGATATGGAGATGCCCAATGACGTCTCGCCGTCGTACTGCATCGAGTTGCGCACAGGCTCGTCGTAGTCGAGTGTGATGTCCGCAATGTCCGATAGGCGCAGCTGGTCGTCCTCGTGACCCTGAATGATGAGTTCGCCGATGTCCTTGACCGATGTTGAACGGTCGCCCACCGTGACCCGCACGCGGTTGTTGCCATTGGAGAAATAGCCGCCATAGACGGTCTCGGTCTGGCCGTTCAACGTGGAGATGACCTCGACGGGCGAGACCCCGATATTGGCCATCTTGTCACGCCTCATCGTGACGTTGATACACTCGTTGCGCTTACCGTAGATGTCCACACGCGAGACGCCGTCAATGTTGGCAATCTCACGCTTGACATATTCGGCATAGTCGGACAGCTGCTTGTCGGTCAGTCCGTCGCCCGTCAAGGCGTAGAACATGCCGAACACGTCGCCGAAATCATCCTTTACCTGGACCGTGCTCACACCAGCTGGCAGCGAGGCGGCTCCCACCTTGCGTCGCATGATGTCCCAATGCTGCTCCAGCACGTCATTGGGCACTGTACTGAGCAGCTCGACCGTGATGATGCACATGTCGGCGTAGCAGTACGACTGGACGGAATAGACATCGGGCGTCTGCCGGATGGCCTTCTCCAACGGATCGACCAGTTCCAGCTCGACCTCGTGGGCCGATGCACCCGGATAGACACCCACAACCAGCGCCTGACGCACCTTCAGTTCGGGGTCCTCCAGCTTTGACATATCATAGTAGGCATACAGACCGCCCATAATCAGCACCACGATGATGAGGTGCACGAGCTTATGGTTGGCAAATGCCCATTTTCCGAAATCCATAGACTATATTTTTTATTTCTTGGCCAATGTCCCTCAACCACAAAAGGTTCGAATCATGCGGAATAAAGTCATTGGCCAATGTAACGATTTCAAACACTCGCACTCCGGCCTACAGCAGACCGCCGACGTTCTCCTTCGACGGAATGGCCGTGGGGCGCACCCGTTGGCCGTCATTCAGATGATGCACACCGCTGCCGACCACCTGCTGGCCGGCCTTCACGCCACCCAGGACGCGGACTGCGCCCGAACGGAGCACATCGGCCACATGCACAGCCGTCTTCCGCACCGTGCCCTGACCTGCGCCATCGGCCACATAGACAAAGACATAGCTCTCGTCACCCTTGTGCAACACGGCTCCGGCCGGCAGCTCTACGGGCGCATCCTCATCGGCCTTATACTGAATATCGACCAGGGCGGTCATGCCGGGCGTCACCTTGCGCAGTGTCTCGCGGTTCTCGGCCGTATTTTCGAGCAGGAGACGCACCTCGTACAGCTGGTTGGCATTGGCCCGCGGAGCTACACTGAGCAGGCGCAACGGGAACCGCCGTCCGGGCAGCACGTCGAACATGGCCGTGAACGAGTCAAAGCGCTCGGCCTGCATGAAGCCCGAAGCCGGGATGTTGATGACGACCTCCAGGCCATTGGAACAGAAGAGCGTGACGATGGGCATTCCGGCCGACACCGTCTCGTGGCTCTCGTGCATCACGCGCTGGACGTATCCGTTGTAGGGGGCCTTCAGCACACAGTCGGCCAACTGGTCCTGTGCGTGCTGATACTTGGCCGTAATCTGTTCAAGTCCGTAGCGCGCCTTGTCGTAGTTCTGGGCCGTGGTCGAGCCGTCGTTATAGAGCGCAATAACACGCTCGCAATCGCCCTTAATCTGCTGATATTCAGCTTCGGTAGCCGAGAGCTGCACCTGGTAGTCGCGGCTGTCCATCGTGGCAAGGACCTGACCTTCACGCACGGCATCGCCCTCCTTGACCTTGACATCGGCCAATGTGCCACTCACGCGGAATGCGACATGGGTCGTCTGGGTGGCCTGGGTCCGGCCGGGATAGGATGCGTGTTCGGCCTCCGACAGGGTCTGGACGGTGGTGAGACGCACCATCGGCGGCTCGCTCACGGCGGTCTCCTTCGGTCCGCAGGCAGTGATCAGCGCTGCCATTGGCCACAAATAAAATAATTTTTTCATCATATCTTTTGATTTTAAGTTCTTTGTCTTTCTTCGGCCGGTATTCTTGGCCAATGGCGCAAGCGTCCACAACCGGCTGAATCACAGGTTCTTCTGCAGATAGCGGAACAGTTGCGAATAGATGTAGTTGGACGTGTTGCCGCCCGTAATCGAATGGTTGCGGTTGGTATAGACGTGCATGTCGAACGGAATGTCGGCCTGAACCCAACGCTCGGTCAGTTCGTAGGTGTTCTGCGGATGGACGTTGTCGTCGGCCGTACCACAGATCACGAGCACGTCGCCCTTCAGTCGCGTAGCACGTTCCAGGACGCTCGATGCACGGTAGCCGTCGGCATTCTCCTGCGGCGTGCGCATGTAGCGTTCGGTGTAGATGGTGTCGTAGAAGCGGAAGTCGGTGACGGGTGCGACGGCCATGCCCAACTTGAAGACGTCGTTGCCGCCACACAGGGCCATCAGCGTGTTGTAGCCGCCGAAACTCCAGCCCCAGATGGCGATTCTCGAGGCATCGACGTAGGGCAACGAAGCCACGTAGCGGCCTGCATGCAGCTGATCCTGCGATTCAAGCACGCCGAGCTGACAATAGGTCTGACGCTCCCAGGCTGCTCCACGCGCGCCGGTGCCTCGGCCATCCACACAAGCCACGACGTATCCCTCCTGGTTGAGAAACTGCTCCCACTCGAATTTCCATCGGTCAAGCACCTGCTGGCTGCCCGGACCGCCGTACTGCTCCATCAGGACGGGATATTTCTTGTTCGGGTCGAAATTGTAGGGCTTGGTCAGATAGCCGTTGAGCACGACGCCGTCGAGCGTGGTGAACTGGAAGAACTCGCGGCGGCTGCGTTGCGCATAACGTGCTGATTCGCGTAGTGCCTTGTTGTCTTCAATCACCTTGACGAGTTTGAGGCCGCTGACCTGCTCCAACGTGATTCGCACCGGAGTGTCGGCATCCTCGTAGGCGTGCTGCATATAGACGAAACCACGGCTGAATGCAGCAGAATGCGTGCCACGACAGCCTGCGCCGTCCTTGCCGCCGTTGAAGAGGGGCGTCATTGTGCCATTGGCCGTAACCTTATAGATGCCGCGTGTGAGTTCCGACGGCATGGCCGAGCCTTCGCCCACATAGGCCGTCTGGACGTAGGCCGTGCGCGTCTTCGGGTCGTAGCCATAGACCTCCGTCACGTCGAAGTTGCCGTGCGTCATCTGCCGCTGCAGCCTGCCGTTCATGTCGTAGTAGTAGAGGTGACGGAATCCCGACTTCTCGCTCACGAAAGTGAAGCCGTCATCGTAGAATCGAATCTGGTTCATATTGTCGTCCGACACATACTGCTCGTTGGTGTCCTGGATGGCCAATGTGCTTACGCCCGATGCCGGATGCACGAAGTAGAGGCGGAAATCCGACTGATGGCGGTTCTGGGTCATGACGGCGATTTTTGTGGCATCGGCCGTGGGCTTGATGCGCATGATGTAGCCATCGACCTCACACGGCACGTCGAGCTGCTTGTGCTTGCGGTTGTACACGTCGTAGCTCCACGCCGTCACCTTGCTGTTCACCTCGCCCGCCACGGGATATTTGTAGTCGTACGAGCCTGGATAGAACTCATATTCGTCGCGCGACGGTGCCATGCCACGGTACATCGGCAATGAATATTCCTTCACTTCGCTCTCGTCGAACTTCAGGTAGCAGATGTATTTCGAATCGGGCGACCAGCAGTAGGCGCGGTTCATCACGAACTCCTCTTCGTACACCCAGTCGGGCACGCCGTTGATAACCTTGCCCCATGCGCCGTCTTCGGTCACCTGACGCTCGACCTTCTCGATCGACGCACTCATGATTTTGGTGAGGAACAGGTTGTTGTCGCGCACAAAAGCCACGCTGCGGCCGTCGGGCGACAGTTTGGCAGCCTGCACCTTGCCTTCGGTGAGCCGCTTGAAGTCGTTGCGACGCACGCCGCCCGCCGAAATCACGTAGTAGAAATAGTCTGCCCTGAACGAACGGCGGTAGATGCTCTCGGGGTTGGCATAGACCAGCAGACGCTCCTCGTCTTCACTCAGCTCATAGCCCGACAGACGCAGCCCCTTGAGGTCAATTTTCTCGTCGTTGCGCACATTGTCGAGCGAAAGAAGCGTATCGACCACGGCGCCGTTACTGTACTGGTATTTCACAATGGAACGCCCATCGGCGCTGATGGCAGTATAGTGCTTGCCATCGGCCGTAGAACGACTCACTGGCGCGCTTTTCTGCTTATAGTCTCCGTTACGAAAAGATTTAATCGACAGTTTTTCGGCTGCCGATGCGTCAAGCGCCACGGCCAAAGATGCCACGGCGCAGATAGGGAAAATATGATTCATGTAAAACTATTTTTTGTTTTGGGATTTTTCAGTGTTTTGGCCAATGGCGTTCATCCGCACAGGTTCATCGGCCAATGTCATTACCGCGCTCAGAACTGGTCATTGCCGATGCAGTCGCACAGCTGGTCGTTGATGGCGGCATACTCCTTCGAACGCAGGAACTTGTCAAGCAGCTTCATGTGCTGCATGTGGTGCGCATCGCTGCCCAGGAAATTCACATACCCGTTTTCGAGCATCCAATAGGCCATCTTCTTCGGCACATCGCCGTAATAGCCCGCAAATGACAATAAGTTCACCTGGAACTCGACCTGCAGCTCCTGCAAGTGATGATAGAAGCGGCCCTTATGCCCCGCATAGTAGTAGTAACGCTCCGGATGTGCCAGGACGAGATAGTAGCCGTCCTGCAAGAGACGCGCCGACAGTTCGTCAAAACCCGGCACGGGGTGCGAAAAGCCATTCTCGATGAGCAGATAACGGCCATAGAGCGGCCTGATCTGACACGCCGCCTCGCCGTATTTTCCCGTCTGCATCAGCTCGATGAAGCTCTCGTCCATGCGGTATTCGAAGCTGTAGCCCTCACACTCGATGGCAAGTTCACGCTGCGCCGCCTGGGCCTTCAGGTCATCAAACAGCGGCTGGATGATTTCGGGCGTATTCATGAAGCGGGGCGAAGTGTGATGGGGCGTGAAGATGACACGCTCGACGCCGAAGCGGCTCAACTCGGAGAGCAGCTGGAG